>JAUJNC010000067.1 GCA_030446525.1 Armatimonadaceae bacterium
GAGGCCCGGCGCCTGCTGCTCCAACGGCACGCGCCGGACGGGCGGATTGTTACCTTAACCATTGGCCCCCCGACGGAAGCCGACGACGCTATTGCGCAGCGCATTTTGGCCGGCCAGACGAAGTGATCCTGGGCGAAGTCCGCGACCGGCTGCCGCGCGTCGCACTCACCTTGACCGGTACGAGCGGCCCGGTTGTGGTCGAATTTATCGTAGACACCGCCTTCGATGGCGAGATGAAGCTGCCTCCCGACCTCGTGCGGCAACTGGATACCGAGGACATGGGACGGGAAGTGCGTATGCTCGCCAACGGTAGCCTCGTTGAGTGCTCCATTTGCCAGATCACGCTCGGCTGGAATGACGAGGAGCGCATCGTTGAGGTGTTGGTTCTCGAGGGCAGGCCGCTCCTGGGCACCGTCCTGCTCGAAGGTTGGCACCTGGACATTGATTTGACCGCGGGCGGTCAGGTCGTGCTCGAACCACCTGTGTGAAAGCCAAAGCGCTAGCGGTCTTTTCGCCCCATGAACCGGGCTGAGCCGCCCACCTGCCCGTAAGATTCGCTCGCCCCCACCCCTTTCTCGACCTGCCTCGCGGCCGCAGAGAGAAGTGATTGCTCTCTGCGGCCTTTTGTCGCCAGCTACTCTGACAGGTGCAGGCCGGTAACTCTCGCCCAAAATCGGAGCATTTTTCGGCTTGCTTTGAAATGAGCTGCCGCCTGCTCGACGGTGAGTGGCTTCTGCTTCGCCCATTCCAATCCCCGGCGCGGCCCTGTAAGCAACCGCCTAGATACGCCGCTTCGTCCTCATTGGGCACAGATTGCCAGCGGATCCCAGTCGGGGTAGGACCGAGGCGAACCAGTAGCTCTTTCGGCCGATACGCCTTCGGTCCACGTCCGGCAAAGACATCCATACCAGAGACCGCACCTTGCTCTCCGCGACATTGAAGCCCATATAGTCGTCATTTACAAAAAGCCACTTGTGGTGGTAAATATAGGGATCAGCCAGTTGCCGGCGCAGTTCTGACCGTCTATCGCGGGAAATCGTCCAAATATCACCCACGGTCGGTTCCGGGCTGCTGTCGAAGTCGGGTGACTGGATGAACGAAACGGCGTCCGTCTTCAGATGGTATTTAACGATAGTATAGTTGAAGGCGGCAGGCAAATGCTTCTTGGCCTCCTGCACAGGAGTGCCAAGGAGATGCTCATAATCTTGGTGAAGGTAGACTGCGCCGCCGATCTCTTTTCCGACGCTATATCGACGTGAGCGCGACGGCAGAGAAACCTGGCTCTTGGACATTGTCGCCCGCCTTCTAACGCTAGTAGAGCCTTTACCCATGACACCAACTTCGAACGCCATCCAACGTCACAAGACTGCTATCCGCCGGCCTGGTTTCTCCCTACCCATTAAATGTTTGCTCCGAGATGGTCTGCTCGATCGGTCGAAGGCACTCTTCGACTACGGTTGTGGTCATGGGCAGGACATCGAGCTCCTACGTGATCTAAACATCCCTTGTGAAGGCTGGGACCCGGTCCACCGACAACACGTTGAAAGGACGTCCGCAGACATCGTCAATCTAGGCTACGTAATCAACGTCATCGAGAACCCGTGTGAACGCACCGATGCTCTCTGCCAAGCCTGGCGTTTGTGCCAGCAGATACTCGTCGTTGCGGCTCAGCTCGATCTCGTAGCGCCCGATAAGGACCTACCCGGCTTCAGTGACGGGGTTCTTACATCACGGGGTACGTTCCAAAAGTACTACACCCAGGCCGAACTACGCATGTACTTAGAGGAAAGCTTGAGTACAGATACAATCCCCGCAGCGCCCGGTGTTTTCTACGTTTTCAAGGATGAAATCGCAAAGCAGCTGTTCCTAGCGAACCGATACCGCCGTCGTGTCACCGTTCCGCCAAGGCGCGTCTCCAAGCTTCTGTTTGAGCAGAACAAAGATGCTCTCGAGCCATTCATGGAATTGCTAATCCAACTCGGACGCATTCCCGGCCAAGAAGAGTTTCCCGAGTCGGTAGAGCTTATCAACCGCTTTGGTTCCCTGAAGCGAGCATGGGCGCTCGTGCAGAGTGCTACTGATGTCGAGCCATGGAAAGCTATCGCGAAGCGCCGGACCGAAGATTTGCTCGTCTATCTTGCCTTGGCTCGCTTCCATCACCGTCCGGCATTCTCCAAGTTGCCACTCGGTACGCAGCGCGATGTGAAAGCATTCTTCGGGACCTACGAGAGAGCTTGCCAAGATGCGGACACTTTGCTCTTCAGGATAGGGGACGCGAACGCGATTGATGAGGCGTGTCAACGCTCACAGGTTGGTCAGCTCGTCGAGAATGCTCTGCTCGTTCATCGAAGTGCGCTAGGCCAGCTAGAACCAGTGCTCCGGATCTATGAAGGATGCGCTCGTGCCTTATTAGGAGACCTGGAAGAGGCAGATATCGTGAAGCTCCATCGGTACTCAGGCAAAGTCTCGTATCTGTCCTATGGAGATTATGCAACGCACCCACATCCCGCTCTCAAGTATCGGATCAAAGTGGCACTTCACACCCTGTCCATCGACTTCTTCGATTATTCCGATTGCGCGGATCCGCCGATATTAGAAAGCAAGCACGGTCTTCTACCGCCCGACAAAATACCTATACCCATTTAGTCACTTGGTGGCTCATTTGTCGCGGCGATTGCCATTCGTGTCTCCGAGCTCAATGAGCAGAGCTTGGGACATCTACGATAAGTAAAACATAATATTAATCTGTACAAATATAATTTTAGCCAATATTATAACTTAGTTAAAATATGTCTTAATTGGCGCTGTTACGTTAGAGATAATATCTGGTTGTCACATCGCCATTGAATACCATGCAGGCGTGATTGCGCTGCCACTCACCTTCACGACATATTCATTTCGACAAATTCAGGAGTCGATGGCGTGCGCAATGCAATACCTTCGTTTCAACGTCTTCACGCGGTTATCCATTAATTCTGGCAGAGATTAAGGCGGCGCGCTACCGGGATTTAGAGGGTGTTATGAACTTTTCTGCTCTATCTGCTGTTAGCAGCTGGGGCATTTTTAGCCTGATCGCTAGGCTGAGCAACCGTACAATTCTGGTTCTACGCTCTACGCGACGCTGATTATTTGTCATTTAAATCGGAACAGCAGAAATCGTTTCGCAACGCTGTTTTCTGCCTTTTCTGCGTCGTTGTGACAAAATGCAAAAAACCGAGTTCATAACACCGTCTAGGTGATTGGCGAGGCGAGCGCAAACTCCACCTGGATCATTTGTTTGGCCGACGTAAAGAACGTGGTTTTGCTTAGAGCAGCGCGATGGCTTTGTTGCATAAACCGTTAGCAGCCGAGCGCAGTACTTTCTCCATCTGCCTGCTCAAGTTATGGGGTTTCAGTATGCCACCTTGTTCAGAGCCGCGCAACGCACCAGCGCCTGCAACCCTGAGCGGCGAGATGACGTGCCGACACAGCGGCTCCGAAAAGCGTCTTCATCCGAAACATGCCCGTCTCGCCAGGCTGCGCCGGTGATAGCCCGATGCCGCTTTCCACTGCCTGCGCCCCCATCGCCCGCAGGTTCTCGTCGCGTGGCAGGGGGGCGGGGCAGTTGCCGTGCTGCCAGATGACCGCATCCTTGCGGGGCGGGATGGTCGCCCGGTTCGCGTTCTCAATACGCATAGCGTTTCTTCCAGTCATAGTCGCCGTCGGCCGACACCTGCCCCACCGGATTCTGCACCTGATCGAGCAAGGCGGACAGCATCGCCCCATCGGCACGCCGCCTTCGGTCAAAGCCGCCGCCACGATCTCGCCGGTGGCTTCATCGATACCCAGGTGCAGTTTTCGCCAGGTGCACCTTCTGGCGCACCTTCCATTCCTTCGCCGAAAACCTTCAGGCCCGTCGAGTCGATGACCACATGCAACGGCTCATCTTCTCTGTGGCAGCGCCGCCGCCAGGTTCTGACGGCGGCGGCTGAGCGCGCCGTAGTTGATACCGGCAACGCCAGCCTTAGCATCGAAACGATCGAGCCGAGCATCCCCTGCGCGGCCCGCAGCGGCAGATGGTAGACGGCGGCAAGCGTCAGCGCGCAGACAATGGCCGTGTCACTGTAGGTCTTCGGGGCGCCACGTTTTCCGGTGCGCTCTGATGGTGCCAGGTGGCGATGGCTTTCCTCATCGAACCAGAGGGTCAGACTTCCCGCCGGATGAGAGCCGCGTTATACTGATTCCAGTTACGGATGCGGTACGAGCACTTAGCGGTGCTCGGCTTGTTTTTCTTGTTCTTCACACCCAAGTATACAAGCAGACCGCGTCCGTAACTACTCTCCTTAGCGGCCAGGCGCTGACTCAGCTATTTCTGCAACAAACAAGGATGTAGACATAAGACGAAGGCCCGGCGAAGGCGCGACGAATCGAAATGTTGAGAACGCCTTCACGCACTACCGCACCTCGTCTCCTGTCTCGTCGTGCGGCAACTGGTCAGCAATGTCACGACACATCTGGGCTAGGAATCGAGGCGACGCGCCGGTGCTCTCTCAAGATGTGTTCGATAACTTTGCGATCATATTTTTGCAAATTCCGCTCCACGTACAATTCCGCAGCGGCAAACTGAAGTAGCAGAAGGTCAAATAAAATGCTGCCGTTGTTGGCGTTATCTTGATATATAGTTTGCGCAAAGCGATGAACCTCGTTGATACGAACACAGTTCTTGTTCACGCATCAAAGTATGGCTCTATATAGCGCATGTGTCTTCAATACGGTCCACACGGAAGATTCGGTCGTTTGGTCCGGCGTGCTCGCCTCGGACTACGGTTTTACCGGACTCTGACGAGCGGCTGCAGCAAATCGCTCTTCCTGCTCTTCAAGGGATTTGACGCTCACGCTCCTGTCTCTCATGAAACGCTGCTTCCGTGTCAGATGCACCGGGTAATTCCTCTGGTGTTTCGGCCTGTTCCGCAAGTCGGTTCACAGTTCCGATGCTATCAGCAAGTTCGCGCCGTTTCTTTTCTTTTCGCCAGCGTGCTTCCACGCCCTTTGCTTTTACGCTTATAAGCCGCTGATAGATCGTTCAGGGTTTTGTACGCATCATCTGACAGCATGATTTGCGATTTCTTGACGTCAATATTAATTACATCGTCGGCAGTGGCGTCGAGGAGGATACGTCCGCGAAACGAATAAAAATCGTTATCTTGCGGGATAATAGGCGTCCCTGTGCCTGCGAACCGTTCTGCCCAAGAGAGCAAACGCTTATTTCGATACGCATAAAATCCGTAGTTGCCAGCATCGATTCGATACCTGTCGCGGATTTCTTCTGTTTACCCTCGCCATCTATGTCAAATGTGGGTGCGGCAGTTGTGTCGACGATGGCTAGAACATTGCGCTCCGCATCAAGCGTTATAAAGTCTGGGTCTGGAATCCACCGTGTTTGGCGTCCGTCCCAGTTGTTTTCATCAGTTTGCCGTTGACTTCAGCTTCTTTGTAACAGCGCGTCGAGTGGTTCGCACATGTAGCCATCGATTTGGATAACAACAGACTTCTCGTGCATGAAGTAGTAGTAGATCTGATACGCTGTTGCAGTTCGTCCACGGTAGATTTTATTGACGGGTGATTACTCTTACGGATATCGGTAATACGAACAATGGTCCGCGCCCCTCAGTAAGGTACTCCGCGATTAATGTATCGTCTTTTCTGACAATTCCATACATCCGCGCCATACTGTCCACGAGCGCGTACCTCAGGCAGCGAGACGCGATACTTAATGAATGGACTACTTCCTGTTCGACGAAACGATTTCCAGAGTCTCACCTTGTGAGAACGAAGCGGATTTGAGACCGAGTCCGAACTTGGACAGGCTATCAGGCGTATAGTGCAGATCAGATGAACTCCAGCTTTAGAGCATCTTTGATGCCCGCCTCGCCCATGCCTTTGCCATCGTCGATAATCAGATACTCCTTGACATTATCCTTCCGGGCATCACTGATGTCTCTTTCGCGCGTGATTTCCACCGTGATGTGCTTGGCATCAGCGTTCACAGAATTATCCATGATGTCAGTAATCGCGGCGGGTGGCGTGTACCCGATCCGGCTCAACCCCTCGCAAATGCGACCTGCGTCCATATCAGCGGTTCAAAAGCCATTCTTGTATGTCCTCGTTAGCTCACAAGTTACAAATCATACACGGCTGAGTATCGTCCTCATCACTAAGAACTTCTTCAAATATCAATAATCGTGCAGGCTTTTTCTCGTGCCATTGCTTCCTTATGCGCCGCTTTGATTTGTGCGACGCGCTCCGGTTGTTCTAACTCGTCTAAACTTTCACTTTGCGACCAGGTATATCGTTTGGTCTCGCCAGTAAAAGGGTCAACTTCTGTTTTTTTTCGTATTGTTTTGCCTGTAGAGGCCGGGATGACGCTCCTTAAGACCAACCCACTCCGCTTTGCGCTGGAAAAAGCAGAAGTAGCAACCTGAACGAGTCCGCTAACTCGTAGTACTTCGGCAGTCCAACACCAGCTTCTTCAAGAATTCGATAAACGTCATCTTTGCCGATTCCTGCTTCCTTAAAGGGGTAAACGGCTTCAATGTTCGGCTTGTAGAGAGATATAGCCGTCACGGTCTTCGCCAGCACGGATGGCGACATACGATTTCACGTGGCATCCAGCAAATTCGTTTTCGATCCACTCCTCGAACGGCTTTACTTTAGCATTGCCGTGCACCAACGCATCGGCGATGGTAGATAATTACTGTAGACCTTGAGATAGTGGCTAAATGGCCTGTCTGGGGTTGAGGCGTATGATGGGCTTCCGAGATATGTTTCGAGGGAGCTAAGGTACTCGTACGTTCCTCAAGCTCCTCACCGGTGTCGCAGTAATAGTGCATGTCCGGCACGCGGCCACGCATGTACACAGCAAGGGCATAGCCTGTCTTTGCCGCCCGATATGCCGAGCACGTGAACGACCCGCTGCTCTTTACCGCCCGTTGGTTCAGTCATCTTGCGCCTCCTGCAGTACCTGCTGCGCCACCTGCCCGATGACGGCGACACGCACTTCTTTAGGTTTACCCTTCGTCACGGCTTCAAACATGTGGAGGAATGCCTGGGTCAACTCACTAATCTTGTCCTTCTCGACTTGGGCATGACCACGATACCACGTGCTTCTTCTTCGCCTGTATCTAGCGTGACGGCGAGGCGCATCCCCGTCTGAGCTTCATTACCAACCTTTGTTTCTTCTCAAACAGCAGAAGCTCGGAATGTTGGAATGCGGAGACGGCGGGAGCAAATTGGCGAACCGCTCTTCCTCCACATCGCTCCAGGCTGATGGCGGGCGGCTTAGCACGCCCGCCTGGCGACAGATTCCAGCCACTTGCGGTGCTCCAACGTCTCATCGGCAGCGCGGAGCACGAATGCTTTGAGACGCGGCTCGGTAGCAAAGGGCAGGATGGCTGCGGCGCGCGCCTTGAGCTGTTCCAGTCATCCACACCGAACGCTTCGCAAAGAGCGCGTTCGAGGGCGCGTCAACATTGTATCGTACGCGCCGACGACGGCATTCATGGTTCGATTCCAGCGATCGAAGAATCGTTCTACGTTTTTGTCATCGGGTTCCTCTAGCACGTATGGCCGCGCGCCAAGCTTCGGGGGTATGTGCTCTAACTGTTGTTGTTCGGGCTCTTTACCCTCCTTAAACACGTCGCGCAAGGCTTGCGCCTCCACGCTGAGCTTTCGCGTCTTGACGGTATATTCGGGCAACCGGTTGAACTGACGGTACAACTCGCGGATCACGTTGACTAGAGTGGGTTCTGCACCATTGCGCAACAGCCCGCGGGCGAAGCGGTCCAAAACAGCCCGACGCTCTCCAGCGACTCGACATCCTTGCAGAGCGTAATCCTCTGGCCGCTTGATCATGCGCTCGAAGGTCGCTGTATTCAGCTCCGTAACAAATCGACCCTCTTCGTAAACGACAACTTCGTTCTCGTGATGGAGGAGAACAGCGCAAAGCAGAACTGGGATCAGGCCATCGGCTAAGCCGTAGGGGCGGCCATGGAGGCGGGCATTTAGCTCAGTGAGTGGCCGGACCTCCAAAGTACCAGAGAAAAGAAACTTTTCGATCGCGCCCCACACCTGGGCAAGCGCGGGATTATTGGTCGGATCTGGCGGAAGCAGGCCGTATCTCTCGGAGTCAACACGCCGATGGATGCCGGTACTTTCCAGGACCGATGCGTACATGCTGGCCTCCGGTGGAAAACCTTCGATACCGAGACGCTGTGCGCACCGCCGTTCGATCATGCCCTCAATCAGGTTGCGCCGCGCCGCCACAGCTGCGGACGACAACTGCCGCCGGTTGATCAGTTCGTTGCGCAGGTGTGGTGTGTAAGGATACGCCTCATTGCAGGCTCGTGAGACGAGCGCCTGCAACTGCCGGTATGAACCGAGCGAGACGCGCTGACCACCGTGAAACCAGACACCGCTCTCCTCCGCCGCGCTCCGCGGACGCAGCAGGCGCTCCCATTCGGCGCTGAAGGCGTTCATGGCATCCAAGAGTCGCTCGCGCACCTCGCGCGTGGCCACGCGATCGTTGCGCAGTTCCGGCGTGTTGTCCTGAACCCACAGCAGGCTCTCGACTTCCGTAGCAGACTCATGCAGCGCGGGTGTCTCCACATTGACGCCAACGATCACCTCGGGACGCGACGACAGCAGCGCGTGTGCTGTCTCCTCCACGGCGGCAACCTCGCTCGAATCGGACGCCAGGCAGAGCAGCAGCAGGCCGTCGGAGCCGTCGTGGCCGGCGCGCACCTCCGCTTCCAGCGTTGCGGGACGACAGCAGCGAACCTCGAAGAAGCGCAGCGTACCCGTCTCGTAGGAGTGTCGGCGGGCGACGAGTGGCGGCGTTGCGCCCAGCCGGTGCGCCATTTTGACGCTATCGGTACCCTGCGTCAGGTAGGCGCGCGCCTCGCGTAGCCGCGCATCGATGTCAACGTCACTGCCCTCGTAGAGGCGGTACGCTTTCTTGAAACGGCGATAGGTGACCAGTGCCTCCGCTTCGAGCGCTTCGAGAGCCACCTCAACGTCGTGCGGCGTCACGCCGTCCCCACTGAGCGCAAAGACGAGCGTTTCCTGCGACGGCAGCACCCGCGTCTGATCGCCCAAAATAAAGAGCAGGCCTATGGTTTTCACGAGGCGAGCGTGAAGCGGGGCGCGGTCCCGCAGGCGGTGCAACGCCTCCTCCGCCTCGCTCCACAGCTTCGCGGTCGCGTGGGAATACAACGAAGAGCCGAGCGCCCGCACCACGTAGTCGTACAAATGATCGGGACAGAGAAGCGGTGTCTGTGTTGGCGAAAGAACGTGTTGTCGCAGGAATTCCTGAAAGCCGTGCGGCTCCTCCGAAGATAGGAATGAGAACAGCGACCGCTCGTTCTGCCCGAACCTGCGGAACAGGTGCGGCAGAATAAGCGCTGTCAGTGGGTGCAGCGGGTAGACCCGCCGCAGTAAGTCGCGGAACTCCGCCGCCGACAGCGCATGCGGTGTGAGCCGCAGCCGCCGGCACGCTTCCATCTGTGTCTCGATAGTGTTGGCAAGCCAGGCATCCGCGTACGCATTCTCCTCTTGGCCGATTGCTTGACCGAGCAGCCGCAGCGTCTCCTCCGGGCTATCGCCGAACGGGATATCGACAAAGCGCCCCTGGACCTTCTGCCACTCCACCCGCTGCGCGCTACTGAGCCGGTGCGCATACTCCTCGAACGCTTGGTGAAGAATCGTGATGAGCACGACAGGATTCTCACGGCTGCGCGTTGCCTGCTCCGCCATCTCCTGCAGAACCTGCATGTCGCCCTGCTCCGGATGCAGTGCCGCGTACTCCAGGAACTTGCCCATCTCATCCACAAGAATAATTAGCCCAGCGCAGCCCACCAGGTACCGCCGCAGCAAGGCGGAGATTCCTTCGCAGAGCCCGGCGCTATCCGCGCCGTCGTGCCCTCCGCCTCCCAAGGCGACTCCCACGCGTCGCTTAGGTCGAAGAATGGCCTGCGCTTCTCGTTCGGGCAGGTGGCGGAGCGACTGCCGCAGGCCGCGGAGCAGCGCCCGTGTAATCGGTCTCGCGCACCCGTCACCAAAACCGGCCAGAAGCCCGCGCTTTCGTCGGGCAACAGGCGACCGGCCAGATCAGGCCTCCTGCGCCGCAAACGCTCGCGCAGCGAAGTGTCGCCCACGGGTGGCGCGGCGAGCGCCTGTAGCCATCAACGCAAAAGCGGGATTTACCGGTCCCATATGCGCCCGTAATGCTGATGCCGCGCGCTTGGCTGCATGATTGCCAAGCTGAGGCGTTCCAGCGTCGAAAGCGCAGCGGGTGTCAGCACATACCCATCTAGTGACTCCGGTGTGAAAAAGTCACGCTCCAGGTTGACCGAGCGTAGAAACCGGCGACTTACCCGAACCATATCTGCGTGAGGGCAATACCGCTCTCGCCTTGCTCTTTGTCAACGGATGTCGTAATAGCCACTGAGTATCTCGCTCCTCGCGATCCGCCCACGCCGCGCCACCTGTCGAACCATTGCCGTGTCGTTAAAGATTAATCTACCCTCCGTGATTTCCCTAAGCCCATCCAAGTAAGCAAGCACGGCGTCTTCATCTAAGCGAAACACACGTCCTGGACTGCCCTCACCGTGCACAATCTCGCGGAAACTCAGCGTTTCCTGGCCCTGAGTGCCAACGCTCCCAAGAATCGAGCAGCGCGTAGCAAAAAATCGCTAACGGCAGGCCCGGCTTCTCGCCGTTGTTGAAGCGGTACCGCTTGTCACCCTCCACCTCGGAAATGAGGCCGAGCGTCGTCAGCGGACAATCTAGTGTCTCTTCCAGCGTTGAAGTCGGTCCCCGCTTGATAGCAACATAGGTGCGAAGAAAACAGGAAACATCCGCATGAGCGATGCCCCCGACGTCCGGCTGCCTGTGCCTTCGACAATTCGTTCCAGTGCATTAATGATTGTGTCGCGGGTGAACTCCGGCTCGTTCAGCAGGTTGAATGCCCAGTACCAGGTCGTCACCCGATCCGGGTTGGTCGCCAGGTTCCAGTGGATCAGCCAGCAGGGAACCGTCATCCTCCAGAAACGGGTCCCAGCCCGGCTGCAGAAAGAGGCTGCGACCGAGATCCGTCAAAGTCAGAGGCTTCGAGCGGCTACCCGGCTGCGCCTCCCCTCCTCCACTATGCGCGCCGCTGGGCACCAGTGGCGGATAGAGCGCACCATGTTCTTGCCGACGCCAGTTCGACCATCGCCTCATCGCGCAAAAAGATGTCGTTGTTTCGATAGCCCGTCCACCTTCTTCAGCCAAGCGTAACGGAAGACGAATGTTTCGTGCCGGAGAACGACGGCTGGCGGGGTAGGGTAGGCGGTGGAGCAAGAGCGGCTAAACTGGTCATTAATCTTCCGTCACCTATCAATTGGGCAAACGTAGGTTTATCTTAGCAGATATGGTATCACGGGTTGATTCTCTCCTCCGCCAATAACCTCCTTCTTCCGATCTTTCCTGTCTGTGATTCGGAAAGGTAAACGGCTGTTTAAAAAACTCGTCTGTTCCGCCTGAGCGGGGCCAATCGAAATCCTCGACGTCCGTAGGGGACATAACGGCAGAAGACCTGTAATGGGCTGCCTTTGCCCTGCGTCATCGTGCTCCACACGGGGAGGTTTTCCCTCACCAAGGCACGCACACCTGCTCGAAAGAGGGGGTGCCAGACGAAGAGAAAAGCTGGTACATAAGAGCAAGGCCGCGACTGGAACCGGTGACGCGGCCCCGACTCTTTCGAATCGAGGCGGGTGCTTGATCGGGATCGAGACCAAAGTACGGGATCTACGTCGAGGGCAAGGGCGCGCAGGACCTGGTGGCCGAGGCGACCCATCTGGTGAAGTTGTGCCCCTGGCCGGTGGCGACGTGGGGTGGGATTATCGGGCGGAGCATCCGCGGCGGGACATGCGCGGCTTCACCGTGGACCACCTTTCGGTCGACCCCAACGACGCGCAGTTCGAGCAGTCCGGCCAGCCGCATTCGACGGACGCGGAGGTGCGCGCCGACCGGGTGCTCCCGAGCGGCGCGGCTGTACACCGACCACGGGCACCCGGAGTTCCTCGACGCCGGAGTGCACGTCGCTCCGGGCCTGATCGCCTCCGACCGGGCGGGGAACGGGTGATCACCACCCGCGCCCAGCGCCGGCTGGCGCGCTCCGGGCCCGGCACCGTCGCGCTCTACAAAAATAACACCGACTTCCACGGCGCCTCCTACGGCTGCCACGAGTCGTACCTGATCAGCCGCGCCGTCCGCTTCGAGGACCTGCTGAGCCGCCCTGCTGCCCTTCTTCGTCACCCGGCAGATCTTCGCCGGGGCGGGGCAAGGTGGGGGCGGAACCGGCGGCGGCGGGCATGCCGT
This sequence comes from Armatimonadaceae bacterium, assembly GCA_030446525.1. The sequence continues at coordinate 12,397 of JAUJNC010000067.1, forward strand.
ACCAGCTTTGCAGCGGGCCGACTTCTTCTCGGTCGAGGCGTCGGTGGACACGCTGTACAACCGGCCCATCGTCAACACGCGCGTGACGCCGACGCGCGCCGGTACCGTCGCTTCCATGTGATCTGCGGCGACGCCAACTTGTGAGGTGGCCACGCTGCTCAAGGTGGGCGCCACGCTGCTCCGCTGCGCCTTGTGGAGACGGGCTGGAGGCCCGCGGGGTCGCGCTCGCGAGCCCGGTGGACGCCATCAAGCAGGTGTCGTACGACCAGAGCTTCCAGTGGCTTGTGCGGCGCGCCGGGGGCGGGACGATCGGGGCCGTGGACGTGCAGCGCGTGTTTCTGGCGGCGGCGCGGGAGCGGCTGGCGGGATGTCGGAGGAGACGGACTCGTCCTGGGCGAGTGGGCCCGCGTGCTGGACCGGCTCGAGGCGGACCCGCTCGGGCTGTCCGATACGCTGGACTGGGTACAAGCGGGCGCTTTTGGGAAGAGTTCCGTGCGACGAAGGGCTGGGCTGGGACGACCCGATGCTGCAAAGCCTGGACCTGGAGTACCACAACGTGGACCCGGAGGCGTGGCCTTTACCTGGGCCTGGAGCAGGAGGCCGGGTGCGGCGCGTCGTCTCCGACGATGAGATCGCGCGGGCGGTGACAATTCCGCCCGCCGCCTCGCCGCGGGCCATCGTCCGGGGGCTTGCCGTCGCCAAGTTCGCCGAAGCCGTGAAGCAGGTCACCTGGAGCCGTCTCACCCTCGACGACGGCTCGGGGCAGAGCGTGGGCATCCGGATGTCGGCGGTGCAGGATCTGGACCCCGCGCGCGTGATGGGGCAGCTCAAGGACGCGGCGACCCCGGCCGAGTTCGTCCGCGCCCTGGAAGCTTTGGAGCACGACGCGGGCACCGACGCCCCGGCGGACGCAGGAGACGACGATGCCGGCGAAGAAGAGTAACCGGGCGACCTTTTGGGAAACAATCTGAATGAGGATGCTGGGGCTGTGCCCCGCAAGGAGAAAGAGCCATGCAAGAGTTCCGTTCCGATGATCGCCTGACGCGGCCCATGCCGACCGCCGATCCGCTGCGCAAGACCGGTGACGGCGACGAAGGGCCGTCGAAACCGGATGTCAAGCGGCCCGAAAGCCGCAACATCCTCGACCGCATGAAGCGAGTAGACCCGAACCAGGCGAAGCGGTACCGCCAGCGCTCGGGTCAGTAGAAAGTAGCCTATGCCTAACTTTTTCGAACAAGCCCCCCCGCTGCTGGGGCCGGGGGGAGCCGGGCGCGGCGACTTCGCCGGGCTGCTCGGTCTGCGTTCGCCTTCCGGGGGGAGCGGGCTGCTGGCCTCGCCCCCCTTCGCCACGCCCGCCGTCACCCAGCAGGCGCCCGGGGACGGGCCGGCGGGCGGCGAGATCCACGGCACCACCGTCATCGCGGTGAAGTACCGGGACGGCGTGATCAACATCGGGGACCGGCGGGCGACCGGCGGCTTCTCGATCATGTACGACCAGGCGGAGAAGGTGCTGGCGCTGGACGACTATACCCTGATCGCCATCTCCGGGTCGTTCGCCAAGGCGATGGAGGTGGTGCGCTACCTGCGTCACGCCTTCAGGTACTACGAGCGCTCGCAGCTGCAGCCGATGAGCCTGGACGGCAAGCTGAGCGAGCTGGGCCGCGTGATCGCCGGGAACGTCGCGGCGGCGATGAACGGCATCGGCGCGTTCATCCCGGTCCTGTCGACCTACGATCGGGAGGCCAGCGAGGGGCGCGTCTTTTTCTACGACGGCATGGGCGCGCGCTTCGAGACCGCCGACTTCGGCGCGGCGGGGTCTGGCTCGACGCAGATCCGGGGCGCCTTCGAATACATCGCCAAGACCAAGGGGCCGTTCCGCGAGATGGACCGGGACACGGCGCTGCGGGAGGCGCTGACCCTTTTGGAGATCGCCGCGGACCTGGATGCGGCCACCGGCGGCGCGAGCAAGGTGCTGCCGCTGGCCAGGACCATCACCGCCGACGGCATTCAGGACGTGGAGGTCGACACGGTCCGCGCGATGGTCAAAGAGATAAATGGGAGCGAGCCGTATGCCGTACAGTCTGTATGATTGGAATGAGTCGGTCCAGCAGCGCAACGAGTACGTCGAGGACCGGCTCAAGGACGGGTCGCCGATCGTGGCGGTGTCCTACGAGGACGGCATCCTGATGCTGACCCTGCGCGGCACGCAGCGCAAGCTGTTCGACGTCTACGACCGGATGATGATGGGCGCGCTGGGCAAGCAGAGTGATATCGAGTCGCTGCGTCTGGCCGCCGTGGACGTGGCGCACAAGGAGGGGTTCGAGCGCTCGCCGGACGATGTATCGATCCAGCGGCTGGTCGGCTTTTCCCTTTCGCCCGCCATCAAGCGCGTATACAACGACCAGCAGTCCGTGCCGCTGACGGTGCGCGCCGTCTTCGCCGAGATGAACCGCACGCCGGAGCAGGACCACTTCTTCGTCCTGGGCTACGACGGCGAGTTCAAAACGCAGTCCCGCCACGTGGTGGCGGCGGGAACGCCGTATGCCGAGGAGCAGGCCGAGGACGCGCTGCGCGAGGCGTCGCCGGGTACCCTGGACGACGCGCTGCGGGCGGCGCTGACGGCGTGGGGCATCGGGCGGTCCCGGCTGAGCCCGCGCACCGACGAGGAGGGGGAGTTCGACCCGCTCAGCCCCCTCGATGATGCGCCCAGGGCCTCGGAGGATCCGGCGGTGGCGATCCGGGAGGCGCTGAAAAACAGGGCGGTGGTCGAGGCGGCGATCCTGAACCGCAACTCGGCCCGGGAATCCAAGTTCCGTCTCTTGAAGGAGTCCGAGCTGGACGCGGCGTTAAGGGACTATCGGTAGACCTCCCCCCCAACCCCACTCCGTGCCGGAGAGGGGAGGAGGAGGGTGTGACGATACCAGATTCCCCCTCCCCTTGCAGGGGGAGGGGCCGGGGGAGAGGTATGGAAAAGCGGATTTTCGGGATCGAGACGGAGTTCGGCTGCCTGGTGCGCGACGACAAGGGGGGCACGCCGGAGCGGGTGGTGGAAGAGATCAAGAACCACTGCTTTTACCAGAAGAAGTGGGGCCTGATCGACCTGCATGCGCGCGACTATTCGTTCGAGCCGGCGCGGTCGGGCGGCTTCCTGATCAACGGGGGGCGGCTGTACATCGACGCCGTGGGGGACCACGAGGAGTACGCCACGCCCGAGTGCACCGACATCCTGGACGCCTGCCGCTACTACAAGGCGGGGCAGTGGATCGTGCAGAGCCTGCTGAACGACCTGAACCTCCAGGATGTGGCCTCGTTCCACAACAACTCCGTGGACCACTACGGCGGGCACACGTTCGGCTGCCACGAGAACTACCTCGTGGAGATGCAGGACGAGGACTTCTTCCGCGCCTCCTTCAACTACCTGCTCCCGTTCCTGGTCACGCGCCAGTTCTTCGCCGGGGTCGGCCGCGTCGGCGGGCACCGGCTGAACTTCTCGTCCATGCGCAACTCGGTGATGACGATCTCCGACTACGACGTGGATTATCAGTGGGTGTCAAACTTCTACGGCGTCGAGATCGACCCCACCATAGACTTTCAGCTCTCGCAGCGGGCGGACCACATCGTCAAGACCATCTCGTCGCGCGGTTGACCGCTATCGAACAACCCAGCGGACTCCTACTACAACTTCAACCCACCGTCGCGGCGATCCAGGGCGAGCAGGCAACTGAGCTATCAGCGCGACCGCGCTCAAGGTCGGTACGACTTTGCCGTCCTGTCCCGCTGTCGAGGAGGGCACGGTCGGGGCGATGGTATATACGCTGGGAATCCCTGAAGCGTTGCGTTCCAGCCTGCGACCCCACCTGGAAGTGGCAGGTCAAGCGCAAAAGCGGGGGGACGATCTCGGCGGTCGACCTGCAGCGCATCTACCTCGCGGCGGCCCGGAAGCGTTTGGAAGGCTGCGACGAGCAGATGGACTGGGTCCTCGGGGAGTGGGAGAAGACCCTCGACGCCCTGGAACGCGACCCGATGAGCCTGGCGAACAAGCTGGACTGGGTGGCCAAGCGCAAGATGTACGAGCAGTACAAAGAAAGCGAGGGCGTGGACTGGCAGGACGAGGTGATGCAGAGTCTCGACCTGGAGTACCACAACGTGAATCCGTCGCAGAGCCTCTTCTACGCGCTCGAGGAGGCAGGGGAGATGGTGCGCCTGATCCCGCACGAGGAGATCGCGCGGGCGACGTGCGCCGCGCCGATGAACACGCGGGCGGCTGCTCGCGCGCAGATCATCAGCAAGCTGATCGCCTCGCGCTCGCGCGATTACGTGATCGACTGGGATCTGGTGTACCTGGCCAAAAACCGACACCTGGATCTGAAGAACCCGTTCGATACCTACACCCGCGAAGCGGAGTCGTTCGCCCGAACGATCTAGCGCCGCCTGACAGCGGGCAGCAGCGCGGACAAGGGGTGTAGCTAGGAAAGGCTGCACCCCTCGCTGTTTTTGTGGCCAGGAGACGGACCGTGGAAAAGCTAATGACTCTGCTCACCCTGCCTGGCCCGTCGGGGGATGAAGGGGCCTTGACGGAGTGGCTCCAGGCAGAGGTCTCTGCCGTCGCGCCGGACGCGGCATTGACCCGACTGGGCGACAGCCTCCTCGTCACGCGCGGCAATCCCACCCTGGCTATCTTCGCACATATCGATACCACCGGCTTCACCCTGGGCTATCACAACGAACTGATACCTATCGGCGCCCCCGCGGCGCGTCCGGGTGATCCCGTGCGTGCAACCGTCGCGGCATCCGGCAGCGGCGCGGCACGAGGGACGGTGCGCCTGCAGGGCAGATCCGAGGAACCCCGCCTGGAGCCGAACGGCGAAGCGATGCCCGGGACGCGCTGGGTGTACGACCGGGAGCCGGTGCGTGAGGGGAACTGGATCGTCGCGCCGTATCTCGACAACCGCGCCGGGGTGTGGTACGCGCTCCGGGCGCTGGAGCGCTCTGTGAACCTCGCCGTCGCGTTCACAACCGGCGAAGAGCAGCACGGGCACGGCGCCCGCGTCTCGGCCCAGTGGCTGTACACCCGCTTCGGGCTGACCGACGCGCTCATCGTGGACATGACCTGGCAAACAAAGGACATCCGCTGTGGTGGTGGGTGTGTTATCTCCCTGCGCGACGCCTACTGCCCGCGGCAGTCGTATCTCAGCCGTGTGATGTCACTGGCCGACAAGAGCGGCATCCCGTACCAGAAGGAGATACAGTCCGCCGGCTCGTCGGACGGCGGTCACCTTCTGCGCTCCTCGGTCCCGGTAGACTGGGTCTTCGTCGGCGCCCCGGAACAGGACGCCCATACCTCCGAAGAACGCGCGCTGCTTTCCGACCTCGACCATCTGACCGATCTGCTGGTCTACCTCGCCGCCCGGCTATGATCTCCCCCCTCTCCTGCGAGGAGAGGGGGGAGGGGCGACGTCACGTCGGCATGATCGGATAGCCGACGCCGGTCAGATAGCCCAGGATGATCCAGACGACGGCGTTGAGCACGTCGCCGACGATCAGGCCGAGGAAGAAGGGCAGCGCGGCGGTGTAGCCCTTCATCCCCCCGTAGCGCTGGATCAGCGATTTGAACACCCAGCCCACGAAGATCGAGGTCCACAGCATCTGCAGCGCGTGCACGGAGGAGCCCAGGAAGCCGATGGGGTGCAGGCCGAAGTTGTACTGGGCGCGCAGGATCAGGAGCCCCAGGACGCCGACGAAGCCGCCCAGGACGTGGAGCCAGTTGGTCCAGGAGCCGGCATAGGCGGCCGAGGACGCGCCGCCGAAGAAGTTGAGCGGCCGCTGCGGGGCCGAGCGGAAGGTCCAGACGTTGGGGAGCGCGTTGCCGCCGCCGTGGTAGTAGGGGACGTACAGGAACGCGACGGCGGAGATCACCATCCCCAGGCCGACCGCCAGGGCCATCGCCCGGAACAGCGGCCGCACCGGAAACTGCGCCGCGTCGCTGGTCTTGGAACCGTTCAGGACCGACGGGATGAGCATCTCCCGCGTGTCGTAGAAGAACATGTTCTCGAACCGGTTCGCCATGAACAGCGGGGCGATCTTCAATCCGCCCGTGCCCAGCGTCGGCGCCAGGATGTCGATCGAGCCGTACGGCGTCTGCATGAACAGCATCCCCGCCTGGCAGACGACCCACGAGATGACCACCAGGGCCAGGGTCATCATGAGCAGCGACAGGGCGATGAAGGCGAAGGACACCCCGGCCAGGTACAGCCAGAGCCCGATCCCGCCGTAGGAGAGAAACAGGCCGAGCACCGTGGCGCGGTACGAGAGCATCTCGCCCGAGTCGTCGATCTGGCGGGCGCGCCGCCCCCCCATCGCCTTTTCCCACACGTCGCGCAGGTGGGCGCGCGCCGTCCACGCCGTCCACAGGACCAGGCCGACGGCCCCGCCGAACGCCTGCAGCGAGTGGAACTGTCGCTGTCCGTAGCCGCCCAGGATCCCCGGCATGTCCCAGTTGTACTGCGTGCCGAGCAGCAGCTCGAACTTGTAGAACAGGTAGAAGAACCACAGGGAAAAGCAGACCTCGGTCGAGAGCAGGTAGGTCAGCCCGATCACGAGCGGGTAGAAGATGAGGTTGAGCGGCCCGAGCTGGTTCCACGGGCGGACCGTGAGGAACTCCATCAGGTTCCACTGCGTGCGGATGTCCGGCACGCTCGGGTACAGCAGGTGCAGCCCCCGGACGGTGTGCAGCGCCGTCGTCAGGGCGACCGCGATCCAGAGCAGCGGGTTGCGCAGCAGGTCGTTGACCAGGCGGCCCTTGGCCGGCTCCTCGGCGAGCAGAACGGGCAGCGTCACCAGGGGGAAGGCGAACTTCTCGTTCTCGACCCACTGCTTGCGCAGCAGGTTCGCCACGCAGAAGGAGGCGACCACGAAGAGCACGGCCAGGATCCCCCAGAAGAAAAGCGGCCCCGCCCACGCCTCCCACGGGATGCGCTCCTGCCCGCGCGGGTAGCCGATAAAGAACGCGTCGGCGGCCGCCTTGTCCCGGATCTTGAGCCAGTCCGGCGTCGCCCCCCACACCTTATACTCCCAGTTGTTGGTCTCGTTGGAGAAGTAGTGGGGCCCGACGATCATCGGGATGAAGTAGCGCATCATCCCCGACGAGGGCAGCCCCGACGCGACCAGGATGAGGACCCAGATGGTCAGCAGCTCGCCGCGCCCGAAGGCGGCCTCGGGACGCACCCTGCGCAGGACGACGTTCACGACCCCGGCAAGAAACAGCAGGACGAAGATCGAGCCGATGGGGAACTGGTTGCCCGCGATGTAGGTGGCACCGACCTTGAAATCGTTGTAGGGCGTGACCGCACAGAAAAAGGCGGCGCACAGGAGGCCGATCAGGACGGCGCGCGGGGTGACGGCACGCGTCGTGGGCGCGGCGGCGCGCACCTCCGCTTCGTCGCGCACGCGGGGGGCGGTGCGCGGCGGCGCGGCGACACCCTCCATGGCGCGGTGTATACGAGGCTTAGACAACGGAGTCAGACTTCCTTTGTGCGGATTTGTTCTTCGGGGGCGATGGACATCGCCCCCAGACGGAAGGCGTCGAGAAACTCGGTGCTCTTCACGGCGCGCTCCAAACGGTAGCGCAGGTGTGCGCGCAGGATCCGGGCTATCTCCTCGCGCTCGACGGGCGACAGTTCGACCTGCGCCAGCGCGCGGGCATCCTCCTCGCCAAGGAGGCGGCCCATCATTTGCGCCGATTGGGGCGCGAGCGGCAGGGCGTCATCGGTGGCGTCGGCGCAGGCGCCGCAGAGCAGGCCGCCCAGCGACGGCGAGTAGGCCAGGTTCGCATCGTCCAGGTCGCGCCCGCAGCGCGTGCACGCGTCCAGGCGCGGTTCGTAGCCGACCTGCGCCAGGAGCTGGAGCTCGAAGGCGTGGAGGGCGGCGTCCGGGTCGACGGCGCGCTGGAGCACGTAGAGCGTGGAGAGCAGCAGGTCGAACGACTGGGGCGCCGGATCGCGCTCGACCGTCAGCTTATCCAGCAGCTCGCAGGCGTACGTCGCCCGCAGGATCAGGCCGAAGTCGCCGCGCAGAATCGGGAACGACTCGCGGACCTCGCACTGCGTCAGAACGTCCAGGTTCATCCCCTCGGCGAGCAGGGCGCGCAGGAGCATCAGCGGCTCCGCCGCCCCGGCCCGGCGCGACGTCGTTTTGCGCGCCCCCGTGGCGACGGCGCTCAGCTTGCCGTACTCGCGCGAGAACAGGGTGAGGATCTTGTCCGTCTCGCCGAGCGGGATGCGCCGCAGAACGAGCGCGTTTGTTTTGTAGACGGGCAACCTACCCCCCGGGTACCCTCTGGGTGCCCCCTCCCGGAGCGGGAAGGGGGAGATGACGGGCGTCGCCGAAGGCGTCCACGAGGGTGACGCCCGCGGAGGTGCCGATGCGGCTGGCCCCGGCTTCGATCAGGGCCAGCGCGTCCTCGACCGTGCGGATGCCGCCCGCGGCCTTGACCCCCACCTCCGGCCCGACCGTGGCGCGCAGCAGCCGCACGTCCTCGACGGTCGCTCCGCTCGCACGGGACGTTCCTGCGGAAGCGAAGCCGGTGGAGGTCTTGACAAACGCCGCCCCGGCCTCGACACACAGCCGCGCCGCGCGCCGCTTCTCCTCGTCCGTGAGCAGGGCGCACTCCAGGATGACCTTGACGGCGGCCCCCGCCATCTCCGCCGCCTCCACAGCCTCCAGGTCGTCCATCACCAGCAGGTCCGAGCGGACTTGAGCGCCGAGATGTTGATGACGGTGTCGATCTCGGTCGCCCCGTCGGCCACGGCGGTCGCGGTCTCGGCGGCTTTGGCCTGCGCGGGCGCGTTGCCGTGCGGGAAGCCGACCACGGTGCAGACGGCGACGCCCCTTCCAGGATCTCGGCGGCGTCGACCAGGGCGGCAGGATGCAGGCGGCGGCGAACCCGTGCGCCTTCGCCTCCTCGCAAACGCGGCGGGCGTCGCGCCGGGTGCTGTCCGGCTTCAAAAGAGTGTGGTCCAGGTATTTGGCGAATTCGGCTTTTGTCACTGCCTCTCCTCTTCAGGGCGCGTCGCCGCCTTTAGCGTGGCGACGAAATCGCGCGCCGTGTCGTGCAGGCGGGGGTTGTCACGCTCGCGGTGCAGCAGGCTCACCGGGGCGCTGCCCACGACGGCGCCGTCCGCGTACCGGCAGACCGCGCGGACGTGCTCCGGAGGCGCGGATGCCGAAGCCGACGCACACCGGGCTGTCCGTGCGGGCGCGTATCTGCTCGATCAAGGCAGGTCTTCGGGCACCTCGGAACGCGCGCCCGTCACCCCGGTCCGCGACACGCATTACACGGAACCCCGAGGCCATTTTACCCACCAGCGCCATGCGTGCCGCGGTCGAGGTGGGCGCCAGCAGAAAGATCGTGTCCAGCCCGCCCGCGTCGCAGGTGCGCTTCCACTGCCCCCGCTTCCTCCGGCGTCAGATCGGTCATGATCGTTCCGTTTACGCCCGCCCCCGCGGCATCGCGGACGAAGCGCTCGGCGCCGTATTGCAGGACGGGGTTCACGCGCCCATCAGCACGATCAGCACGTCGAGCGGGCGCGCACCTGCCGCACCACGTCCAGAATCTTTGGCGGCGTTATGCCCGCATCCAGCGCGCGCTGGTACGACGCCTGGATGGTCGGCCCGTCAGCCAGCGGGTCCGAGAACGGGATGCCCAGCTCCACGATGTCCGCCCCGGCCTCCGCCAGCGTCACCACCACGCCGGCGGTGTTTTCGGGCAGGGGATCTCCCGCCGTGACGAAGGCGACAAGGGCCTTTTCCCGCCGCGCCCGCAGGTCGGCGAATCTATCTGCTATGCGACTCAGGGTTTGCTTCTCCTGCTATGCGCGCGGTAAAACGTCGCGCAGCCATCCCGGCATCTCGTCGTCCGGGGCGTCGTTGCCGGCGTCCTCGCCTTCCAGGGCGGGCCGAAGGTCGCTGCCGGCGTGGCGCGCGGGCTGCTCGCGCACGTAAGCGGCTATCTCGTCCAGATCGCCGGGCGAGATGCTGGCCAGATACTGCCCTTCGTCGGCCCAGGCGAAATCGCGCGCGTTCAGGACGTCGCGCAGGAAACGGCTCGTCGCGCGGCGCAGCTCGTTGTTGATCTCGTCCAGCGAGCGCGTGGGCGCGGCGTCGAGGACGACATGCAGGTGGTCTTCGACGCCCCCTACCGCATGGACAAGAACACCCAGCGTCTGCGCGTAGCGCGTGGTGTACGGGGCCAGCCGATCCAGCGCCTCCGGCGTCAGCCCCTCCCCGCCCTCCCGGACCGGCCAGCGCAGATGGAAGAGGAGCTTGATGCCCGGCGTGCGGATGATCATGAGGCGCCCAGCATCTCCAGGCGCCGCGCGACCGCGTCCACGTCCTTGTCGCCGCGCCCGGACAGGTTGACGATAACGACCTGGTCTTTGGTCATCTCGCGCGCCATCTTCTTCATGTGCGCGAAGGCGTGGGCGGGCTCCAGGGCGGGGATCAAGCCCTCGCAGCGCGCGACCCAGCCGAAGGCATCGAGCGCCTCAGCGTCGGTGATCGAGACGTACTCGGCCCGGCCCTGGTCCTTGAAGTACGAGTGTTCCGGGCCGACGCCGGGGTAGTCCAGCCCCGCCGAGATCGAATGCGCCTCGGCGATCTGCCCGTGCTCGTCCTGCAGAAGGTACTGCGCCGCGCCATGCAGAACGCCGGGCCGCCCCGCCGTGAGCGTCGCCGCATGCCGCTTGGTATCGACCCCGTCGCCCGCCGCCTCGACTCCGATCAGGCGCACGCCTTCGTCCTGCGCGAACGGGTGGAAGATGCCCATCGCGTTCGAGCCGCCGCCGACGCAGGCGACGATGGCGTCCGGCAGCCGCCCCTCTTTTTCCAGAATCTGCGCCCGCGCCTCACGCCCGATGACCGACTGGAAGTCGCGCACCAGGGTGGGGAAGGGGTGCGGCCCGACCACGGAGCCGATGATGTAGTGGGTGTCACGGACGTTGGTCACCCAGTCGCGCATCGCCTCGTTGGTCGCGTCCTTGAGCGTCCGCGTCCCCGACTCCACCGCGCGCACCTCGGCGCCCAAGAGCTTCATGCGGAACACGTTCAGCGCCTGCCGCTTGACGTCCTCGGCGCCCATGTACACGCAGCACTGGTACCCGAACCGGGCACAGACGGTGGCCGTGGCGACGCCGTGCTGCCCCGCCCCGGTCTCGGCGATGATGCGCGGCTTGCCCATGCGCTTGGCGAGCAGGATCTGCCCCACCGTGTTGTTGATTTTGTGCGCGCCGGTGTGGGCCAGATCCTCGCGCTTGATATAGATCTTCGGCCCGCCCAGCTCTGCCGTCATCTTCTCGGCAAAGTAAAGCGGCGTCGCCCGGCCCACGTACTCCCGGAGCAGGTAGTCCAGTTCGGCCTGGAACGCCGGGTCCTCGCGCGCGGCGAAGTACTTCTCGGTCAGCTCGTCGAGCGCCGGGATCAGCGTCTCGGGAACGAACCGCCCCCCGAAGGCCCCGAAGTGGCCCAGGTTATCGGCAACGGAATGCAGTGTCGGCATAGCTACTTGTCAAGCCTTTCCCGCAGATACTCCGGCGGCACTGCGTCCACCAGCCAGACGCCGTTTGCGGAACAATAGAAAGTATAACCCGCTTTACGCATCTTTGCCGCATCCACGGCAAAAATCACGGGGCGGCCGTGCCGCGCCCCCACCGCCCGCGCCGTTTGGATATCGGGCGACAGGTGGACGTGGTGCCGGGACATCTTTTTCAATCCTTCGCGGCGGATCGCTTCCGCCGCGCGATGGCCGGTCCCATGATACAGCCCGTCCGGCGGCGCTGCAGGCTCCAGTTGCAGATCTACCTCGACACTGTGCCCCTGGTTCGCCCGGATCCGCGTGCCCGTCTCGTCGAGCGAGAAGCGCTGCTTGTTGTTGTGCGCGACAACTTCGTTCAGCTCTTCCCGCGTGAGCCGCACGTCGCGCTTCGCGCACGCCGCCAGCAGATCGTCCACGCCGACCCAGCCGCCCGGCGCGAGCGCCAGGCCGAGCCGCTCCGGCTGATGCCGCAGGTGCTTGCTGAGGAACTTGCTGGTTTTAACGAGACGTTCTTCGGTCACAGGTCCTCACCCGGCCCGGGCATCAGGGCTTCTCCAGCGCCAAATCTGCCTCGCGCACGCCGCGGAGGAAGCGCCGCAGCTTGTCATGGTCTTTGCGGCCCGGCTCGGCCTCGACGCCGGAGGAGACGTCCACGGCGTAGGGCCGCACCCGCGCAATCGCCTCGGCAACATTCTCCGGGGTCAGGCCGCCCGCCAGGATGATGGGCTTGCCGGCGGCGATGCGCTTGGCCTCGACGGCGAGATCCCAGTTGAACGTCTCGCCCGATCCGCCCAGTTTGTCCTTGTGGTACGTGTCCAGGAGGTAGGCGGCGATGTACTGGTGATACGGGTAGTCCTGGATCTCGGCAAGGCTCGCCTCATCCCGGACGCGGAACGCACGCACGTAACGCCCCACCGCGCGCCCGGGGCGGGTCGTCCGGCAGCGGCGTCTCCTCGTAGTGCTGCACGTAGGTGGCGTAGGGTCCCCGCGTCTTCCGGGCGCTGTACTACAAGGAACGTCGATACGAACGGGTGCGTGACGTAGCCAAGCCGGGCGAAGGCGCGGTCGGGGACGTAGCGGGAGCTGCCCGGCACGCGGATGAAGCCGAGCGCGTCCGCGCCGTAGTCAACCGCCCGCGCGTCCTCCGTATTCGTGATGCCGCAGATCTTGGTACGTGTTCGGGTCACCATCCGCATCCTGGCTCCACCACCTGTGCATATTAATCACCATCGCCCCCGTCCCTGCTGAGATCGATGACGCGACAAATGCCACGGGAGATGACGTGGCAGTATCATTATAACGCATGGCGCCCCCAGGCCTTCCAGGCGGAAGCACTGTCACACCGCTTGACAAGAGATCCTCTTTAAGTTACAATGTAACTATTGTTTCTTGTCGAGGTGGGCGATGTCGCTGAGTCGTGAGCATGCGGTTCCAAGAAGCCAGATGGAGCGTCTGAGGCGTCTGGCGCGGCGCATGGGGCGCACCCCCAGCGAGATCAGCGCGATCCTGGTGGAGGAGGCGCTTCGCCAAGAGCGAGTTCGGCTACATCGAGTTCCCGTGATTCGCCCGTCGGGCGGCAGGCCTATATCCAGGGCACCCGCCTGGCCGTCTGGCAGGTGCTGCAGATCGCCCGCGACTATGACATGGACCCGCAACAGACTGCCCGTCATTTGCGGTGGCCCGTGCACAAGGTGCAGGCCGCGCTCCATTACGCGACGGCTTTTCCCCGACGAAGTGGAGGCGGCTCTCCAGGACAACGCCGCTTATGACTTCGAGACGCTCCGGCGGATGCTGCCGCAGGCTGAGCGGTTCCTGGTCACCGAGGATGCCTGACGGTGCTGCAGTTCCTCCTGGACGAACACCTTTCACCAGACATCGCCGAGCAGCTTGCCTGGCACAGACCGGACATCCCGATCTTCGCGATGCGCGACTGGGAGGGCAGGGTGCATCAAGGTCTCAAAGATGCCCCACTTCTCACGCTGGCGCACGAGCGCAGACTGACACTGGTTACCTACGACCTGCACACGATCGCACCGCTGCTCAAAACCTGGGGCGAACAGGGCCTGTCCCATGGCGGCATCGTTTTTGTCGCCGAGCACCCCCTGGCCGCCAACAACTACGGCGGCTTAATCCGTGGGCTGTCCCAGTTATGGGACGGTCACGGCGCGGAGGACTGGACCGACCGGGTCGTTTTTCTCGCCCGATCCTGACGAGGGCCTTGTATGACCCGTGACGGATACGGGAACGTGCGTCATCGCCCCAGAAGCTTTCGCGTCGCCCGGGCGACGTCCGCCGCGCGCATCAGCGACTCGCCGACCAGGACGGCGTGTGCACCGGCGGCGTGCAGCCGGCCCACGTCGGCGTGGCTGTGGATGCCGGATTCGGCCACGGCCAGCGCCCCCGCCGGGAAGTCGGGCAGCAGTTCGAGCGTGGTCTCCAGGCGCACGTCGAAGGTCTTGAGGTCGCGGTTGTTGACGCCGATCAGCGTCGCGCCCGACGCCTTCGCCACCTCCAGGCTCGTCCCGATCATGCACCTCCCTAGGGCGTCCATCCCCAGCGATTGGGCGATCTCCCGGTACTCACACACCTGCGCGGGCGTGAGGATGGCGACGATAAGGAGGATAGCGTCCGCGCCGGCGGCCACGCGCCTCGTAGATCTGCGCCGAGTCGACGAGGAAATCCTTGCGCAAAAGTGGCAGCGGCACGATCTCGCGGAGGAGGTGCAGATACGACAGGCTGCCCTGAAAATAGGTCTCATCCGTGAGCACGGACAGGCACGATGCACCTGCCCCGTGATAGGCGCGCGCGATGGCGACCGGATCGAAGTCCGCCCGGATGACGCCTCTCGATGGGGACGCCTTCTTCACTTCGGCGATGAGGGCGACAGGTCCGGCACCCCCATTTACCCCCCCTTCGGGCGGGTACCCGGGGGCGGGGGGGGCCAGCGCCCGTGCAAAGCCGCGCACCGGCGGCACATCTTGAACCCGCGCCATAAGCTCGGCGAGCGGCACGCGCGCCTGCAGTGCGGCGACTTCCGCCCGCTTCGTGGCCACGATCCGGTCGAGGATGGTGCCGGTCATGCGGCCGCCTCCGCTGTGCGGGCGGTGAAGGCGCGCAGCGCTTCGACCTTGGCGCGGGCCGCGCCGGACTCAAGCAGCTCAGCGGCGCGGGCGACCCCCTCGGGCAGCGTGTCCGAGACGCCGCCCACCACGAGGGCGGCGGCGGCGTTGGCGAGCACGACGTCGCGCCGCGGGCCGCGCTCGCCGGCCAGCACGGCGAGCAGCAGGGCGGCGCTTTCCGCCGGGTCCGCGCCGGGGGCGATGTCGGACGGCGAGGCCGCGCGCAGTCCCAGCGCTTCGGGCGTCAGGGTGTAGGTGTCGACGCAGCCGTTCTTAAGCTCGGTGACCGTCGTCTCGCCCAGCGTGGATATCTCGTCCAGGCCGTCCACGCCGTGGACGACCATTACCTGCTCGGAGCCGAGGTTGCCCAGGACCTGTGCCAGAAGCGGGCACAGGTCCGCGTCGTAGACGCCGATGAGCTGCCGTTTGGCGCCGGCGGGGTTGGTCAGGGGTCCCAGGGCGTTGAAAACGGTGCGGATGCCCAGCTCGGCGCGCGGGCCGGCGGCGTGCCGCATGGCCGGATGGTGCGCGCGGGCGAATAAAAACCCGATCCCCACCTCGTCGATGCAGCGGCCGATCGCCTCGGGCGGCAGGTCGAGCCGCACGCCCAGCGCCTCCAGCACGTCGGCGGACCCGCACTTGCTGGTCACCGACCGGTTCCCGTGCTTGGCGACCGCGACATCTGCGGCGGCGACCACGAACGCGGCGGCGGTGGAGATGTTGAACGTTTTGCACAGGTCGCCCCCGGTCCCGCAGGTGTCCACGAGCGGGCGGCGCGTGGTCGGGACCTGGACGGAGCGGGCGCGCATCACGCGGGCGAAGCCGGTGATCTCCTGGACGATCTCGCCCTTCATGCGCAGCGCGATGAGCAGGCCCGCGATCTGGGACGGCGTCGCCTCGCCGTCCATGATCCGGGTCATCATCTCCACGGCCTCATCCTCGGTCAGATGCCGCCGCTCGATCAGCTTTTGCAGTGTGTTTTGCAGCATGGTGTTACATGGCCACGAAGTTTTTGAGGATCTGCTTTCCCTGCTCGGTCAGGACCGATTCGGGATGGAACTGGACGCCTTCGAGGGGCAGGGTCTTGTGCCGCACGCCCATGATCTCGCCCTCGGCGGTCTCGGCGCTGATCTCCAGGCAGGGCGGCAGGCTGTCGCGCTCGATCAGGAGCGAGTGGTAGCGCGTGGCCGAGAACGGGTTCGGCATTTGGGCGAAGACCCCGCGCCCGTCGTGGCGCACCGGGCTGGTCTTGCCGTGCATCAGGCGCCCGGCGCGGACGATGTTGCCCCCGAACGCGTGCCCGATGCTCTGGTGCCCCAGGCAGACGCCCAGGATAGGCAACTCGCCCGCGAAGCGCCGGATTGTCTCGACCGAGATGCCGGCCTGCTCGGGCGCGCACGGCCCCGGCGAGATCACGATCTTGTCGGGGCGCAGGCGCGCGATCTCCTCGGTCGTGATCTTGTCGTTGCGATAAACCCGCAGCTCCTGCCCCATCTCGCCCAGGTACTGGACCAGATTATAGGTAAACGAGTCGTAGTTGTCGATGACGAGAATCATTCCAGTCCCCCCTCGGCCATCTCGATGGCGCGGCGTACGGCGCCGGACTTGTTCATGGTCTCTTCGTACTCGGCTTCCGGGTCCGAGTCGGCCACGATGCCGCCGCCCGCCTGGATGTGGGCGACGCCGTCCTTGACGAGGAGCGTGCGGATCGTGATGCAGGTGTCGAGATTGCCGTTGAAGGAGAAGTAGCCGATGGCCCCGCCGTATGCGCCGCGGCGCGTGGGCTCCAGCTCCTCGATGATCTGCATCGCCCGCACCTTGGGCGCGCCCGAGAGCGTGCCCGCCGGGAACGTCGCCCGCAGCACGTCGAACGGCGTCTTGCCCGGCGACAGGC
>JAUJNC010000068.1 GCA_030446525.1 Armatimonadaceae bacterium
AGCAGAGGTCGTTGGAGATGCGCTCCGGCAGCATCGGCACGACCCGGCCGGGAAATGACACCGAATTGCCGCGACGGTGGGCTGGCCGGGCGGGGGGCGCGCGGGGGGGCGGGGGGGCGCCCCCGGGCGGGGGGGGGTGGGCGCGGGTCCGGCCGGCGCGGCCGGGGCCGTTTTCACCGGCCCGCGGCGCGTCCGGGGTTAGCTCCGCCGCGGGTTCCGAGAAGCGGCCCAGGGCGCGGAATTTGTCGTAGCGCCCGGCGATGAGCCGGGTCTTGGACAGGCGGCCGACCTCCTTCAGGTGGCGGCTGATCGCCTCTTTGATGGCCGCCGCCGTGGCCTCGGGGCTCCGGTGCGCCCCGCCCAGCGGTTCCGGGACCACCTCGTCCACCAGGCCCAGCTCCAGAGCGTCGCCGGCGGTGACCCTCATCGCCCGGGCGGCCTCGGCGGCGCGGCTGGGGTCGCGCCACAGGATCGAGGCGCAGCCCTCCGGGGCGATCACCGAGTAGATGGCGTGCTCCAGCATCAGGACCCGGTCGGCGAGCGCGATGCCCAGCGCGCCCCCGCTGCCGCCCTCGCCGATGATCACCGTGACGACGGGCGTCTTCAGGACCGACATCTCGCGCAGGTTGCGGGCGATGGCCTCGGAGATGCCGCGCTCCTCGGAGGGCACGTTGGCGTCTGCGCCCGGCGTGTCCACCAGGGTGATCACGGGCTGGCCGAACTTCTCGGCCAGCTTCATCAAGCGCAGCGCCTTGCGGTACCCTTCCGGGCGCGCGTAGCCGTAGTTGCGCCGGACGCGCTCCTTGAGGTCGCGCCCCTTCTGCTGCCCGATGACCACGGCGGGCTTGCCCTCGAAGAGCGCCATCCCCCCCACCATCGCGCCGTCGTCGCCGAAGAGCCGGTCGCCGCGCAGCTCGAGGAAGTCGTCGAAAAGGAGCGGGACGTAGTCGAGCGTGTAGGGGCGGTTTTCGTGGCGCGCCAGCAGGACGTTGTCCCAGGGGGTGAGCGCCTCGAAGAAGCCCCGCAGCAGGGCGTCGCGGTTCTGCTCCAGGTCCTCGATCTCCGCGCCGACGTCGCGCCCCTCGCGGGCGGCGACCTCGCGTATCTTGGCGATGTTGCTTTCGAGCTCGGCGATCAGCTGCTCGAACTCCAGCACGTTGGGTGACGCCATCAGAGGCTGCCCCTCCCGTTGCGCCCCGCGAGCGCCCGCGGGCTGGTTGCCGGGGCGTTCTCCGGGCCGCCCCCCGCCGGCTCGCACCCCGCCACGGACTCGGCGCCGAAGAACGCGAGGAGCCGCGCCAGCGTGTCGCGCATCTCTTTGCGCGGCACCACCCGATCCACCATGCCGTGCTCCTCCTGGAACTCGGCCGTCTGGTAGTTCGCGGGCGGCTTGTGGGTCTGCGCCTGCTGCGCGACCCGCGTCCCCGCGAAGGCGATGTAGGCGCCCGGTTCGGCGAGGATGACGTCCCCGAGGGAGGCGAAGGAGGCGAACGCACCGCCCGTGGTCGGGTCGGTAATGACCACGATGTAAGGGAGCTTCGCCTCGGAAAGCTGGGCGACCGCGGCGCTGGTCTTGGCCATCTGCATCAGGCCGAACAGCCCCTCCTGCATGCGCGCGCCGCCCGACGCGCAGAACAGCACGGTCGGCAGTCTCCGCTCGATGGCGTGCTCGGCGGCGCGGGCGAACTTCTCGCCGAAGACCGAGCCCATCGAGCCGCCCATCCGGCCGAAGCCGAAGTCCACGACGCCCAGCACGCACCCGTAGCCCGCGATCCGGGCCGTGCCCGTGACCAGGGCGTCGCCGCGCCCGGTGGCCTGGCGCCCCTGCTCGACCTTGCCGGCGTAGTCCGGGAAGGCGAGCGGGTCCGTCGTGAGCAGGTCCGTGTCCCGCTCGGCGAAGGAATCCGGGTCGGCCGTAAAGGCGATGCGCTCGTCGGCCGTGAGCCGGTGGTGGTGGCCGCACTTGGCGCAGACCTTCAGGTCACGCTCGAACTCCTTTATGTAAAGGATCTTCTCGCAATTGCTGCATTTCGTGAACACGCCGGCGGGGATGGCGGGGGCGCGGCCCTCGCCCGGCGGCTGCCCCGTCCGTCGGCGGAACCAATCCGGCATCAGTAATTCCTCTTTTTGACCGTATCTTCGTGGTATACTGGAAGCGACCGAGGCCGGGCGATCCGGCCCCGCAGGAAGCCTTCATGTCTATCCAGAACCTTCGCCGCGAGATCGACGAGATCGACTCCCGACTCCTCGAGCTGCTGTCGCGCCGCGCCCGGCTGGCGCAGGAGATCGGGCACTCCAAGTCGCGCACCTCGGCGCAGTTCTTCTCGCCCGAGCGCGAGCGTCAGATCTACGCCCGCCTGTCCGAGGAGAACCCCGGTCCCCTGCCCCGCGAGGCACTCCAGTCCATCTTCCGCGAGATCATCTCGGCCTCGCGCGCCCTGGAGCAGCCGCTCCAGGTCGCCTACCTGGGACCCGCCGGGACGTTCAGCCACCGGGCGGCGCTCCATAAGTTCGGCAACTCATCGGCGTTGAAGCCGGTTGATACTATACCCGATGTTTTCAAGGAAGTCGAGCGCGGGCAGGCGCACTACGGCCTGGTGCCGGTCGAGAACTCGACCGACGGCGTGATAAAGCCCACGCTGGACATGTTCTCGCAGACGCGCCTCAAGGTGTGCGCCGAGGTGTTCGTGCCCGTCCACCACCACCTGGCGACGCGGGCCGAGAAGCTGGGCGAGGTCAAGCGGCTGTACGCCAACCCGGAGGCCCTCGCCCAGAGCCGGGCGTGGCTGCGCGAGAACCTGCCCAAGATCGAGGTGGTGGCCGCGACCTCCAACTCGAAGAGCGCCCAGATGGCGTCGGTGGACTCCGAGGGGGCGGCGATCTGCACCGACATCGCCGCCGAGCTGTACGGCGTACCCCTGGTGGCCACCCACATCGAGGACTCGCCGCACAACCGCACGCGCTTCCTGGTGATCGGGCACAACGAGCCGCGGCCGTCGGGCAAAGACAAGACCTCGATCTTTTTCTCGGTGAGCCACAAGGCCGGGGCGCTCCTGCGGGCGATGTCGGCCTTCGACGCCTACAACATCAACCTGACGATGATCGAGTCGCGCCCGACCAAGCAGATGCCCTGGGAGTACGTCTTCTTTATCGACTTCCAGGGGCACATCCAGGACGCGCCCGTCGCGCACGCCCTGCAGATGCTCCGCGAGCAGAGCCTTTTCGTGACCGTGCTCGGCTCCTATCCCGAGGCCGAATAGCCGGGCGGCCCCGCCCCCTTTCCTCCCCCGCTCTGGTACGAAACGTGCAGCGAGACAGGCGCCGGAGTACGTTCGTCGCGGGTGGGGAGGGAAAGGGATGGGGCAGATCACGATACCGCAGGCCGACGAGAGCGCGCAGGCGGCTGGCGCTCGCGAGCCGTGTTTTCGCGGCTCCTCGCCGTTGAGAATCTGGCGCTTCGCCGGCAACGCGTCGCCCTGGCCGCCCCCGGGCGCCCGCCCCTGACCTACGCGCGCCTGTGGGACTGCGTCCAGGACGTCGCGCGGGCGCTCCGGGCACAGGGCCTGGGCCAGGGCGACCGGGTCGCCCTGGCGCTCCCGGACGGCCCGGAGATGGCCCTCGCCTTTGTCGCGGTCTCCGCCTGCGCCACCGCCGCCCCGCTCAACCCCGGCTGCCGCGCGAGAGTTCGATTTCTACCTGTCCGACCTGGGCGCGCGGGCGCTGATGGCGCCCGCGGGGCGGAGTCGCCGGCCGCCGCCGTCGCCCGGACGGACGGGGCATCCCCGTGCTCGAGCACCGCGCCGGTCCCCGGCGCCGAGGCCAACGTCTTCACCCTGGCCGGCGGCCGGCGGCGCGGACCGGCGCCGAAGCTGCGCCGGAAGACGGGCTCGCCGGGCCCGACGACGTGGCCCTGGTGCTGTACACGTCGGCGACGTCGCGTCCCAAGCTCGTGCCGATCACCCAGCGCAACCTGGCCGCCTCGGCGCGCAACCTCGTCGCCGCTGTTGCGCTGACCGCCGCGGACCGCTGCATCGACGTCATGCCGCTGTTCCACCTCCCGGCCTGAACGCCCTGTACGCCTCGCTCCGGGCCGGCGCCAGCGTCTTCTGCCCGCCCGGCTTCCACGCCGGCGCGTTTTCGAGGTGGCTGGAAGCGTTCCGCCCGACCTGGTACACGGCGGCGCCGGCCTTCCGCCAGGCGATCCTGGACGAGTCCCGGCGCCGCCGCGACGTGATCCGCCGGTGCCCGCCGCTGCGCTTCATCCGCTCCTCGTCCCTTCCTCGCTGCCCCCGCAGGTCTGGCGGACCTCGAGTCCGCCTTCGGTGCGCACGCCGGTGATCGAGTACTACGGCATGACCGAGACAGGCGCGCTCATCGCCAGCAACCGGCTGCCGCCGCGTGCGCAAGCCGGGCTCGGTGGGTATGCCGCTGGGGCAGGACGTCGCTGTCTGGGACGATGCCGAGCAGGCCGCTGCCGCCGGGCGAGGCCGGCGAGATCGTGATCCGGGGCGCGAACGTGGTCCGCAGTTACCAGAACAACCCCGCCGCGGACGCCGAGGCCTTCCGCGACGGGTGGTTCCGCAGCGGCGACCAGGGTTACTTCGACGCCGACGGCTACCTTTTCCTTACGGGGCGCCTCAAGATCATCAACCGCGGCGGCGAGAAGAAGATCTCGCCGCGGGAGGTCGAGTTCTGCTGGACCACCCGGGCGTCGCGCAGGCGGTCGCGTTCGGTGCCCCGCGCGGCTGGGCGAGGACATCGCCGCGGCGGTCGTGCTGCGCCCGGCCGGCGCGGCCGGGGCGGCGGAGAACCGCGACTTCGCCGCCCGCCGGCTGGCGCCGTTCAAGGTGCCCCGGCAGGTCGTGCTGCGGAAGAAGAGCGCCCCAGAACCGCGACGGGCAAGCTGCAGCGCGTCGGCCTGGCCGCGACGCTGCAGAGCTCGCAGCGCGCCGCCCGGCCGCGGCGCCCGGCGCCGCGGCCGCGTCGCCCCGCGCACGCCCGCCGAAGAGGCGCTGTCCCCGCCTCTGGTGCGAGATCCTGGGCCTCGAAAGCGTGGGCGTCCACGACAACTTTTTCGATCTGGGGGGCACTCGCTGCTCGTGGCGTCCCTGCTGGAGCAGATCGAGCAGGCGTTCGGCAGGTCGCTCCCGCTGGGACGCTGTTCGCCGAGCCGACGATCGCCCACCTTTCCCGGGCGCTCACCGAAATCCCCCGGCGCTGACTCCCTGTATCCGCTGGTAGGCGGTCACGCCGGCGAGGCCGGCGCCTTCTTCTTTCTGGACGGCGACTATATGAACAGGACGGCCACCTACTGCTCCCGGATCGCCCGCCGGCTGAGCATGGACCAGCCGCTTCTACCTGTTGCGGCCCCACGGGCTGGGCCCCTTGCCCCCCACGGTGGAGGCGATGGCCGCCGAACACGTCGGGACGCTACGCCGCTTCAGCCCGAAGGTCCGTACCTGCTGGAGGGGATACCTGGCAGGGCGGTGGTGGCCTACGAAATGGCGCGGCGAACCAGGCCGAGGAGCCGGAGGGTCGCCCTGCTCGCCCTGGTCGAGGTGCATCCGCGACGTCAGCTTCACGCGCCTGGACCGTCTGGTCTGCGGCCTGGAGCGCTCTGGCGGGCCTCGGACAGGACGCGCAGACGCGCTGGGCGCGTGCGCCACTACGCCGGCCGCTGGTCCCGTTTCCGCCGTTTGCACCCCGGCCAGATGGCGCGCGCGGTCCTGCAAAAGCTGGCCCGGGCGCGGCAAGGGGCGGGCGCCGAGGGCGCGCGCCGCCGAGCCGAGGATGCGCCGGCGGCCCGGCCGCGCCCTTCGACGCGCAGGCGTATCTGGATCATCGGTCCTACCGCGCGCGCCGGCACGGGGTTCTACGACGGCCGGGTGGATCTGTTCTGGTCGAGTGAGACCCTCGCCATGTGCGCCCGGGAGCCGACCAAAGGGTGGCGCCACGCGGCCGCCGAGGCCGCGGTGCATTCCGTGGACGGGACACACCACCTGCATCATGGAGCACGTGCCCGACCTGGCGGGCGCCTGCGGCTCTGCCTGCTCGGGCCCCAGGCGGCCGGCGGTGGCGGCGGGCGGTGACGCGGCGGGACGACGCGGGGAGCCATTCTTGGGTTCCCTGGCCCCCGCCGCCGGGCGGCTCCCGCCGCTGCGCCGCGACGAGGTCCATGTCCATCTCGCATGGCGGCTCTCCCTGCCCGGCGGCGGCGCGGCGACTGGAGGCGACGCTCTCCGCCCAAGAGCGCGACCGGGCCGACCGGTTCCACGGCGCCGACGACCCCGCCGCCGGTACGTGGCCGGCGGGGCCTGCTCCGCGCCCTGTTGGGCGCTACCTCGACGTCGCCCCGGAGCGGGTCGCGTTCCGCCACGGCTCCCAGGGCAAGCCCGCCCTATGTGCGCCGCCACCCACGGCGACGGCCTGTGTTTCAGCGCGTCCCACTCGCACGAGCGGGCGCTGTTCGCTATCCGGCGAGGCGGCAGGTCGGGGCGGACATCGAGCGCGTGGGCGCGGACCTGCCGCTGGAAGACGTCGCGCGACGTTTCTTCTCGGCGGGCGAGAACGCCGACCTGCGGGCGCTCCCTGCGGCGCTGCGCCCCGCCGGATGCTGGAATACTGGACCTGCCGCGAGGCCTACGCCAAGGCCCGCGGCGAGAAGCGGCGCTCGCCCTGGGCCGCTGGGAAGTCGCCTTCGCGGCCGGCGGCGCGGCGGCGCTGCGGGCGAAGGCGACGATCCCCGGGGCTGGCTCCTGCGGCGGCTCGACGCGGCGCCCGGGTACGTCCGCGGCGCTCGCCGTGCGGGATCGGGGGTGGCGGGCGGGTTTCGCCTGCCGAGGAGGTTGCCACGGGGCGTTTGGCGGTATAATAGCGGTGGCATCTTGCCGATGACCAGGTTTACACACTCCGGCGCTCGGCCGGGAGGGAGGAATCAGAACATATGGCGGCACCTACGATCGAGGCCCCGGCGACCACGACCGAAACGACAACCAGTCCGATCGCTTTGACGGACCGGGCGGCCCAGGAGGTCAAGGACATCCTGGAGCAGCAGGGCAACCCGGAAGATGTGGCGCTGCGCATCTACGTGGCGGGCGGCGGATGTTCCGGCCTCAATACGGCATGGCGCTCGATGAGAACGTGGAAGAGGGCGATCAGTTCTTCAGCGACAAGGACGTCAAGATCGTTATCGACCCGATGAGCCTCAAGTACATCGCCGGCTCGATGGTGGACTACGTCGAGACCGCTATGGGCGGCGGTTTCAAGGTGGAGAACCCGAACGCCACCAAGTCGTGCGGTTGTGGCTCCTCCTTCACCACCGAAGGACGCGGCGGGCCAGACCGTCTGGCGGCGGCTGCGGCTCCTGCGGCAGCCACTAGACGTATACGTCCGGGCTTGTTCCGGGGCCGGGGGCATACCGCTTCCCGGCCCCTTTCGCTTTACCGGGCCTTCCCCCGCCCCACGCAGCATCACGGAAATCTGCGTGTTGCCCTCAGGCAGAGGGCTTTGGGTTTGGCCGCGTCGCCTGTATAAGGGCAACACGGGGTATGAAATCAACCAGCGTCGAGCGGGCAACCGTAAAACGGGCAGTAGCCGTTCTACCGCAATCGCACGCATGGCCTTTAACCCACCGGGCAGCCGTCGGCTGCGGGATTGGCATGGCTCTGGGGCTAGCGCTCTGGGGTGTGCCGCCCACACAGCCCCGCAGACGCAGACTGCGCCCAATCTCGTCGCGGACGATACGGCCGCTATCCGCTATCAAATCTATGCTGGTAACACACACGCGCACACCCCCTTCACTTCGTCACACGGCATGAAGCCGCCTCTAAACGGTCCGCCGGCCGAGCATCACAGCCGGGCCAAGGCGGCAGGCTACGACTTTTATGTCACCACCGACCATTCGCAAGAAGTCGCCTTTGACCCGACCAGCCCCACCAACGCCGCCTGGGTGGCCCACCAAGCAACAGGCCGCCGATGCCACCGACAGCACGTATGTGGGACTTGCCGGCTATGAGCACTCCGAGAACAATGGTCCGGACGGCAACGGCCATTTCAACGTCATAAATAGCCCCGCGTATCTGGATGCACTGGAAAAAGGTGTCGGGATCCAGGAGTTCTACACCTGGCTCAAGACACAGCCGGGTGCGGTTGTTTCCTTCAATCATCCAAAGCCCGAAAGCTATAACAGGTTCGCCTACAGGGACGCCGGGGTGACGGACATCATCACCCTGCTGGAGGTCATCAACTCCAACAAGAATATCCACTACCCCGCTTTTCTGGTCGCCCTCGACACCGGCTGGAAGGTCTCGCCGGTGTGCGGCAACGATAACCACGGTTTCTGGGGCATCACCAACCACACATCGCGCACCTTCGTGCTGGCTGAAGACCAAAGCCGCTATCCTGGACGCGATGAAGAACCGTCGCACCTATGCGGCCCTCGACAAGAACATCCAGATTAAGTACACGGTCAACGGCAAGATCATGGGTTCGACCCTCGACAGTCCGGGCACCTTCCGATTTGCGATCAACATAGAAGATCCCGACAGCAAAGATGCCGACGACAAGATCACCAAGATCGACATTGTCAAGGACAAAGGCGAAGTCGTCCAGACGTACACGCCCGACACGCCCGCGCACGCAGTCACCTGGAGCCCGACGATCGAAGACGGCACCAGCAAGTACTTCTTTGTCAGAGTGTGGAACGCGGGGGCACCACCCCGATGGCGTGGGTGGCCCCGGTCTGGACAGGACGATGATTATGGATCTGACTGCGTTGCATCTGTTTATGCCGCGATTATGGCCGCGTTAACGGCTTGCCAGCTTATGGCTTGATCTGCGCCACAGCCTGCAAGTTCTCACATAGCCTGGGTTCTGACGACCTGCCTCCTTTTGCTTACCCATGTGCCCCTGACAAAAAATGGGAAGCCAGCGTTTGAAGGACCCGGCCTGGGCGGGTATCTACCTCCTGACAAAAGGTCGTTCATTTTGGACGGTGCTTCCCCCACAACGAGGAGGTTTCTCGATGCCCGCAGTTCTTTCCCCCGCGCGCCCGCTGGGCAAAACGGGCGTGACGGTTCCCTTGATCGGCTACGGCACGGCGCCGCTCGGCAAAGAGCACGTGTCGCCGGAGCACGCCGTGCGCTGCCTGAACCACGCCATCGATAGCGGCATCACGTACCTGGATACGTCGCCGGACTACGGCAGCGAGCCCAAGGTGGGCGAGGTGATGAAGACGCGCCGCCACGAGGTGTTCCTGGCCACCAAGGTCAACCGGCGCAGCAAGCAGGGCGTGCTTGACGAGCTCAAAGAGTCTCTCGAAAAGCTGCAAACGGACCACATAGACCTGATCCAGGTGCACGCGATAAACGCGTGGGCCGACCTGGAGCAGGCGCTAGCCCCCGACGGCGCGCTGTCCGCATTGGAAGAGGCGCGCGACCAGGGGTTGGTGCGCTTCATCGGCATCACGGGGCACGCCCGCCCGGAGCTGCTGGCGCACGCGCTCGACCAGTACCCGTTCGACACCGTCCTGGTGGCGCTCGGGATGGCGGACCGGCTGGTGACCAGCCCCGAAACGTTCCTGCTGCCCAAGGCCCAGCAAAAGAACGCCGGGGTGATCGCGATGAAGGTGCTGGGCCACGGCGAGTTCAAAAACGTCGACCTGGCCCTGCGCTACTCGCTGGGCCTGCCCGGCGTGTCGCTGGCGATCGTCGGGATGGACGTGCCGATACAGATCGACCAGATCGTCGGCATGGCGGCGAACTTCCAGCCTCTGGAGGAGCGCGAGGAGGAGCTGCTGATCGAAGAGGTGCGCCCCCTGGTGGAGCAGGACGCCACCCAGAGCAAGAACGGGCGAGGGCCCCTGTTCTGGCTGCACGACACGGCGGTCATGGGCTGGCAGCAGCACGACGAGCCGGTGATGGTGAGCTACTAGCGCCGCAGGACGGGCGGCCACGGCCGCCTGGCTCACCGAGCGCCCCGGCAACCGGGATGACCGCCGGGGCGCTCGGATGTTTTCTTATTCTTCTGGATACGCCGTGGCGACACCACCCGACAAGCGGGAAAAGGTTCCTCCGGAGGAAGTGCGCGCCGTGATGGAGACGCTGGCGGCGGCGTATCACGGGCGCGGGGCGGTGGAGCTGGGCGAACCTTACCGCGTGCTGGTGGCGACCATCATTTCGCAGCGGACGCGCGAGGAACAAACGACCGCCGTCTCACAGCGGGTCTTCGCCCGGTACCCCGACGTCCCCGCACTGGCGCACGCGGACGAAGCCGAGCTCTACGACCTGCTGGAAGGCAGTGAGTACCGCGAGGACAAGGCCCCGCGCCTGATCGCCCTGGCCCGGCTCCTCGTGGAGCGGTTCGGCGGGCAGGTGCCCGACAGCCTCGAGGACCTGCTGGCGCTGCCGGGCGTGGGGCGCAAAACGGCGAACTGCGTCCTGATCTACGCCTTCGACCGCGCCGCCCTTTGCGTCGACACCCACTGCCATCGCATCGCCAACCGGCTCGGCTGGGTGTCGACGAAAACGCCGGATCAGACCGAGCGCGCCTTGGAGGCGGTGATGCCCAGGGATCTATGGGCCGGCAGCAACCGTCTGTTCCTCCAGCACGGCCGGGCCACCTGCCTCCCTACCCTCCCCGTTTGCAGCCGCTGCCCCGTGCGCCCGTGGTGCGACTACGGCCAGTCCGCCGCCACCAACAAGCGATAGCCCTGTTCATCGGATAAAGAGCACAGGACACGTGCCGGCCGCATTCACTGCGTCCAGCTCGTGGTGGTCTGTCGAGACGAGCGGACCGCCCAAGCGCCGCGCCATTGCGACGGCAAAGGCATCAGCGACGGAAAGGCGGTGCGTGGCTTTGACGTGTGCCGCGTCCTTCCAGAAAGCAGCGTCCATGTCCTCGCGCACGGCGACCCCGGCGATTGAAGAAAGCGAACGGAGCGCTCCGCATAAGCTGCGTCTTTGGCCCGCTCGAAACCGTAGTAGATCTCAAACAGGTTGACGGCGTGGAGGTGGCAGCCGCCGGGGTTGGCCCGCAGAAGCTGCCGCACGATTAAAGCGCCTCGCTCCAAGCGCAACAGGGCGATGAACGCCCCGGCATCGAAAACGATCATCCAAACCGCTCTGCGAAGCGACGCTCCTCCCGTTCCGTTTCCCGCTGCCGCTCGCGGTGCAAATCCTCGCTGGAAAACGGCACGTCAACGGCAACGCCCAGGGCGGCATCAATGGCCGCAAGGCGTGCGGCCTCCTGCTCGTCCACCGCCGGCGTGGGCAAAAGCAGTCCCTCGATGAGCCGCAGCGCGTATTCCGGCGCTTGCATCCCGCGCTTGGCCGCTTCTTCTTGCAGCCGTCTTTCCAGCTCCGGCGTTGATGGAATCGTCAACATATCGGCCCCTTACCCCTCGCTTTTTTGGGACGTCTTCCCTCCCGTTCTCGCCCCTGTGGTTTCCGATTTCATGCGGTCGGCGTCCGGTTCGCGCTTGCCGGGTTTAAGTATAACCGACCGGCAGGCAAATAGCAAAAGCTCGCCCGAATAATCACGCCCCGGTCATCAACGTCTCCTTCGGCAAGCACGTCTGTACCCGCGCCCTTCCGCTGCCCGACCCGTCCCGTGCCGGCCCGTGGGCGCGGGCGCGCCGCTGGCGCGGTTTGACCTTCACGGCATCGGGGAAAAAGTGCGGTCAGAGCCAGAAAGGAACGAGACACATGTCACAAGGCAAAGTCGACGAACGTCCGGACGAGTACGAGGCGGATCTGCACCCGGATAACCGGGCGGGCCAGCACGCGGGCGTGACCGAGACCCCGATGATCCCCGCCTACGACATCAAGGAACTGCACGAGATGCTCTCACAGTTCCGCGACGACGAGATGAAGCAGCTCATGGTCCTGGCGCCGGGCGCGCGGCTGGAGCAGGGCGCGATCTACTATGACCTGCGGCACCCGGAAAAGGGCGAGTTCAAGGCGATGGGCGGCATGGAAGCCGGCCCGGGCGACTACTACGTGCCCAAGGGCGAAACGGACTATGTGCTTTGGAACCGGCTGATCGGCGTGGATAACCCGGACCGGCTGGATGTCGCCGCCGGGCCGCCATAACCCGCACCCAATTTCGCCGCCGCCTGAAGAAGAAGAAGGAGAATAGAAAGAAGAACAAGAAGTAAGGGGCTTGGTGCGGACGGCGCCGGATAAAAAGTTATGAGGCAGAGCATCAAGCGACATGATTAGACCGACGACCGGGATGCCGGGGTGGTCCGCGGGGCCGGGGCGCTCTCCGGGCCCCGGGGAGCGGCCGGTGCTGATCACCGGCGGCGCGGGGTTCATCGGGACCAACCTCGCGCACCGCCTGCTTTGCCAGGGCCGCCCCGTTGCGCTGCTCGATAACCTTTCGCGCCGCGGCGTGGAGCGGAACTTGCGCTGGCTGCGGGACACCCACGGCGCGCGCGTCCGGATCGAGGTGGCGGACGTGCGCGACCCGGATGCGCTGCGCCGCGCCGTCACGCACGCGGACGCGGTGTTCCATTTGGCCGCCCAGGTGGCCGTCACGACCAGCCTCGCCAGTCCGGCGGACGATTTCGACGTGAACGCGCGCGGCACCCTGAACCTGCTCGAGGCGCTGCGCGCCGCGGAGGACCCCCCGCCCCTGGTGTTCACCTCGACGAACAAGGTCTACGGCGGCCTGGAAGACGTGAAACTGCGCCCCGCCGGCAGGCGCTACGAGCCCGAAGACATCACCTTGGACGCGCGGGGCATCGGCGAAGACCGCCCGCTCGACTTCCACAGCCCGTACGGCTGCTCCAAGGGCGCCGCGGACCAGTACGTGCTCGACTATGCACGCAGCTTCGGCCTGAGGACGGTCGTGTTCCGCATGAGCTGCATCTACGGCCCGCACCAGCGGGGCACGCAGGACCAGGGCTGGATCGCGCATTTCCTGCTCCGGGCGCTCGCGGGCGAGCCGATCACGCTCTACGGCGACGGGATGCAGGTGCGCGACGCCCTGTTCGTCGAGGATCTGGTGGACGCCCTCCTGGCGGCCCGGGAGAAGATCTTGACCGTCTCCCCCGGCGGATGCCCGAACGCGTTCAACATCGGCGGCGGCCCGGACAACGCGATCAGCCTGCTGGAGCTGGTCGACCTGATCGGCGAGCTGCACGGCATGAAGCCCCCCGTCCGCTTCGACGCCTGGCGGCCCGGCGACCAGCGTTACTACGTGAGCGACACCCGCAGGTTCGCGGCGGCCACGGGCTGGGCGCCGCGCGTCGGCGTACCCGAAGGCGTGGGAAAACTATACGAGTGGCTGAAAGGGGCGTGAAGAGCGCAGTGGGAGCGACCATGCGCGCCGCGGTGATCGCCGAGCCGCGGCACGTCCGCATCGAAGAGGTGGCGGTCCCGGAGCCGGGGCCCGGGCAGGTGCGCGTGCGCCTGGAGGGCTGCGGCGTGTGCGCCTCCAACCTGCCGCCGTGGGAGGGGCGGCCCTGGTTCACCTACCCGATGGAGCCGGGCGGGCTGGGCCACGAGGGCTGGGGCCGCATCGATGCGACCGGGGAGGGCGTGACCGGCCTCGGCGCGGGGGACCGCGTGGCGCTGCTTTCCCTGAACGCCTACGCCGAGTACGACGTCACCGATGCCCAGGCCGACGTGCGGCTCGCCGCGCCCAGGGACAAGGGGCGTGTCCCCGGCGAGCCGCGGGGCTGCGCCATGCACATCTTCCGGCGCAGCGGCGTCCAGGCCGGCGAGACGGTGGCGGTCGTCGGCGTCGGCTTTCTGGGCGCCCTGCTCGTGCGGCTCGCCGCCGCCGCGGGCGCGCGCGTGCTCGCCGTCAGCCGGCGCCCGTTCGCCCTGTCGGTCGCCCGCTCCTTCGGCGCGGCCGAGACGATCCCGATGGAGGACCACGGGCAGATCATCGAGCGGGTCAGGGCGCTGACCCAGGGCGCGTTCGCGCCGTGCGTGATCGAGGCCGTGGGCAAGCAGTGGCCGCTGGACCTGGCGGCCGAGCTGACGGCGGTGCGGGGCCGGCTGATCGTCGCCGGCTACCATCAGGACGGCCCGCGGCAGGTCAACATGCAGCTCTGGAACTGGCGCGGGCTGGACGTGATCAACGCGCACGAGCGCGACCCCCGCGTCTACCGCGACGGCATGCGCGCGGCCGTGGACGCCGTGGCGGGCGGCCATCTGGACCCCTCGCCGCTGTACACGCACACCTTCCCGCTCGAACGGCTCGCGGACGCGCTGGACATAACGAACGAGCGCCCGGACGGCTTCATGAAGGCGCTGGTGACGTGCCGATGAAGGTGTTTTTCACGGCCGACACGGTCGGCGGCGTCTGGACGTACTCCCTGGAACTCGCGCGGGCGCTCGCGCCGCACGGGATCGAGGTCGCACTGGCCACGATGGGCGCGCCGCTCACCAAACAGCAGTGCCAGGAGACCCAGCGCATCCCCGGGCTGGATGTATTCGAGAGCGGCTTCAAGCTGGAGTGGATGGAAGACCCCTGGCAGGACGTGGCG
Organism: Armatimonadaceae bacterium; assembly: GCA_030446525.1. The sequence continues at coordinate 14,498 of JAUJNC010000068.1, forward strand.
CGGGCCGGCGCGTGGCTGCTCGAGATCGCCGGGCGCGTCCGGCCGGACGTGGTGCACCTGAACGGCTTCGCGCACGGGGCGCTGCCCTGGCCCGCGCCGGTCCTCATCGCCGGACATTCGTGCGTCCTGTCGTGGTGGCAGGCCGTCCGGGACGAGGCCGCGCCCGGCTCGTGGGACCGGTACCGGAGCGAGGTGGGCCGCGGCCTGCAGGCCGCCGATATCGTGGCGGCGCCGACGCGGTCGATGCTGCAGGCGCTTGAGCGGCACTACGGGCCCTTCCGTGCGGCGCGTGTCGTGCCGAACGGGCGGGACGCGGCGCTCTTCGGCCCCGGCGCGAAAGAGCCGTTCGTGCTTTCGGCGGGGCGCCTGTGGGACGAGGCCAAGAACGTGGGGGCGCTGGAGCGGGTCGCGCCGCGCCTGCCGTGGCCCCTCTACGTCGCGGGCGAAGACCAGCACCCCGACGGCGGGCACGTGCGGCACGAGAGCGCCCGGCTCCTGGGGCGGCTTTCGCCGCCGGCGCTCGCCGGTTGGCTCGCGCGCGCCGCGATCTACGCGTTACCGGCGCGCTACGAGCCGTTCGGCCTGTCCGCGCTCGAGGCCGGCCTCGCCGGCTGCGCCCTCGTGCTGGGGGACATCCCCAGCCTGCGCGAGGTGTGGGGCGAGGCCGCCGTCTTCGTCCCGCCCGACGACACCGGCGCGCTGGAGCAGGCGCTGACAGCACTGATGGCCGACGCGCCCCGCCGGGAATCCCTCGCCGCCCGCGCCCGCGCCCGCGCCCTGCTGTATACGCCCCGGCAGATGGCGGCGGGCTACCTGCAGGCGTACCGCGACCTGTTGACGGGAGTTGAGGGATGAACATCGCGTTCTTCGGATCCAGCCTGGTTTCGGCGTACTGGAACGGTGCGGCCACCTACTACCGCGGCATCCTGCGGGCGCTGCACGCGCGCGGGCACCGCATCACGTTCTACGAGCCGGACGCCTACGACCGGCAGAAGCACCGCGACATACCCGACCCCCACTGGGCCGAGGTCGTGGTCTACCCGGGCGAAGGCGAGGCGGGGGCGCTCGCCGCGCTGGAAAGCGCGCGCGGGGCGGACCTGCTGGTCAAAGCCAGCGGCGTCGGCGTGTTCGACGCCCTGCTCGAGGCCGCCGTGCTCGACCTTCGGCGCCCCGGCGGCCTGGTGGCGTTCTGGGACGTGGACGCGCCCGCGACGCTCGACCGCGTCCGGAACGACCCCGTCGACCCTTTCCTGCCCTTGATCGGGCGCTACGACCTGGTGCTCACCTACGGCGGCGGCGACCCCGTCGTGCGGGCCTACCAGGCGCTGGGCGCGCGCCGGTGCGTGCCCATCTACAACGCGCTCGACCCCGACACCCACCACCCCGTCGCGCCCGACGCGCGCTTCGCGGGCGATCTGGGCTTTCTCGGGAACCGCCTGCCCGACCGCGAGGCGCGCGTCGAGGAGTTTTTCCTGCGCGCCGCGGCCGACCTGCCCGGGCGCCGCTTCCTGCTCGGCGGGAGCGGCTGGGGCGACAAGCCGATGCCCGCGAACGTCCGCTACGTCGGGCACGTTTACACGCGCGACCACAACGCGTTCAACGTCACGCCGCGCGCCGTCCTGAACGTCAGCCGCGAAAGCATGGCGCGCTACGGCTTTTCGCCGGCCACGCGCGTGTTCGAGGCGGCGGGAGCCGGCGCGTGCCTGATCACGGACTATTGGGAGGGCATCGAGCAGTTCTTGGAGCCGGGGCGCGAAGTCCTTGTCGCCCGCGACGGGGGCGAGGTGACCGAGCACGTGCGCGCACTCACCCCGGAGCGGGCGCGCGCCATCGGCGACGCGGCGCGGCGCCGCGTGCTCGCGGAGCACACGTACGCGCACCGGGCGGAGAAGCTGGAGGCGGTCCTATCATCCCCCGGCTCCCTTCTCTCGGAGGGATAGGACATGCGCATCGTCATCCTCGGCCTGTCGATCACCTCGTCGTGGGGGAACGGTCACGCGACCACCTACCGCGGCCTGGTGCGCGAGCTCGCCGCGCGCGGGCACGAGGTGCTGTTCCTGGAGCGGGACGTGCCGTGGTACGCGGCGAACCGCGACCTGCCCGACCCGCCGTACGGCCGCACCGCGCTGTACGCGAGCCTGGAGGATCTGAAGACCCGCTTCGCCCCGGCGCTGCGAGGCGCGGACTTCGTGATGGTCGGCTCCTACGTCCCGGAGGGCGTCGCGGTCGGCCAGTGGGCCACGGCCGCCGCGGGCGGCCCGACGGCGTTCTACGACATCGACACGCCCGTCACCCTGGCCAAGCTGGAGCGGGGGGACACCGAGTACCTGTCCCCCGCCCTGATCCCCCGCTACGACCTGTACCTTTCGTTCACGGGCGGCCCGACGCTGGACCTGCTGGAGCGGCGCTACGGGTCGCCCAGGGCGCGGCCCCTGTACTGCGCCTTCGACCCCGCATTGTACTATCCCGAGGAGCACGACGCGCGGTGGGACCTGGGGTACATGGGCACCTACAGCGACGACCGGCAGCCGCCGCTCGACCGGCTCCTGATGGAGCCGGCCCGGCGCTGGGGGGAGGGGCGCTTCGTGGTGGCCGGGCCGCAGTACCCCGCCGAGCTCGCGTGGCCGGGCACCGTCGCGCGTGTCCCCCAGCTACCCCCCGCCGAACACCGCGCCTGCTACAACGCCCAGCACTGGACGCTGCACGTCACCCGCGCCGACCTGGTCCGCGCCGGGTACTCGCCCCGCGTGCGCCGTTTCGAAGCCGCCGCGTGCGCCACGCCCATCCTGAGTGACTACTGGGAAGGCCTGGAAACCTTTTTCGAGATCGGCCGCGAGATCCTCGTCACCCGCTCGCCGGAAGACACGCTGCGCTGCCTGCGCGAGACGACCGAGCCGGAGCGCCGCGCCGTCGGCGAGCGCGCCCGCGCCCGCGTGCTGGCCGAGCACACCGCCGCGCACCGCGCCGCCCGGCTCGAAGGGTACATCCGCGAACGGCTCTGAGACGGTACATCGCTCCTCGCTTTCCGCCCTCCCCTGTGCTAATTCCCCCTACACAGCTGTCCTGAGTGATCACTGCTGCTCCTTCTTTACTCCTGTTGATCAAAGTTTGCAATTGCTGCCGTTTGGAAAAAAGTCTCTTACTGGCCCGTAACAGGGCTTTCGGGAGGCATACCTTGGGAAGCACAACCGCTCCACACCGGCCATCCGTCGCGCCGCCCATCCAGCGGCTGCTGCGCCCGTTCCAGGAATTCGCCCGTATTGAGGCGACAGGCGGCATCTTGCTGCTGCTCTGCACGATTATTGCGCTTGTCTGGGCCAACTCGCCGTGGGCGGGGAGCTACACCCGCCTGTTCGGCACCACCCTGACCGTCGGCGCGGGCGGCTTCGTCATCTCCAAGCCCTTGCTCCTATGGATCAACGACGGGCTCATGGCGATTTTCTTTTTCGTGGTCGGCCTGGAGATCAAGCGCGAAGTGCTGGCGGGCGAGCTCTCCTCGCTCCGGCAGGCGGCGCTGCCCGTCGCGGCGGCGCTGGGCGGCATGGCGGTTCCGGCTGCGATCTACGGCGCCTTGAACGCGGGCAAGCCGGGAGCGGGCGGGTGGGGCATCCCGATGGCGACCGACATCGCCTTCGCCCTGGGCGTGCTGGCCCTCCTGGGCGGCCGCGCGCCGGCCGCACTGAAGGTTTTTCTTACCGCGTTCGCCATCGCGGACGACATCGGGGCGGTACTGGTGATCGCCGTGTTCTACACGGCGCAGATCGCCGGGATCAGCCTGGCGGTTGGCTTCGGCGTCCTCGCCCTGGCCCTGCTTGCCAACTGGGCCGGGGTCCGCAATCCGCTCGTCTACACGCTGCTGGGCGTGGCGATGTGGGTGGCGTTCCTGAAGTCCGGGGTTCACGCCACGGTCGCCGGTGTGCTCCTGGCGATGACCGTCCCGGCCTCGGCCCGCATAGACCCCGACGCGTTCCTGAGCCGGGGCCGCGCCATGCTCAGTGCGTTCGAGCAGGCCGGGCAGGGCGACATGACGACGAGCGCAGACCGGCAGGCGGCGCTGCACACGCTGGAGAGGGCGTGCGAACGGGCACAGACGCCGCTCCAGCGCATGGAGCACGCGCTGCACCCGTGGGTGACGTTCGCCATCATGCCGGTTTTCGCGCTCGCCAACGCGGGGGTGGCTTTGGGCGGCGGCGGGCTGGGCGAGCCGGTCTCGCTCGGCATCATCCTGGGCCTGGTCGTCGGGAAGCCGCTCGGCGTGACGCTGTTCGCCTGGCTCGCGGTGCGCGCCGGCCTGGCCGCGAAACCCGAGGGTGTGACGTGGCGGCACATCCACGGGGCGGGCTGGCTGGGGGGCATCGGCTTCACGATGTCGCTGTTCATCACCGGCCTCGCCTTTGCGGGCACGCCGTTCGAAGATACCGCGAAGCTGGCGATCCTCTCGGCATCCTTAATCGCGGGTGTCGCGGGCTTCACGCTTCTGCGTGGGACGCATGCGCCGCCGGCACGGCCGCCGGTGTCTGCCGACGGCAGAAGGGGGTGAGCGCAGATGTTCTTCGACGACTGGACCGGGCTGGGCCGGACGCTGGTGGTTGGCACGCTCGCGTATCTTTCGCTGGTGCTTCTGCTCCGGGTCTCCGGCAAGCGCACCCTGTCCAAGATGAACGCCTTTGACTTCCTTGTCACCGTGGCGCTCGGCTCCACGCTGGCGACCGTGCTCCTGTCCAAAGACGTGGCCCTCGCCGAGGGCGTGCTCGCCTTCGCAGTGCTCATCTCTTTGCAGTTCGCCATCACCTGGCTGTCGGTGCGCTCGCCGGCGGTGCGGCGGCTGGTCAAGCCGGAACCCGCGCTCCTTCTCCACCGCGGTGAGTTCCTGCACCGGGCGATGAAGCGGGAGCGGGTCACCGAGGAGGAGATCCGCGCGGCGCTCCGCGCGCAGGGCGTCGGCTCGCTGGGAGAGGCCGAGGCGGTGGTCTTGGAGACGGACGGAAGTTTCACCGCCCTGAAGCAGGCAGGTGACGGCGCGGCTTCCGCCCTGCGCGGCGTGGCCGGCGCCGACCCGGACGCGGCGCAGCGGGCGCAGGCGGGTCACCGGGACGGGGGGCGCTGACGCCTGCGGTCGCCCCGCCACCTCCGTCACCATTCATGGGGATCGGGTAGTTATTGGCTCCGGTCCCGCTCTCAACGTTTCGCCCGGAGAAAGTATGGGGTAGCAGGACAACGGGACGAGCCGGCCGTGGCAGCGTGCTCCCGGTCCTCAGAAAGCGGCCATCGACGCAATGAACATCGACTCGTCTCTCGCGCTAAAAACGCTCCGCGACCTGGCCGAAGGCTTCCTGGCGCGTCTGCCCGCTATAGCCATCGCCCTGGTCGTCTTTGGGCTGTTCTTCTTCGCGGCCGGGGGCGTGCGCGCGCTGATCCGCAACGTCAACGCGCGCCTGGGGCGCCAGCACAACCTGGGGCTGGTGCTGGGCCGGCTCGCCCAGGGCGCTATCGCGCTGGTCGGCTTGCTCGTCGCCCTGGTGATCGCCGTGCCCGGCTTCCAGCCCGGCCAGCTGATCCAGGTGCTCGGCCTCTCGACCGTGGCCATCGGCTTCGCCTTCCAGGACATCCTCAAGAACTTCCTGGCCGGCATCCTGCTCCTGCTCTCCCAGCCGTTCCGCATCGGCGACCAGATCATCGTCAGCAAGGGCGGGTACGAGGGCACGGTCGAGGAGATCCAGACGCGGGCGACCTTCATCCGCACCTACGACGGGCGGCGCGTCGTCATCCCCAACGCCGACCTGTTCAGCGATTCGGTGATCGTGAACACCGCCTATGAGACCCGCCGCCTGGAGTACGACTTCGGCATCGGCTATGGCGACCCAATCGACGAGGCGAAGGGCATCATCCTGGACACCTTGCGCCGCACCGAGGGCGTGCTCGACGAGCCCGCCCCGGAGGTGCTGCTGGTGAAGCTGGGCGACTTCTCCGTCAACCTGCGGGCGCGCTGGTGGACCCGGCCGCCGCGCAAGGCCGACGTCCTCACGGTGCAGGACCGGGTCCTCACGAAGGTGGCGCAGGCGCTGCTCGGGGCGGGCATCGACCTGCCGTTCCCGACGCAGCAGATCCTGTTCCATGACCAGACCGAGGAGACCGACGGCGACCGCGCGCGCCAGCGCGAAGGCTGGCCGGCAGGAAAGGGCTCGGCGCCCAAACCGCGCAGCATCGCCGGTTCGCTGCGGGTTCTGGCGGAGGCGCGCGCCGCGCGGGACGGGAACGAGGCGGCGCCCCCAGGGGATGGTGCGTCATGAAGGCGCGACTCAGCAGCCTGTGGGACGCGCTGCACTCCTCATTCTGGTTCGTACCGGCGCAGCAGCCCCTGGCCCGGGGCAAGGGGATCTGCCGCAGGGCTTCGAGCGGGAGGCCCGTCCCGTCGCCTCCCGCGGCACCGGCTACCTTCAGGCCATCGACGAGGACGAGCTGATGGGGATCGCCACCGAAAGCGACCTGCTCGTGCACGACGTCCGGGAGTCAGTTGCCGCTGTCTGACCGCCGGCGGCCCCCGCAGGCTATCGGACGCCGCCGATTGGGTAAGAACAGAACGACCCACACAACCGGAAGGGGGGATCGAAAGATGGCTCAGAGTTTGAACGGCAAAGGTCGCGATCCTCGTGGCAGACGGCTTCGAACAGGTGGAGCTTACGAGCCGCGGCAGGCGCTGGAGCAGGCCGGCGCGCGACGCACGTCGTCTCGCCCGTGAGCGACCACGTCAAGGGCTGGCAGCACGACCGCTGGGGCGACGAGTTCGCCGTCGACACGCCCTGGAGCGGGCGAGCGCGCAGGACTACGACGGGCTGCTCCTGCCCGGCGGCGTGATGAACCCGGACACGCTGCGGATGGACCGGAAGGCCGTGCAGTTCGTCCGGTCGTTCTTCGAGGCCGGCAAACCCGTCGCCGCCATCTGCCACGGGCCGTGGACCCTGGTGGAGGCCGACGTCGTGCGCGGCCGCACGCTGACGTCGTGGCCGTCGCTGCAGACCGACATCCGCAACGCCGGCGGCAACTGGGTGGATCAGGAGGTGGCCACGGACCGCGGGCTGGTGACCAGCCGCAAGCCCGACGACATCCCCGCGTTTAACCGCAAGATGATCGAGGAGTTCGCCGAAGGCGTGCACGCGGGCGGGCGGAAGATGGCGGCCGCTTGAGCGGGCGGGGAACAGAGATGGCGCCGTTCCGCGACCGCGCCGACGCGGGCCGTCTCCTGGCCACCAGACTCGGGGCGTACGCCGGCCGCGCGGACGTGCTGGTGCTGGCCCTGCCGCGCGGCGGAGTCCCCGTCGGCTTCGAGGTGGCCCGCGCCCTTCGTGCGCCCCTGGACGTCTTCCTGGTGCGCAAGCTGGGCGTGCCCGGGCGGGAGGAGCTGGCCATGGGCGCCATCGCGACCGGCGGCGTGCGCGTGCTCAACGACGACGTGGTGCAGGGGCTGGGCATCCCGCCGGAGGTGGTCGACCGGGTCGCCCGCGAAGAGCAGGCGGAGCTCGAACGGCGGGAGCGCCTGTACCGGGACGGCCGCCCCGCGCCCGAGGTGTGCGGCCGGACGGTCCTGCTGGTGGACGACGGTTTGGCGACCGGCGCCACCATGCGCGCCGGGGCGCGGGCGCTGCGGCAGCTGCGGCCCGCCCGGGTGGTCGTGGCCGTCCCGGTCGCCTCCCGGGAAATCTGCCGGGAGTTCCGGGCGGAGGTCGACGAGGTCGTGTGCGCCCGGACGCCGGAGCCGTTCCTGGCGGTCGGCTATTGGTACGAAGACTTTTCGCAGACGAGCGACGAGGAAGTCCATGACCTGCTGGCGGAGGCCGCACGGATGCGGGCGGCCGCCCCGGCGGAATGAGCAGTGAGGGAGGGAACATGGCTGCTGTGACAGGGAACGCCCAGGGCGACGCGATCCGCCGGGCGGCGGTGCCGCTGCTCGGGGGGAGCGGCGACTACGACGCGCTCCTGGACCTGATCGGCGATGCGCGCTTCGTGCTGCTAGGCGAGGCGTCGCACGGCACGCACGAGTTTTACAACGAGCGCGCCCGGATCACCCGGCGGCTGATCGGGGAGAAGGGCTTCAACGCCGTCGCGGTCGAGGCCGACTGGCCCGACGCCTACGAGGTCAACCGCTTCGTGCGCGCCGCGGGCGACGGGATGAGCGCGGTCGATTCGCTCGCCGGGTTCAGGCGCTTCCCGCAGTGGATGTGGCGCAACGCCGACGTGCTCGACTTCATCACCGACCTGCGCGAGCACAACGACAACGTCCCCGACAAGGAAACCAAGGTAGGATTCTACGGCCTGGACCTGTATAACCTCGGCGCGTCCATCGGCGCCGTGATCGGCTACCTGGACCGGGTGGACCCCGAAGCGGCGCGGCGCGCGCGGGACCGTTACGCCTGCCTCGAGCAGTTCAGCGAGGACCCGCAGCGCTACGGCTACGCGACGTTTCTGGGCGCCAACGAGCCGTGCGAGGACGAGGCGGTCGCGCAGCTGGTGGAGCTGCTCCGGCGCGCCGGCGACTACGCGCACCGTGACGGGCAGGTGGCCGAGGACGAGTACTTCTTCGCCGAGCAGAACGCGCGGCTGGTGGTGAACGCGGAGGAGTACTACCGGGCGATGTTCCGGGGCCGCGACGATTCGTGGAACCTGCGCGACACGCACATGGCCGAGACGCTGGACGCCTTGGTCGGGCACCTGGAACGGCAGGGCGTGCGCGGCAAAGTGGCGGTGTGGGCGCACAACTCGCACCTGGGCGACGCCCGCGCGACCGAGATGGGCGAGCGGGGCGAGCTCAACGTCGGCCAGCTGGTGCGGGAGCGCTACGGCAGGGACTCGGTGGTGCTCGGCTTCTCCACGTTCGCGGGAACGCTCACGGCGGACACCGACTGTGGAGCCGAGACCGAGCTCAACCGCGTCACCGCTGCGCTGGCGGGCAGAGACGAGCGTCGCCCCGTTACCGGTCCCGCGCGCTCGGATCGCCGGGGATCCGCCGGCCGGCTACACGAATGCCCTCGCCGCCCCAGCCCTCGGCCGTCCCGAGCGCCTGCCCGTCCGGCCTGTAGACCCGCAGCCTCTCGCGGATGGTCCCCGCGCGCTGCTCGCCGCTCATAGCGTTGCCGTCGCGGCGTGGACGGCCTCGACATGCCCCGCCCGGCTCCCGCCGGCGCTGTTCGCCCGCCCTGACCCTGTTCCTCACGCCGCGTGCTTGCCTGACCGTGTACAGTAAAGTACACTATGTCGACGCAGAAGCGCAACTTCCTTGCCATCGGTGGCTATTCAGGCACGGCTTTGGCGCAGTAAAGTACAGAAAGCGTGTATGGGGGCGGGATGGGCGATGCAAGCCGGGTGATGGCCGCGCGCGGCGGTATAGCGGCGAAAGAAGATACGACAGCGATGACGAAGGAGTTTCTGTCGTTCGAGGAGGTCGCGTACATGCTCGATCTACGCCCGGTCACGATCTACCGCTGGTGCCGGGCGGGGCGCC
>JAUJNC010000069.1 GCA_030446525.1 Armatimonadaceae bacterium
CGCGCCAGCAGTTCACGGATGCTGAAGGGTTTGGTGAGGTAGTCGTCCGCGCCCAGTTCCAGGCCGGTGACCCGATCTATTTCGGCGGACTTGGCCGTGAGCATAAGGATCGGCGTATAGCCCGACCGTGCGCGCAGACGTCGGCAGATCTCCAGACCGTCGGTTCCCGGCAGCATCACATCCAGGATGACCAGATCAGGAGGATGGGCAAGGGCGTGCTCTAGGCCGGTTCTGCCGTCGCATGCCAGAGTCACCTCACATCCTAAGTCGCGCAGATGCAGCTCCACGAGATGGGCAATGTCCCGGTCGTCTTCCACCACTAGGATTTTGCGCGAGGAGCTACTTGGCATGATAGTTCTCGGGAGCGAAACTGCCCGCAGCAATGCCGGTGATAGTGCTCCATCCGGCAAGCTTTGGAAGCTGTTCCCGTTCTACCTCAAAAAGATCACGCTTTGGTCACAAAGAGCTTCGCTACGGACTGGGTATAGACAAGAACGTCTTTCTGTAACAAGGAGTTCGCCACCGTACACTTTTGGATAGCTCGATAGAACATCTTGACAGGGAGGCTGCCGCCTCTGGTACTCTGGTTCCGACCAAAGAATCAGGAGAACCCGATGAGCGACAACCTCCGCCGTTATTGTGCCATACGTGATGCCCTGAGGCAACGCGGAGGCTCACTCTACGACTGGTACATAAAGTGGGGGCAGATCAACAATACCGTGTCTGCGCAAGCCGGCAGACTTCCGGGTGATCAACGACCGCGGCGGCAAGCGGACAACTATATCCCTGAAGGAAGACTTTGCCGTCACGCTCTTGCTTTTCCGCAAGCCCGCCTATTTCTTCCAGCACCGCCAGTGCTTGATTAATACGCTCCTCCGTATCACGTCCCGACACGGCAGGAAGGTGTTTGGTTGCCTGTGAAACTTGCGCCCTCGGTGGGTATAGGGGATACGTGTCGTGGAACGGTGCCTCCAGGTTGAAGGCAACCTCGCAGCCCGGCGTACGCCAGTGACGCGAAGAGCCGGGCCTCCCACTGCTGCCTATGGACCTTAGAATCAGAGAAACATAATGGAACCATCAAGACCCGAGACCCCAACGGCGAGCCCTACCTATCTGCCGAAGGAAGAAGCCGGCATTTCATTCCCACCTGAGCGGACGGCCCTGCTGGTGATCGATCCGGTCAACGACTTCCTTTCCGAGGGTGGAGCCGCCTGGGAGATGACCAAAAGCACCGTAACAAAGAACGACGTGGTAGGCCATCTGAAACGCGCTATTGAGGGCGCACGACTGCGCGGCATCCCTGTCCTGTTCGGCCCGATGGCCTATACGGAGGAGGACTATGCGGACGAGCACCTGCAACGCCGAAGCGGGATCAACCGCCTGATGTTTGAGAAGAAGATGTTTCTGGCGGGCAGCTGGGGGGCAGACTTTCACCCCGACTTGCAGCCGCGCGAAGGCGACACGGTGCTCCTGCCGCACAAGAGCTGTGACGTTTTCACGACCGACCTTCCGGAACACCTCCGGCGGATGGGGATCACGCATCTGTTGATCGCCGGGATGACGGCCAACCTGTGCTGCGAGTCCACCGGGCGCCACGCCATGGAAGCAGGCTTGGACGTGACGTTTCTCTCCGACGCCATCGGCGCGGCAACTGTTCCGGAATACGAGGCTTCGATCCACCTGAACTATCCGCTGATCGCCAACGCCGTCATGAGCGTGGACGAGTTCCTGGCCGCCGTTGAGGCTTCGGGGGCAGTCCAGCTTGACGTGCAGCCGGGCGATACGGTTCGTGGCTCCGACCACGGGCAGATCGGCACGGTGGACAAGGTCGTCGAGGCGACGGAGGAGACGGAGGGCTACCTGCTCGTGCCGCGCGGGCTCGTCTTCAAGAGCGACACCTATATCCCGCTGGATGCGGTGCTCAAGCGTAGCGGCACGGACGTCTTCATCAACATCCCCAAGCTGATCTTCGCACAGATGCCGTGGGGAGCGCCTCCCACGCGGACGGATCGGCGGGCGAAGCAGGGCCCTCGCGCTACCGAGGTGGACAAGCTTTACGGCTCGCGCTCTCCTTCCGGTCCGGAGCGGTCAGATTGTGGGCAGTCAGCCGGTTGATAGCGAAAATCGAGCCGCCGCCCGGAGCGTTTCGAGAAAATCATGGGGTTGCATTGCGTGCATTTTTCCAGCAGATATAATCGGTTTCGGGAAAATCTACGTCGTGCAGCTTCAACAAGGCCGCGACCTGGCCGCGATGATAGGTGCCGTGATTGACAACGTGGCACAGCACCTCGGCGGGCGAGACGTGCAGAATATCCTCCTCCTTGTGCCACTGAGCCACCGTGTTGAGTGCGTCATAGGGCAATTCGTTCAGCAGCGCGTTCATGCGCTCGCGCACCGCATCATGGAAGGGAACAAGAGCGGCGGCTTCGGCGAACTCTTCCGGCCGCTCTTGGGGCGGCCCCTGGCCTTGCAGCACGGCGCGATATGTGTCCACGGTGATGACGAGATGTACCAACTGCTGGCGCAGCGAGGTGCGCGGGCGGTTCAGATCGCGCCTCCACGCCGCGCTGCCGATAGTTGCGGCGGCTTGCAGGATCTGCCGCGTCGCCCAGGCGTCGTATTCCAGCAGATCACGTATTTCGTCCATGGTCATGGGAGTCCCTCCGTCGTTGGATTGTAGCAGTTCCTCGGTTCATCACGAGGTTTGAAGTAGCCCTCTCTCCTTTTATCATCCATAATGGATGGGATGATAAATGGATGGGATGATAAAAGGAGAGAAAAAGCCGAGAAGATATTCAGCCTTCCGCTGCAGCACGTGGAGACAAAAGGCGTTTCATGCAGGGGGCGGGGCAGCCCCCGAGTAGACTGCCTGAACGACCGGCGATCACGTCGTTTGGGCCCTCGCCACGGCAGCCTAATGTTTGGCTACTGTGGCGCGTCATTCCTATGGACATCAGAAAGATCCTCTCGCATCACAAAGCCGGTACAGGACCAGATGGATAGTTGCTGGAACATCATCCGGGGCGAGAGTTACCGGCTCAAGGAGCGCAAGAAGGCCGGGCTGCTGGCCCCGCTGGAGAGCCGGGACAGCGCCGCCAAATGACCGGCGGGGTGGAAACTTTTACTTCGGCGATTTGGAAACTTTTCCGTCGCCCTTGACAGGTAGGGCATCGGAGTCTTTCTACAGGAGGGCGTCCCACGGCAACATTGCGTCACAGATCCGCACGGGACGGATCCTTAGCGCCCGATGGCGCGGTCGGTGGAAGCGGCCGGGGATGCTCGTTTGCCTCCGCGCCATCGAGCGTTTCTTCCAGGCGCCGGAGCAACCGCTCGATCTGTGCGCCCTTGGCCTCAGATTTAATCCCCCGCTCGGCGCCGGCGGCGATCTCCCGCAGATGCGAGCGCAGCACCTGACGCCGGCCGCTTCCCGCGGGCAGCACCGCGGCGACTTCCCCGAGGACCTCCAGCAGGCGCAGGGTCACCGCCGCACTGGTTTCCCCGTAGTGCCGGATCGAACTCAGGCTAAGGTCCGCCATCCGCTCGAAATCCGTACCCCGCGTGATCACCCGCAGCCCTCCCTGCTTATCTTTGCGCAGCGGTGAAGGGAGCTCGCGCTCTGCCAGATGCCGCAGCACGCCCGCCAGGTAATCCAGGCAAGTCATGGCCGTGGTCGGGTCGTTGATCCCCGGCGAGAGCGCCTTCACCGCGATGTCCGACAGCTGGATCACCCCGTATTCGGGGTCCTGCTGCATGGTCCGGTCCCGACCCAAGGCGAAGCACCGGTTCAGGCGCTGCGCCAGGTCAGGGCGTGCGCTGCGCCGGGGCCAAGCGCTCGCCAGTGCCGCCCCGCGGGGCAGGAAATCACCGACGGCGCGCTCGATCCGCACCAGCAGGTCCTCCTGGGCGGCAAGCTCCATCAGCGCCTCGGTGTCCACCGCCTGCAGGTAGCCTCCCTCACGGGCGGGGATCACAATGCCGGGTGCCCGCTTGTCGGGGAATGTCTCTTCCCGTGCTTCGGCCACAGTGGCGTCCATCCCCAGCTTTTGCGGAAACAGGTGGTCGATCAGCTCGTGGGTGGCCTCTGCGATGCCGCCGATGATGCTGGAGGGCTGGATGGAAGCGGCGGTGTGGTGGATGAAGAGGATCAGCAGCGCCAGGCTGGCCACCGCCAGCACGAGGCCGCCCGTGACGGCGATGTGGGGCACGAACCGGCCCGCCTCGTCGGCGCGCACGGTGCGCAGCACCAGCAGGCAGTAGACGAAGGTGGCGATGAAGGTGCCCAGCACCACCTGGTTGACCCGGTCCGCGGCGAAGTGGCGCAAGAGGCGCGGGGTGTACTGCTGCGAGGCCAGCGTCAGCGCGACCACCGTGACGGAGAAGGTCACGCCGGTGACCGTCATCATCGAGGAGACGAGCGCCGAGAGCACGGGCGGGCGCCCTCGGGCCCGCCGCGGAAGAGCAGGCCCGCGATGCCGAGCGTCTGTGGCTCGAGGTGGCGGTCCAGCTCGATGAGCCCGAGCGCCACGGCGGCGGCCGCGAGCACGAGAAGGGACGGCACGAACCAGAGGCTGGCCCCCAGCGCGTTGAGCAGTTTACCCAGGCGAGCTTTCATCAGGCGTGCCCCTCTCGGGGGCGCTTGCGTCCCCGCATCAGGAGGAGGCGGGCCCTCACGGGCGTCCCCCGCGCCCGTTCTGCGAGCTTTCGCCCGCCTCGGAGCCAGGCAACGCGCGAACCAGGCACCACGCGCCCCTCTCTGCCAGGGCACGCCGGCCGGCGCCCCCTGCACAGGAGGACCTCTGCGAGACGCTGGATCCCTTTGCCGATAACGAGTGAAGAGATTTGTCGAGCATTGTTTCAGCGGCAAACAAAAGCGAAGGCCCCGCAGAGACGCTGTCCTGTGCGGGGCCTTCATCCAACCATCGACACACTCGATCGACTTGGTTCAGCCTTTCTCTTGCGAGCGTGTTTGCTCACCGACCCATTGGCGTATCCCGTCCTTTCTTGTGTCCCCCTCTTTTTACCCGGATACCGGCGGGCTAAACCTTGCCCGAGAAAAACTTTCCACGATGCACAGCCCCACACGGGTTGTCCCATTAAACGGTCGTTTCCGGTGACACTCTAAGCTCGTTCCTCTAAACCCCCGAATCGTGCCGCTTTCCTGTTCCCGAAACCCGTACCCGGAATCTATGTACCACTTGTTGAACATAGGCTGAGTTTCGGTTACACTGGGGCCAGTTCCCGTCATTTTAATCTATGGAGGCAGCCATGCTGATTGGATATGCCCGCGTCTCGACGCTGGACCAGAACCTGGACCTGCAAAGGGACGCACTGAAGAAGGCCGGGTGCGAGCGCACCTTCGAGGATAAGGAGAGCGGGGCCAAGGCGGAGCGGGTGGGGCTGACCAAGGCGCTGGAGGCGCTGCGGCCGGGGGACACCCTGGTGGTCTGGAAGCTGGACCGGCTCGGCAGGAGCCTCAAGCACCTGGTGGAGACCGTGCAGGCGCTGAGCGCGCGGGGAGTCGGCTTTAAGAGCCTGCAGGAGAGCCTGGACACCACCAGCAGCGGGGGCAAGCTCATCTTCCACATCTTCGCGGCGCTAGCCGAGTTCGAGCGCGACATCATCCGCGAAAGGACACAGGCGGGGCTGGCGGCGGCGCGGGCGCGGGGCAGGCAGGGGGGCCGGCCCAAGGGCCGGGACGAGAGGAAGCGGGCGGCGGCGATCGCGCTCAGCCAGGACAGCCGCCGCCCGGTGACCCAGATCTGCCAGATGCTGGGCATCTCCCGTACCTCCTTCTACCGTTACACCAGCAGTGCTGACGGCAAGCAGAGGACACCCCAATCGCCCTGCGATGATAAAGAGACCTCTGGAGAGTAGGTTTGTTCAACCGAGGCTGCAAGTAAACCCAGGTTGCGCTGCCGGTGAACTGTGCCGTGATATCGCCCTGTGTAGGGCAGAATCGAGGCGATCGGGTGAGCCTTGCTGACGGTGCGCCCGCCTTTCAAACTGCTGTTTACAAATAGCGCCTCCTCTGTGCTATACTCTTGCATCATGAACAGCGACGAGGATCGCCCGGATCCGCCCCGGGTTGCCCTCACCGGCGACACCTATCCCGTGCGCACCCAGCTCAAAGCGCTGGGGGCGATCTGGGACAGTGCCGGACGCGTCTGGCGCATCGCCCCCGAGAAGGCGGCCCAAGCCCAGGCCCTGGTGGAGAATCACCCCAAGCGGGACATTGCCCCGCCCGTGGAGAGTGTCCCGGGCGACCTTCTTGCCGCCCTTGCCGATCCCTTCGAAGAGGCGGCCCAGGCGCCTCCGCTGGTGGCGCGAGCAGAGGAGCACAGGTATGATCACCTCCATTGTGGGCCGGCTCATTAAGAAGCCGGAGCTTATTGACCGCGTCCAGATTCCTGGCAAGCGCATTGTTCTTTTCACCCTGGTGCAGCACCACCACCGGGGCGAGCGGCGCCTGTCGGTCTTTTATAACCTGTCGATGATCGTCGGGACCGACGCCCAGTACGATCTGGTGATGCGCTTCGAGAAGAACACCGTCCTGTTGTTCTCGTTCCCGCGCATCACCTACGTGCGCCAGAGTGAGAAGAGCCCGCAGGAGCAGGTCATCAACCTCTACGCCGACGTGGAGAACTTCAAGATCGTCGCCGGTGCGGACGCAGCCTTTGCCCCGAGCGCCGGCAGCTCGGACATGTTTGAGCCCGCAGTTGAAGAAGAAGAGACACCGCCTGCGCCCAGACGCCCACAGCAGAGTGCCCCGTCGGGGGGCCACCCGGCACCGCGCCCGAGCGAAGACGTGCCCGACTTTGGCGATCTGTCCAACCTGGAGGATCCCTTCGCCGAGAGCGAGCCCCCCCTCTCCGAGCGTCCGGCTCCCGTCCCGGCGGCGTCCTCCGGGCAGAGACGCCCGCCGCAGAACGTGACCCCCTCGAAGGCAGCGAACGCGCCGAATCCGGCGAAAGCACGCCGGCCGGCATCGCCCCCGCAGGAGGACCTCTCGGACCTGTCGGATCCCTTTGCCGAGGAAGAGGCCTGAGTACGGGGAACCGAAAGGGCATGGACGAGGGCAAAAGTAACGACCGTGGCCGTAGCGAGCCCGGAACGCGGGATCTGCTGACCGTGGAGCAGGCGGCGAACTATCTCCAGCTTTCCACCTCAGCGATCCGCTCCTACATCCGGCAAGGCAAACTCAAAGCCTTCCGCGTTGCGGGCCTGCGCAAAGTACTCATCCCCCGCGCCGAGCTGCTGGCGCTCCTGGAACCGGCAAGGTGCCACGACGACCAAACGCCTGCCGCCGGAACCTGACTTTTGCAGCAGCGCAAGAACCTTGCTAGCCCTGCCAAGGAGCCGCATGGTTATGCAAAGCAAGCGGACTTTCTCTCCCGCCTTTCTGTGTCATAATTTACGACACGCTAGCTTGGATGCTATAATGGACCGGTCAAGAACCGAAAAAGTGGAGGCCCCGATGACGCTGACGATCGAGCTGACGCCCGAACAGGAGAGCCGCCTGGCTGCCGTCGCCCGGCAGCAGGGGCTGGAGCCAGCCCAGCTGGCTCAGAGGCTGGTGACCGAGCACTTGCCGGAAACGGCCCCGAGGGCGGTGGGAACGGGACAGCGCCGCTGCCGTCCGGGGTGGACCGAAATCATTTCTACTTCAGCGCCACGCCCGAGGAGTGGGAGGCGGCGATGGATGCGCTGGCTGCGGGAGGTGAGGGATTGCCCGTGCTGCCCGACGAGGCCTACGAGCGCGAGAACCTCTACGAGGACCGGCTCTAGATGCTCGCCTATTTGGCCGACACCAACGTGGCGGCGCGCTGCCTGCAGCCGCGCGACCCGCAGTATGCCCTCTGTCGCGCCGCAGTGCGCACCCTGCGCAGTCGGGGCGATTCGGTCTACCTCACGGCGCAGGTGGTCGTGGAGTACTGGGCGCTGGCAACACGCCCGGCCGCGGCCAACGAGCAGGTCCGGCAACTGCCCCCTTGTATGATAAAGGTGCTGCCGGTGACGCCGCAGTGCCCCCGAGGCAACGAGCCTGGAAAAAAGGTAGAGCGCCCGGCAGCAGACACCTCGCCAGCAAGGCCGAACAGTACGTTAAGCCACCTGCCTTCAGGACGAGCTTGTATTGACAAGGATGGTCAACGGGCGAGGTCAGGAGGCATCCATGTCTGTTGCACCTCTGGGTATCGACATCGCCAAACGCACCCTCGACGCCGCCCTGCTGATGGCGGACGGCAAAGCCAGGCACCGCACCTTCTCCAATGATGAGGCCGGATACCAAGCGCCCATCGACTGGTTGCGGCAGAACCGCCTCACCGACCCGGGGCAGGTGCATGCCTGCCTGGAAGCCACCGGCCACTATGGCGACGCCTTGGCCCGCTACCTACACACGCACGGTTACACCGTCAGCGTGGTTAACCCGGCTGCTATCCGCGCCTTCGCGCGCACCGAACTCTCCCGCACCAAGACCGACAAAGCCGATGCCGCCCGCATCGCCCGCTACTGCCAGATGCATCACCCACCGGCATGGACACCGCCCGCCCAAGAGCTTACTACTCTCCTGGCCCTGGTGCGCCGCCTGGAAACGCTCAAGCAGATGCGCCTGATGGAGCGCCAGCGTCTGGACGGTGCTCCCGCCGTCGTCCGCGCCTCTCTGCAGGCCGTCCTGAACGTGCTGGAGGAGCACGTCGCTGCCGTCGAACGCCAGATCCGCGAGCACATTGACAACCACCCGGACCTGAAGCGTCGGCGCGACCTGCTCCAGAGCATCCCCGGCGTGGGGGCGATTTCGGCAGCGACGCTTTTGGCGGAGTTGGGCGACATGACCCAGTTCCGCTCTGCCCGACAGGTGGCTGCCTTCGTGGGGCTGGCGCCGCGCCTGCACGAGTCGGGCACCTCGGTGCGGGCGCGCTCCTCGCTATGCAAGATGGGCCGGCCCCGGCTCCGTCGTGCTGTCTACTTCCCCGCTTTGTCCGCCCTGCGCTGCAATCCCGCCATCCGTGCTCTGGCCCTGCGTCTGCGGGCTGCGGGCAAGTCCAAGATGACGGTGGTGGGTGCCGCCATGCGTAAGCTCGTCCACATCGCCTTTGGCGTGCTCAAGTCGGGAAAGCCCTTCGATCCGAAATTAGCTCAGGCAAACCCTTGACAACGATCACAGTACCTTTTTCCTTGAGCCATTTGGTCAAGGTGTTGCGGCTGATCTGGAAGGTGCGGGCGATGCCGCGCATGGAGGCTCTTTCTTGGTAAGCGGCCAGCACCTGCTCCTTGAACTCGCCTGTGTGCCCTCGCTCCGGAGCGTCGGAGAAGGTGCCCTGGCATCTCTTACACCAATACCGCTGGTAGCCGGTCTGGGTCCGACCGTGGCGGATGAGGTCAGCGCCCTGGCAGTCGGGGCAGGCGACGACGATCTCTTGGATAACCATGCCTCAAGTCTACCAGAACAACACCAGAAGAACCACGACCCACCTCTACACCAACAACCCCGAGGAGCGCGAGTGGCTGCTGGCCTCGGGCTGGTGGGACGAGGGTGTGATCGGCCACAGCTGGGGCGAGGAAGCGGCAGTCTGTCTGCCCCGTCGGAGCCGCCGCGCCGGTTTCACGGGCCTCTGGGCAGAATCATTGCCGATTGGTGAGCCCGGCCGCGACCTTGCTTGCCGCCGGTCGGCTGCCGCTCATGGGTGCTGGCTGCCCTGCGCTTTACGAGAGCGCAGGGCAGCCCCAGCCCACACGGCAGAGCGGTACTGGCCGGCCGCAGTGGATACGTCCCGCGCACGCACTGGACCGGGGTGCTCCCATCCCCCTGGTGCAGCGGACGCTGGGGCACGCAAGTGTCGCCACCACCGGCCGCTAGCTGCACGCCCGCCCCGCCGACAACAGCGCCCGATACCTCAGGGTGTAGGGGGCCGACCACCAGTGGCGCTCGGCCCTGCCCTCGCTACTTGCCGCCCGAGAGGCTGGCTCCGATCTTGAAGAGCTTGGTGGCGCACACGCTGCAGGTCCCTGTCACGGCCGGCTTGCCGTTCTTCATAGTCGTCTGGGTCGGGTCCTTGATCTCCCGCTTCTGTTTGCACTTGACGCAATATGCTTCCACCGCTTCGCTCTGGTTCTCCTGTTGCTGTTGCCAGCTCTACCCTACTCTGGTTGGGGCTACTATTTGCCAGAGCGGGCGTCGTTCCTGCCGCCGGATAGTTCCGCTTTGCCTTTGGTGTGCGGAACTACGGCTCCAACGGAGCCTGTCTGGCTGCCTTTTCGGGGTTCTTACGGTAGGTTTAGGCTCTCCCAAGTTCCGCATCGGGGCGAAAGCGGAACTTCGAGGCGAGGTCATAACAGGCCACAACGCCGGTGGAAGGTCGCCCTGGACCAGACGCGCGACTCCTCTTATGAGAAGGTGCGGAGGATCTTCGAAAAAGGTCGGGAAGAGAAGACCCGACCTTTGTTCTTTCGGCGCTAACCGGGACAGTTGGTGTGCCAGGGAGTCCTGCTCGCGTCGGGAAGCGGCAGGCGGTACCGGCGCATCAGGTCGACGCCGGAATACGGCAGGCCGCAGGGATCTTTGGTCAGCGCGCCTTTGCTCATCCACTTGGCGTGCCCGTCGAAGAAGACGCAGTTGACGCCCCCTTGGTGGCGGGTGAGGGCGAGCACCGGCTGGGTGTAGCCCGGCTTATCGTACAGGTTCTTGGGCGGCTCGAACCAGGAGTCGTCGAAGGGGTCGCCCTTCTCCGTCACGACGATGATCTCGGCCGGGTTGTCCACCTGGGCAAGGAGCAGGCTCTCGGCGGCGCGGTTGGCGACATAGGAGCGGGGCACAAAAGGCTTGCCGTTCTGCCCGTTCTCCGAGGAGTGGGGAACGCGGCCGGAGTCGTCGGGACACACGACGAGACCCGCGGGAGCCTTGGTATACGGGAAGATCTGGTTCCACCAGCGGTTTTCGCGGTTGGCCCGGAGCGGTGCCGAAAGGCTGGAGCGCGAGTAGTCGACATCGTGCCCAAAGAAAAACAGGCGCTCGTCGTAATCCTGGGCGTACATATCCAGCCCCATGCCGAGCTGCCGCATGTTCGACAGGCAGGACATCTGACGCGCTTTGCCCCTTACCTGCGCGAACACGGGAAAAAGGATGGCGGCGAGGATCGCTATTATCGCTATGACGACGAGCAGCTCAATGAGTGTGAACGCGTTAGGGCGGGTGTGGTGCTGCGGCATCAGGTCAACTTTCCTTCCTGGCTTGACAAAGCGAATGGGATGGGTGGCGCGGCAGAGGAGACTGCCGCGCCTCGTTACGCTATTTGCGCTCCGCGTCGGCTTTGGCCGGCGTGCTCTTAATTTCCTCCCCGCTGCTGCCGGGGGCGTTCGGCTTCGGGTTCAGCGCGCCCGCCAGCAGCAGGCCGCTGTCGATCGGCGCCGGCATGGGGGAGTCGAATCCCTTGACGCTTTTCCAGATGATCTGGTTGAAGAGCTGCGTGTGTTCGCCCATGCTGTCCGGGGTATCCAGCTTGATCTTGGCGGTCCACTCTGCCAGCTTGCGCCGGGGATCGTTGGCGGCCATGGCGCTTAAGGGCGGGTTCTTCTCGCAGAGGATCTCCTTGGCCGGCAGGATCGCCGTGTACGGTTCGTCGTTGCTGGGCGCCGCGTCCCAGAAGTTGAACACCGTCGCTACGGCGTCGTACTGGTTCATGGGGGGAAGGCCCAGGAGCAGCTCCATCGACCGCAGGGCGCTGTTGGTGTTGTAGAAGGTGCTGTCTACCGTGCCCCGCTTCACGTAGGGGCTGACGACGAAGCAGACGGAGCGATGGAAGTCGACGTGGTCCGGCCCGGCCTGCGCGTCGTCTTCGAGGATGACAATGGCGCTGTGTTTCCAGATCGGGCTTTTGCTGACCGCCTCGACGAGCTGGCCGACCGCGTAGTCGTTGTCGGCGACGTAGGCGCGCGGGGTTTGGCGGCCGGGCCGGAAGCCATCCGTGTGGTCGGTGGGGAAGCGCACCATCATGAAGTTGGGGACGGCGCCGCCGGTCGGGTCTTTGGCGAGCATCAGATCGAACTCGCGCTTCCACTCCGAGAACCGGCTGGGCGCGTTGTACTTGCCGTAGGCCGCCAGCGGAAACCGGCAGCCGGGATCCTTGTCGCGCCGGGCATAGTATTCCGGCCCGTCGCTGTCCGCGTACGCCATGTCGTAGCGCCGGAAGTCCCTGTCGCTGATG
This sequence comes from Armatimonadaceae bacterium, assembly GCA_030446525.1. The sequence goes on from JAUJNC010000069.1 coordinate 12,201, forward strand.
CCGGCCAGGTCGCGCCCTTCGGGCTGAAGGCCCTCGCTGGCCGGATAGTTGTCCGGGATGACGGTGACGCCTTGCTGTGTGAGGCCGAACGAGAGGTGAAAGCCGTAGTTGCGGTAGCTCAGCCCGCCGCGCTTGACCAGATCCCAGATGTGGCCGCCCGGCGCCTCCGCCACGTCCGGGACCGGCGGCGCGCCGTTGGGGAACACATCAGAGAGTCGTTTACCCTCGGTGTCGGTGGCGGGGAAGCCCCCGGTGATATAGTTGTCGTTCTGGCCCTCGAAGTCGTAGTTGCGCCCGCGCCCGCTATAGTTATACGGCAGGTTCTTCAGGACGTACTCGTTGGCCATCGCCTGCGTGGTCCAGGGCCAGCCGTCGCCGCTGGCATCGCCGCAGACATAGAAGTTGTCGAGCAGGACGAAGCGCTCCGCCAGCGCGTGCTGGTTGGGCGTCACGTCGCGGGGGAAGAGGGTCAGGGACGGATCGCCGTTGCCCTGCGGCAGATCGCCGAGCATCTGGTCATAGGTGCGGTTCTCCTTGACGACGTAGATAACGTGCTTGATCTTGCCTGCCGGCAGGCCGATGGCCGCCAGCGGGTTCGTGATCGGCTTATCGGTCAGCGGGGTGATGCGGTTGTTGACGATCACCTGGCGCGTGTAGCTGACCAGGCTGGTCGGCGAGATCGGCACGGGGATCGTCTGGACGTTGCCCTCGATCAGGAAAAGGCCGTACTGCCTCGCGTCCACGTCGGGTGTGTACGTCTTGTAGCCCGGGTTGGGGTAGCGCGCGTTGCTTCCCCGGGCGTTGGCGACCAGGATCCGTCCGTTGTCCGGCGCGACCGCCACGGCGCTGGGGTACCAGCCGACCGGGAGATAGCCGCGGACTTGAAAGCGGTCGGTGTCGAGCATGGCGACCGCGTTCATATCGGCGAGCGTCACGTACAGCGTCTTCTCATCGGGGGACAGAGCCAGCCCGTGCGGTGTGGCGCCGGGCAGTCCGAGCGCCCCCGGGGGACGCAGCAGGATCGTGCGCAGAACCCGGTCGGTGATCGTGTCCACCACGGAAACGGTGTCACTGTGGGCATTGGCGACGAACAGGCGGCTCTGCGCTTTATTGAAGAGCAGCTGGACCGGGTGCGAGCCGGTCGGGATGGTCGTTCGCAGCGTGGGGGCGGCCGGGTCGGCGGTGTTCAGCACGTACACGGCGCTGTCGCGCTGGCTGCTGACGTACACCTTGCTGCCGCTTTTGAGGGCGGCCACCGCCAGCGGATAGTTGGGCGTGCCGCCAAAGCTTTGGCGGAATTCGTAGCGCCCGACCTCGGCTTTGGTGGCCGTGTTGTAGATGGCCAAGCTGCTGGGTGCCAGGAAGGTTTCCGGGGTATTGTTGGCGACGTAGAGATAGCCGCGGCCGTCGAGCGCGAGACCGGCCGGAAAATCGCCCGGCGTGTTGACTGCCGGGTCGCGCTTGCGCGGCATCTCGATCGTGTCCGTCAGGCTCAGCGTGCCGTCGGCGGCCAGCCGGCAGACGGCGATGGTGTGGTAGCCGCCCTGGGCGGCGTACAGGGTGCCGTCGCTGGCGAACGCAAGGCCGAAGTACAGGCCGTAGCGCTGTGGCTGGGACGGGTCGGAGCGCCCGTTGTCGAAGGGAAGGCTCCCGGCCAGCATGCCGTCACTGGTGCGCAGCGACGACAGCCGCTGGCGGAACCCCATATCGCTGACGATGGCGTACTTGCCGTCCGGGCTGAGGATCATGTTCATCGGCAGGCTGCCGACGTTTTCCAGCCTGCCGAGTGGCGGCTGGGTGATCTCTTTGCCGTAAACGACCGTCTCCCGACTGGTGGGAGGCGTGTTCTGCGCCCGCGCCGCGGGACCGGCGATCAGGGCGCATGCCGCCGCCACGAGGGCGCCGAGGCGAACGAGATTGCGGTGCATCTTCATCGGGGATCTATCCTTCCTGTTAACGGGCGCGGCGGAGCAGGCGTCGGCGGCGGGGCAGCATCCCGCCGGCCGTCGCGAGGCCGGCGGCGACCAGCGCCAGCGTGCCCGGCTCGGGGATAACGGCGACGGGTGCGACGAAGTCCGTCCGGGCGGTGGTCAGGTCGATGGTGTACAGGCCCGGCGCGTCCGGGCTATTGGGGTCCGTGGGGTCCTCGTTGACGGCGTACAGCGTTTCGCCCACCAGGTTCAGGCTGACGAGACCGTTGATGCCGATACCCACGCCGCCGTCCGGCGTGAAGTTGGCCGCCGGGCCGCCCGCCGGGTCCAGCACGAACAGGTCGCCGCCCGCGCCCAGGCCCGCGTCCGCGGTGAGAAGCCGCTGGTCATAAACCGTCAGACCGCGCGCGGCGAGGTAGTTGCCGGACAGATCCGTGATCTCACTGAGCACGGTGCCGCTGCCGGTGAGCGGGTCTATGCGGAGGAGGCTCTGGATGCCCCCCAGTGGTCCCTGGACGCCATACAGGGTGTCGTTCAGGAACGCCAGATCGAACAGGGGGTCCGAACGGCCCGTGAAGCCGATCGGCGTTACGGCGCCGGTGAGCGGGTCGATCTGCAGGAGGTTGCCGTTGACCGTTCCGCCGTAAAGAAGGGACGAGGACGGTGTCGCGAGCGACAGCACCTGCCCACCACTGACCGGGCCGATCACCGTAGCCGAGCCGGTGGCGGAGCTGAAAGACAGGAGCGTGGGGTCGGACCCCCGTGTCACGTGAAACAGACTGGCCTGCGCGTTTGCCGCGGCGGCGCCCAAGCTTGTCCACAGCAGGAGCAACATGGCTACGGGGACGGTGCGGCCCAGCCGTGTCGCCGTCGCGGGAGCAAAGTGCGGGAGACGATGTGTGGCGTTCACCCTTTGACTCTCCTTTCACCCGAGCAGGATGCCAAGCGTGTCGTTGGCATCACCCGCACCGGGCGTAGGGAGTGTAGCAGACGGATGTTAAGCCAGTATTAACCTTCGATTAAGTTTTGGTTAACCAGCGTCGGGGCACTAAGTGGGTCATTCGCCACGGAAATCGCCTTTGGCTGCGCCTACAAGCTCTCGGGATCTCTTCGGGAATCGTCCCTCCAAGACCTTGGAATGAATGGCTATGCGCGTGACGAATGACCCACTAGGATTACGGTTTTTCCCCGCTAACCCTCGAAAAGCATCAACCGAAGCGACCCCGGATATAGTCTTCTGTTTCCTTTTCATCCGGCGCGGTAAATATCTTGTCCGTCGACCCAAACTCCTTGAGCTCCCCGCGCAAAAAGAAGCCCGTGTTATCGGAGACTCGAGCCGCCTGCTGCATGTTGTGCGTGACGATCACGATGGTGTAGTCACGCTTGAGATCCGCTATCAGTTCCTCGATGCGATAGGTGGAGTTGGGGTCGAGCGCGGATGCCGGCTCGTCCATCAATACCACCTCGGGCTTGACCGCCAGCACGCGGGCGATGCACAGGCGCTGCTGCTGCCCGCCCGACAGGGCGAACGCCGAGCGCTTGAGCACGTCTTTGACCTCGTCCCACAGCGCCGCTTGCTGCAGCGTCCGCTCGACGATCTCGTCGAGGACTTTGCGGCCTTTCGTCCCGTGTACGCGCGGCCCATAGGCGATGTTGTCGTAGATCGACATCGGGAACGGGTTCGGACGCTGGAACACCATGCCGACCCGTTTGCGCAGGTTTACGACATCGATGCGCCGGTCGTAAATATCCTGATCCTGCATCAGAATCCTGCCGGTCAATCGGGTCCCGTCGATCAGCTCGTTCATGCGGTTGATGGTGCGAAGGAACGTGGATTTGCCGCAGCCGGACGGACCGATCAGGGCGGTCACCTGTCGCTCGGGAACCGTGATGTTGATTCCACAGAGGGCCTGGAAGTTGCCGTAGTAAAAGTCGACGTTATGCGCGATGATCTTCGCCTTCGCAGCAGCGGCGCCCGAAGCAGTGCCGTTGGCCGAAGGTTTACGATCGGGCAGCGCAACGCTAGGCTTATCGGGGGAGCGGTAAGGATTCGTGCAAAAAACACACACTTTACCGAATCGGCCGCCGAAAGCGCCTGGGGGCTGCCTCTGCCCTCGGGACACCCGTGTAGAATACCCTTCACGCGACACAGTTTGTGTGACGGATTGAGTGACAGGTCTGGTAGTTTCAAAAGGCTTCCGCGGAATTGTCACGTAAACCGACGTTTATGTAACAGTTTCCGGGCTTGTCGGTACCAATCTAACCAAGTGTGTGCATTTCGCACGAATCCTTACCGTCCACCAGAAAGGCCCACGTCTTTGACGCTCAGGAGCAGTTCGCGCGCACCGGGAAACAGGTCAATGCGTCCCGAGGCGGGCACGCACATAGCACGCCGGAGCGCACGCACGAGGGAAGCGTCCACAGACGCACCGGCAGCGACGTGCCGCAGGGCGTCGGCGATACGCTGGTCTGTGTCTTGGATGAGCGGGCCCGCAGGTGGATCGCGGGTCCAGGAGGTGTGCAGGTGCTCCAGCAACGCCTCACAATGCGTTGGGGCGAGGGTGGGCAGAACTCTGCGCAGACGCGCCGCGCGGCTTTGACCGCTTTCACGGCTACTATTCCCGGAAGGCTGGGGCCAGCGATCAGGCCAGAGTGTGCCGCCGACATCGAACAGCACACAACGGTAAATCATCTTCTTGTCTGCCTTGCGCCGCTTGCGCCAAGTACTCGGCTATAATTGCCGCCGAACGGCCCGAACTCACGGGCGCGCAGCACTGGGCGTGGCGCGAAACAAGGAACCGGCCGCAGGCGCGTCCCGTGCAGTGAGTCGTTGGGCGGCACGGCTACGGAAACAGATCATCTACCGGCATAGACCATCCAAGTACTGCAGGCTCTGCCGCCGCGATGTCGTTTCGGCGGAACACGGTGGGATCATCCGGATCACTGGCACGGTATGCCCGTACCTCTTCGTCCCGCAGCACATCCACATCCCAGACCACCAACGTTCCGGCGGCAAAATAGTCAGCCCGCTTGTGGGCCATGTCCCGCTCTGCCGTCGGTCCATAGTCGTTCTCGCTTCGCACCTCGGCGGCGAAGATGGGCGCGCCGCTCAAGAATTGCCCTCCGCTGATTTGCCCGGTGTAGAACGAAGCGTCCGGGCTAAACGAGCGTCGGCTGGGCAAGTTGACCAAAAAGCCGACATTGTCCGGGAAAGCAAATCCTCTGCGTGTGCGCCGCGCATATTCGCGCAAGGAGGCAAATATCTCCCCGCCCGCGTAGCCCGGCAAGCCTCCTGTGGGCGACATCAGGACTAGGTCTCCATCAACGAGTTCCGCTTTGGCATTGTCCGGCACCCGGTATAGGTCCGCGATAGATGCTTTTGTCTTTGTGCTCATGACGACTCTCATCGTTAAGGACCGCGTTATGCTTGATTGTACCCTGCGGCGAGAAGGGCAACAACGTTTCGCCAAGCCAGCGGCCCAACGGCCGAGTTCACTGGCGCGAGAGCGGAGCGAGGAACGAGCGACGCTTTCGCGTCCAGTGCAACGATTTGTTAGAGCGCGTTCTGTCCAAGACCTCCCGTAGCAGCCCGGTAGCGTCGTACGAAGCCCGAATTCACCAAAAGCCAGACCATGAACACGGCAAGTGGATGCAGATTGTAAACCACGGCCCGGAGCTTTTCCACAGAGCCAGAAGCTCTAAGTGGTGATAGGAACTTGGTATAGAAAGTCCAAAACCTGGCGGATGCGGGTCCGGTGCTTCCGTTGCGCCAGCCAGGGCAGTACGGTGACCTTGTGCGCCCAAAACAGCGCCGTTGTCTCCCGGCGGAACGTCGGGAGCGGAACCGTCGCGCCGCCAAAGCGGGCATACTCATCCAAATAGTGCAGGGTGAGCGATTCCCGGCGGCTCACCGTGCCCTCCCCGCCATCCTCCGCGCTGTCCAGAAATGCCCCATTGTCCGACCAATCCGGCAGGGCCAGGTACGGGGCCACATCGGCGAACCGAGGGCCGAAGGCGTTCTTGTGCAGGTCGAAAACCACCATCTCCTCGATCTCACCGCGCCAGCCGAAGTTGTCGGGCAAATAATCCTGGTGCAGAAGCCCCTGC
>JAUJNC010000070.1 GCA_030446525.1 Armatimonadaceae bacterium
ACCGCTCGGCGAAGGTCCAGAAGACCACCCCCATCACCCACATCACCCGGAGCGCCTGCCAGGTGGCCGCCCACGCCCCGGCTTTGGCGCGCTTGACCTGCCGCGCGCCCAGGTTCTGGCCGACGAAGGCGGACGCCGCGATCGAGTAGCCGAAGCCCGGCATGAACGCGATGGACTCCGACACCAGGCCCACGCCGAAGGCGGCCACGGCGGCGCTGCCGGCCGCGGTGCGCGCGAGGATCCCCTGGAAGGCCAGCATCGAGCCCACCCGGATCAGCTGCTGCGCCGACGCGGGCAGGCCGATGCGCGCGATGCGCCACGACCAGTCCAGGTCCACCCCCCAGCCGCGCCGGCCGAGCGCCCCCCGCAGCGGCGAGCGGCTCAGGAAGTACAGGTATAGCAACAGCGACACCGCCTGCGAGATGGCGAGCGCCAAGGCGCCGCCGGGCAGACCCAGGCGCGGGAACCCGAGGTTGCCGAAGATCAGCAGCCAGTTCCCCACGGCGTGCACGATGTTCGCGCCCAGCGACACCCAGAACGGGCGCGTCGTGTCGCCCAGCCCGCGGAAGGCGCCGTTCAGGATGAGCATGGTGAACAGGAACGGCAGCCCCAGCAGGAGCAGGTTCAGGTAGGCGACGGCGAGACCCATCGTCTCGGTCTGGAGGCCCAGCACGCTGAGCAGGGGGCGGCGCAGCACCCACATCGGCAGCGCGACGACCACCGCGACCGCGGCCGACAGCAGCAGGGACTGCTGGGTGGCGCGCTCCGCCTGCTCCTCCTGGCCCTCCCCCACGGAGCGGGCCACCAGGGCCGTGGTCCCTACCGAGATCGCCATCGCGGCGGCCATCAGGGCGAACATCAGCGACGACGAGACCGTGACCGCCGCGAGCGCGTCCGGCCCCAGGCTGCCGACGAAGAAGCGGTCGAGAAAGGAGTTCGTGGACTGCAGCAGCATGGTGGCCACCGAGGGGAGGGCCACGCGGAGCACGCCCCGGTGCACCGGCCCGGACAGGATGTGGGCCGCAGCTTCCCGCGGCTTCGGCCCCGCCGCGTCGGGCGCCTGCTCCGCCAGGTCCTCCGCCAGGGGGGCGGAGCAGGCGGCCCTGCCGGGAACAGGGGGCGCCGGTACCGGCGCCCCCTGGGCGAAATTCGCGCTCTGTTTTTTCACGTATACTCAGACGGTGATTTACGATGTTGGTTCCCATCGGTACGCGTGCCCAAACAGGAGCTCTTTTCGCATTACCTTCCCGTTTTCCCGGACCGTCCGGTACAGCTGCGCCGTGATGTGACCGGGGCGGCGCCGCTGCACCCGCGGCGTGAGCGTGACCTGCCGCCCGTCCTGTTTTTTGCCCCACACGGTCGCGCGCAGGCGCCGGCCGTCGAAATTGTACTGGATGTAGACCGGCCCGCCGGTGTTGTTGGTGAACTTGAGGTCCTTGCTGCCCCAGGCCACCGTGGCGTCCCGACCCACGGGGATATAGTCGACGGGGCGCGAGTGCGGGTTCACCTCGTTGATCTTCAGCCCCGCGAGCGCCGCGGCGTTGAAGAGGGTGCCGGTCACCTGGGATACGCCGCCGCCGACGCCCTGGACCTTTTCCGCGTCCACGAAGACCGTGGCCTCCTCGAAGCCCCGCGCTCTGGTGCGCCTCCCGACCGTCTGGTTCAGGCTGAACGTTTCGCCCGGCGAGAGCAGCGTCCCGTCGATGGCTTCCACGGCGATCTCGATGTTCTGGTTGCGGCTGGGGTTGCGCGCCGCCACCGTCGCGTACGACGTCAGCCGCCCCGTGATGCCCTGTAGCTGCTTCGCGGTCAGGGGCGGCGGCGTTTTGTCGATCGCGACCGTGAAGCGCGTAGTCGCGGGGTCGTTTTCCACAGACTGCGACAGCCGCTCCGCCGTGGTGGGGACGTTCAGGTTGCGGCCGGAGGCGCCCTCCTTGATGCGGAGCTGTCCCTGATAAAGGTACGGCTTGGCGCCCACGGCGGGCTGCTCGAAGGCTTTGCCCACGCGCATCAGCGCGTCCTTCATCGCGCCCAGATCCGCCGTCAGGGCGAGCGGGACGTAGTTTTGTCGGGCCGCGACGCCGCGCAGCATGCGATCCCGGTCCAGCCCGATGCCCAGCTCGCGGCGCGTGCGCCGCACGCTGCGCACGCCGTCGGTCAGGGTGACGGGCGCGTTCAGCTTAGACTGGAGCGCCTCCGTCATCCAGGTCCGCACCTCGTCCGGCGTGCCGGGAGGCGCGGGGACTCCGGCGACCACAATGCCCGTGGCGTCTCCGGCGGATGGGTTTTCCGGGGCGGCGGCAAGGGGAGCACAGAGCACTATTAGCGAATATGCAAGCAAAAACCACAGGATACGTCTCATTTGAAACTCCTTCACTGGTTTTTACCCCTTCTGAGCCGACAACAAACAAGAACCTGGCGGCCGTGAAAGCCGTGCGCTCCGGCCCTGCTACACTTTGATGCCGCTGTAGTGCAGGATCAAGGGGAATTCGCCACGTGCGGTACAATAAAACGCGGAACAAAACCCGGGAGGAACGGCTGCCGGTTCTGCCGAAACACCAGGCGGGGATCGGAGGCGATGAGGAGACGATTATGGTCATAGCGATCGGGGAGCGCCCGGAGACCGGGACATCCCCGGCCCGGCGCGCGGGTATCATCGACTGCGACGTCCATCCCGGCCCGAAGAGCCTGGATGAGATCAAGGCGCACATGGTCCCGCCGTTCCGGGACCGCTGGAGCGGCGGGGGACGCGGCTTCTTCGGGAACCCGGTCCACGGGTCGCGGCTCGATTCCAAGCCGCCCGGCGGGGGCGGGCCGGGCACCGACCCGGATTTTCTGCGCGAGCAGCTGATCGACGCGTTCGGCATCGCCCACGCCGTCCTGCTGCCCCGCGCCTTTTGCAACCTGCATCCCGACCCGGACCTGGGCACGGCGATCGCGGCGGCGTATAACGACTGGCTGGCCGAGACGTGGCTGGGCCGGTACAACCCCGACGGCGCGTTCAAAGGCTCGATCACGGTGGCGCACCAGGACCCGCAGGCCGCCGCGCGCGAGGTCGAGCGCTGGGCGGGCCACCCGCACTTCGTCCAGGTCATGACCGACAGCGGCGCGCGCGCGCCGTTCGGCCAGCGCCAGTACTACCCGATCTACGAGGCGTGCGCGCGGCACAACCTGCCGTTCGCGATCCACCCCGGCACGGACGGCATGGGCATCAACATCCAGCCGTCGCCGGGCTACCCGACCCACTACATCGAGTGGCACACCTGCCTGTCGCTCGCCTTCCAGGCGCACCTGGTGTCGTTCCTCACCGAGGGCGTGTTCGAGAGGTACCCGAACTTCCGGGTCGTGCTGGTCGAGGGCGGGAGCGCCTGGCTGCCGGGCCTGATGTGGCGGCTCGACGCCGAGTGGAAGGCGCTCCGGACCGAGGTCCCCTGGGTCCGGCGGCGGCCGTCGGAGTATCTGCGGGACCACGTCCGCCTCACCTCGCAGCCGATCGAGCAGCCTGACGACGACAAGAAGCTGCTGCAGATGCTGGAGCTGATGGACGCCGAGCACCTGCTGATGTTCTCATCCGACTACCCGCACTGGGACTTCTCGCCCGCCCGCGCCTTGCCCAGGCTCCCCGAGGCGGTCCACACGCGCATCTTCGAGGCCAACGCCCGCGCGTGGTACGGGCTGTAAAGGGGCGATGATGGCGAAACACATCGTCGGGACGGTGGCGGAGATACCCCCGGGGCAGCGCAAGATCGTCGACATAAACGGCATCTCGGTGGGCGTGTTCAACGTCCACGGGACCTACTACGCCCTGAAGAACAGCTGCCCGCACCAGGGCGCGCCGCTGTGCCGGGGGAGCGTCAAGGGGACGACGCTGCCGTCCGCGCCGGGGGAGTACCTTTGGGGGCGCGAAGGGGAGATACTGCGCTGCCCCTGGCACGGCTGGGAATTCGACCTCCTGACGGGCCGCTCGATCTTCAACCCGCACAAGGTGCGCGTGCGCGCCTACGAGGTCAGCGTCGAGCCGCCGCAGGAGGACCCCAGCGTGGACACCTACCCCGTGACCGTGGAAGCCGGCCGCGTCGTGCTACACCTTTAGCACAGCCCCCCCTCGCCGGGATCGGGCTGTCCGGATCGTCCGGGCAGGCGGCGCGACCCGAAGCGGGTGCGCCAGGCCAGCGAGGCGAGGATCTTGGCATAGCCCCCGCCGTTCGTCAGCAGCGAGAAGCTCGACTGCCCCATGTCGGGGGTGCGGTTGATCCACGAGATCGGGACCACGCCCACGCGGTACCCCATCAAAAGCGGCTTCAGACCGGTTTCGGCGTTGGCGGCGAACCAGGGCGCCTCCAGATCCAGGTTGTCCACCACCTCCCGTTTCAGCAGCTTGAGGTTGTTGGTCAGGTCGCGCAGGCGGCGGCGGAACAAAAGACTCGCCAGCGTGTGGAAGGTCCGGTTGAAGAGGATCTTGCGCAGCGGGTAGTTGATCAGCACGCTTTCGCGCGAGAACCGGCTGCCCAGAACCACCTCGTCACCCCGGGCGGCCGCGTCGAACATCTCGCGCAGCTCGGGCAGGATGTGCAGGAAGTCGCAGTCCATCAGCAGGACGTAGCGGCCGCCGGCGGCGCGCAGCCCGTCGCGCAGCGCCCGGCCCACCCCGTTGGGCGGCGTGCGGAACACGGGGCGCACCCGCGGCTCCTTTCGGGCCAGCTCCTCCATCACCCGGCGGGTCCGGTCGGTGCTGTTATCGTCCACAAGGACGAGCTCGTGGATGTACTCGTCGTAGTGCTGGAGCAGGCCCTCGACCAGCGGCCCGACGTTCATCTCCTCGTTGTGGCAGGGGACGACCACGGACACGGCGTCGTGCAGGGCCCGGTGCTCCGTCATGCGCACGGCCGGGCGGGGCAGGTCGCGGGGGGGCTTCTGGGCGTGGAGCAGGATCGTGCCGGCCAGGTTGCGCACGCCGGCCGTGTTTTCCAGGATCAAGCTCAGGTTGCGGGCGACCAGCATGAGCCAGCGGGGGATCGGCGGGTAGAGGAAGTCATAGCAGGTCGCCGCGATGCGCACGAACCCCAGCTCGGACAGCAGCTCGTAGAGCTGGGCCTGGTTGGGCAGCGCGCGCTCGTCGCCTCGCCGCAGGAAGGGGAGCCAGCGGCTCAGCCACCGCCGCAGCTGGAAGACCGGGTTCCAGGGGTTGGTCTCGAAGAACAGCAGCCGCCCGCCGGGGCGCAGCAGGTGCTGCGCTTCCTGGAGCAGCCGGGCGGCGTTGTTCAGGTCGAGCGAGTTGCTGGCGACGACGTAGTCGAAGGACCGACCGCTCAGCTCGCCGGGAAGGTTATGGAGGCGTACCACCTCTACTTCGGGGGGGAGCGGCGCCAGCGCTTCCCCTTGCGGTGAGAAAGAGAAAGTAGCCGCCGTGATCGGACACTCCCCACGCGTGGCGCGGACCAGCGCCCGGGTAAGTCTGCCGGAGCCGCATGCCAGCTCCAGGATGCTCTCGCCCGGGAGCAGATGGAACAGGTGGCGGACGGTCTGCGCACGCCACCAGAGCCGCAGCTCGTTGATGGGATCCTGGGACGACCAGTACCGGTCCGCGGCACGCTCGCGTGCCGCGATCGCGTCGAGATCCGCGAAGGGGGCGGCGTCCGGCCGTACGGCGTCTAAAGTACTTACGTGTGTCTCCCGCATGTTTCGTGGTCCTCTCATCGCTATCGTCGTATTCGCCGGATCATCGGTCCGGGTTGTTCACCGACATGGCCGAGATGAACAAGGACGAGAACACGGTGCCGAAGCCGATGATGATCAAGGTCGCCGCCAAAGAAGCCCACTCCGGATGCGGCAGCGGCATCAGATGGGACCGCAGCCATTGGGCCACCAGCCAGATCAAGATCACGGCGCCGATCAGGAGCGTTCCCGCCCCCAGCAGGAGGCCGGTTTCCAGTTTGAAGTACTTGTAGAACTTTTCAATGGCCGGATTACCTTTGTCAAAGCGGCGGCTCCAGGAGTAACTCTTGGCGTGCAAGCCCAGGCTCAAGGTTTCAAAGCCGACGACGCTGAAGATCGTGGCGAATACCCCCGTCACGGCGCCCGCCGGTCGCCCCGCCCACTGAGCGACCCCCAGCAGCAGGACGAGGTGGATCAACAGGCCGACTGTCAAAAGAAGCGCGCCGGGCCACAGGAACACTTTGTCGGGGCAGTACAGCAACATCATCCGCAGACTCCGCCACCCGTCCCGGATCGTTCTTAGCTTGGACGTCCCCTTGCGCGGATGCAGCTGGATGGGAACCTCCGTCGTTTTCAGACCGGCCAATCCGGCGTTGATGGCTAGCTCCAGGTTGAACTCCATGCCCGGACTGACGGGCCGGATGAGGTCGTACGCTCTGCGGCTGAACCCTCGGAACCCGCAATACACGTCCGTATACGCCGTCCCGAAGAGCGCGTTCAAGAAAGCGGTGAGCGCCGGATTGCCGAAGAAGCGATGGGAGAAAGAGATGAACTTGTCCCCGCCTCCCAGGTAGCGGCTGCCGGTGACAAAATCGTACCCTTCGGCGGTGAGCTTATCGAGGAGCACGGGAATGAGGCCGAAGTCATAGGTGTCGTCTGCGTCACCCATGATCAGGTACGATCCCCGCGCACTGTCAAACCCTTTCAGGTAAGCGTTCCCGTAGCCACGCAGGGACTGATGGACGACGCGCACGCCCCGGCTTTCGGCTATCGCCACCGAGTTATCCGTCGATCCGTTGTCGCAGACGATGATCTCGCCGTCGATTTTGGCTTCGGCAAACGTTTTCTGAATCTTGTCGATGCAATCTCCTATCGCCTCCTCCTCATTCAGACAGGGCATAACCACAGAGACCAGCGGTTTTTCCAACATTTTCAAGCATCCTTACAGGCGTATCAACGGAGCAGACGGTATGAATACAAACGCGGCTAATTCGCGCCCAACACGCTCCTGAACCGGTATCGCCATTGTGCCCGCGCATCCCCGCTCAGGCTCAGTGTCCACCATAGGGCCAGCCCGCCCAGCACTGCCGCGCCCATCTCCAAAGCCAGCCCCGGCCAGCCCCGGGGCGTGTGGGTGCGCGCGACGATCCACAAGACGGCCGCGTAGAGCAGGCCGCACGTCAGCGGGGCCAGCGCGGTCCGCCAGATCATGGCGGGCGACAGCCCGAAAATCCGCTGAAGGATCCGCGGCAGGGCCCACGCGTTAACCAGCAGGAATCCTGCCAGCGTTCCCCCGAGCGGACCGGCCAGACCCAGTGCGAGCGTCCCGAGAACACTGACCGTGACGTTGACAATGGTGAACGCCACGGCATAAGGCACCCAGAGACCGATGTGGCCCGTTCCCAGCAGCGGCCAGCCCCACAAGGTAAACAGGGCCCAGAACCAGGCGTTGACACAAGCGATCACGGTCACCGCCTCGCCCCCGTACGCGGCAGGGCCTACCCACTGCCGAACGAAGTGGTGATTATACGCGGCGATCGGCCCCAAAACCGCCGCCCCCAGGCCGCTCACGGTGCCGGTAAGTTCCAGGAAACGCCGTCCGAATCGTGCGCCCTGCCCCTGCGCGTGCAGCTCGACCAGCCCGGCCCAGGTCGCATTGCCCAGCCCTCTCAGCTGGAACTGGGCCAGAGCGGCCAGCTGCTGGGTGAGGTAAAACGGTACGACGGCCGCCGGCCCCAGCAGCCAGCCGATGATCACGTTATCGCTGACCAGCCCGATCCGGTCCGTCAGGCTATGGATAAACGTCGGCCAGCTTAACGCCCACAGCGCTTTGCTGGCCGCCGGGTCGGGGGAAGCGGACCATATCTTCCCGTAGGCGCGCGTGCCATCCCACAGGAGTATCAGCAGGATAGGGATCTGAGCCAGAGCAGCGGCCAGACTTTGCCCGACCAGCCCCCACCCGGCCCGGGCGGCCGCCAGGCACAGCCCGGTCGTTAGCAGGGACTGCAGGGCCATCAGCAGGCTCCAAAGGTAGTTCCGCTGCCGCGCCTCGGCCAGGGAACGGAAAACCAACAAGGGCGTCAGGAGAACCGGCAACAGAGCGATCAGCCCCGCGGTTCGGAGTTCCTGGGGGCCTGAGGCTTTGAGCGACACCACATGTGGCAGCGCGATTACCAATCCGATACCGCCGGCGAGCATGGCAAGCGTCACGCGCACGTACGTGTGCAGGCCGGCTGTCAGCAGGCTGCGCACCGTGGATGCGTCGCCCCGACCGATCTGCGGGGCCAGACGCGCCATCAGCGCGCCGCTCAGCCCCAGCTCAAAGAGCGCCAGGTACCCCATCCAATCCGTTAAGACCTTGTAGGCTCCCAAACGCTCGGAACCCAGCCAGCGCAAAAGCCAGGGCGTCGCCAAGAGCCCAGCGGCCACGGATACGATCGTGAAGAGCAGTCCACTGGCTATGCTCCAGAAAGCACTGTTCTGGGTCAACTCGCCGCAGTTCCTGCACGGTGACCGGGCGTTGTGAGATCGGAACATAAGGGTCGCTACTGACCTTCGCGCGCCACGCGACGGCGCGACTCCCATAAAGACCACGGCCCGGCTAAGTTGCCCGCGATTTCCAGCAGGATCAGCGACGACGAGATGGCATCCTCCTGCCACACAACCGCTTCGTGATCCGCCAGAGATGCGCCCTGGCAGTGGATCCCCAAATGCACCAGCGCCCGCAGATCGTTATCGCGGACCCAGGGCCGTCCCCCGGTCGCCCACCCGGCCCTTCCTATCCTGGTAGCCCTCCCGTCCCAGAGCCGGCATGTCAGCGCGGGGCCTGTGCCAGACATACGCCGCCGGCTCAGACACGAAGGTGGAGCCGGCCTTGAGCACTTTGTAAAAAAGGTAGGTGTCCTCGCCAACGCCCGACGGCATGCCGGGACCAAGCGCCTCATCCATCAGCCCGATCTGGGGATGGTGGAATATGGCGGCGCGAAAAGCCGCGTTGGCCGTTGCGCCAAGGTCCCAGGTTGGCACCGCGGTTCTAAACTGACGGAACCAATCTCTGTCCGCGATCTTCCGGTCAGAACCACGCCCGAGTCCACCGTAGGCCTCAAACAGGCGCTGCGCCTTTGTTTCGAGTTCCCGCGGCAAGACATTACCCGTCACGATCATAACGTCGGGTCGAAGGAAGGGCGCGACCAGTTTTTCCAGCCAGTCGCCCGGCATCGTCACATCGTCATCGGTAGCGACAACGATGTCGCCCTTGCTGGTGGTGAAGCCTTTGTTGCGCGCATAGGCCAGCCCCGTGCGCCGCTCGCTCACCAGCGCCACATCCGGGAACTCGGCGACCACCGGAGGAGTCAGGCCCGAGGCGGGATGGTTATCGACAACAATGATCTCGACAGGCCGCGGCGACATCTGGGCCGTCAGACAGCGCAGGCATTCGCGCAGATCGCCCGGCCGATCGAGCGTGGCCACCACAACGGAGACGGGGACATCGGGGGACAGCTGCGCGGGCATGGCTGCCTCTGCCCTATCCCGGTCAGTGCCCAAAGCCGGTTTCATTAGCTGCCGCCTCCGTGTGACTGCCGGGCACCAGCAACACGAGTTCCGAAATCGTAAAAACGCCTGGTTTGAAATCGGGATGAATGCGGAGCTGTTTCACGGTGTCACAGACCCAGACCGTCATGGTGCTTTCCGGCTCCGTTAACCGTGCCCACGTCCCTCGTTCCCAATTGGCCCGGTCCCCCGTCGGGGAATACTTCCAGAACTGGTCTTGGGTGAAGTCGTCTTGATCTCCGCCTTTCCAGTAGATGGAAACGTAGGGAGCGGTACCCTCTTTGTTCCGATAGGAATATTTAAGGCGGATGCCACACACATATCGGTTTTCCGGCAAAGTAAACACCAGGAACGGATAGTTTCCGGTCCCGTAAGCGGTTCCCTTCTCCCACCGCACCTGGTTCAAGTCGCTTGGCACAAGCGGAACCGAGACCTCATGAAAGGCAGGGTTCTCTCGCAAAAAGCGGAACTTTCCGACGCCGGCACGGTGCAGCATGGGCATGTAATCATCGGGAATGTCATGGTGCGGATGAAGATACGCTCCGTAACGATTGATGAGTTTATAGCTCGGCATGCCGGCTGCCATGTCCCGCTCGAAGGATCCCAGCCGGGCGCGCAGGTCCCTCGCGTAGGCAAGGCCGAATTGGGTGTTGGGCCATAACGTAAGACAGGTAATGAGGAGCAACAGCATCCGTACGGAAAAGTTGATTTTCCGATGACCATACAATTCCCAGACGAAATAAACGCAGCACCATACCGGGACGGATAAAGTGATATAGCGCGGTTCGAACCCATCGCGCCCCAACCCGAGGCCCAGGGCGAGAGAGGCCATGGCGCCCAGGAACAAGAGAAGCCCTAGGGCGCGGTTCCGTTCCCGAGGTTGGTTCCGCACGACGATCGCGAGCACTGCCGCGCTGAGCAGCAATAGACAGAACACTCCCAGCCCGGAAAACGGCCACACAGCCCTGACTGCCGGGCCAAAACCCATGGTCAAAAACTGGATGCTCGTCATCAGGGTCGCCCTTAGACGCGGGCTGGATGGATGGTAAGGCACCTTTTCATAGCCGACAAAATAAAGTACGACAAGCAGGAGCGCCAATGATGCTATGCCCATTATGAGGCTGTCCCGCTTCGCGTCGGGTCCCCCAGAACACCGGCGGAGAACCACCGAACCGCCCAGCCAGAGCGCCAGAGCGGGCACCAACGCCACACCGTGCGCGCCGCACATGGCCAGCAGAACGAGGCAGATTCCCGTCGCCACCGCGGGCCCTAATCGGAGTTGAGCGCCGCTTTGTACAATGATGAGGAGCACGACGCCTGCGAGAACCGTCGATGTACAGAATCCGAGTGACGAACTCCATAGGAAGTTCAGG
The DNA here is from genome assembly GCA_030446525.1 of Armatimonadaceae bacterium. The sequence goes on from JAUJNC010000070.1 coordinate 10,860, forward strand.
CCGTGTCCCCAATTGAGGAGGAGCAGAGGGAAGAACGCGTCCGAATAGCTCAGCCGCCACGCAGGCGTTTTGCAGCCAGGATCGTCGCCAGCGCCCCGCCTGGCAGCCAGGACGTTAAAGTACATCCGCACGGAAGTCAATACCGGTGACTCGGTTCAGCCCCAGAAATGAGCCGGGGCACGGGGATGCGGTGTTCGTTGTGCTGCGACCAGAGCCAGGTGGTGGTGACGGGCTGCTGACCGTCAGCGTCGGGATTCATGTCCCAGTCGTCCCAGGAGGGAACGTTGTTCCCGTAGTTGGCGACGAAAGCCAGCGCGGCCGCCAGCATCAGCGTCCAGGCCCCCCAGACGAACAGGGGGGTACTCGCCTCATGGAAACGCGATGCAGATACCTGGCGTGATCGTACGATCGTACTGGCTATCCCGGACATGCCGTTTCTCTGTCTCACCTGCGCTCTTCCGTCAGCCTGATGTGGTCCGGGCTTGCCGTGGGATCAGGGCGTCGGTGGATCAACACGCTGGTAAATCTCGAATCTGTCCTCCCAGGCCGGTCTCCGCCAGAACCGAATCAGAGTAAACCTGCTTCCACCGATCCGGCGAATTCTGTACCAGGGCGGAGTATATCTCCTGGTATCCAAAGCAAGACCTAGATCCAGGATAAGATAATGCACCGCACCGAGTCGAGCAGGTGTTGGGCTTTGACGGAGATTTGCTTCGAAGGGAGGCACAGACCGCTTTAAGCCCCGTCCGGAGATAAACTCAATGCGGCATCGATGATGCCAATAATATCACCCGGCTTTGCTTGCAGCTTCAGCCAGTCCAGTGCTGTATCCAGAGCCCGGTGCGAATCGTGGTAAAAGAACAGACGGTACGCGATCTTTCTGCCGTTCCGGTCGTTATAAGCCACCTCCTGATGCCATCTTGTGTAGACCGAGAAAGGGCGAGCGACTGTTGCAGGAAAATGAGGAGCGGTATCGAGGCGGTGAAAACCAGACCGGCAGCTTTCCACCTGCAGGCAGAGTTTTTATTGACCATTCCGGAGGGCTGGAGAGCGACTGAACAAGGACAGGCCAGGAAGGGGCGCCAACGGCTCAGGTAACGGTTAAACTGTTCTGGCCAGGGCGTAAGACATACGACCGCCAAAGAGAACAAGATGTAAAAGCGATGATTCCTTGTCGCCTTTGCCAGTTGAAGCCCCATCTCCGCCAAGAATAAGGCAGCCAAGCATAAACAGAACAACGTTCACGGGCCACGGGGGCCCCCAGGGTAAACGGCAGCCTTTTGCTCAACACTAACCATGGCAGTCCCAGGTAACCGTTCTTTTCACGCTGACAGCTTCTGCCAGGCTGGCCGGCATTTGTGTCAGGTTGCGTAAGAAACGATGGCAAATGTCTCCCGGAACGTGAAGGTAGCTCCACTAGGCATGAAAGGCTCTGCAGCAAGACATTTTTGGCATAACTTACGCTGCAATACAGGTAATCCGCGCGCTGGTAGGCGTAAGCAGGATGGCTGTACCGTGGTCCGGATTCGATGAAGTGGGATGGGGACCGCCACCGAGAATGGGAAGGAGGAATGGCCAGCTTGATGGCCGCCTGCTTCCATTCCTTTCAAAAGGCTTTCCAATCCACAGAGCACGGCGATCCCGGCGGTTCGCAATGGCCGCGGCATATCGCGAAAGAGCTGCCAGGCGATAGGATTCGCCTGCCGTTGTTTTTGTTGCATAAGACGAACAAAGTCGTGGCGAGCGCAAAGGGAATCTCCGAAAGCAATAAATCGACAAAAATAGTTTGAACATTAAAAAAGACAGACTACCGTTGCAAGAAAGGCGTACCGGAACGGCAGGTAACTTTTTGCCTACGAAATAGATGCTGGTGATGTAAATAACAAAGATCGAAAAGAAAGAGAGCGTCGCAGCCAGCGGCCCACGACAAGGGGATCATTTGTCCCCAGAACGTTGATGCGCGGCAACGAAGGCGGGCAGCAGCGGGGGTACTGGGTAGCGTCGATATTCCGGGCTCATTCAGCAGCCTGTACCCTTTACCTCTGCCAGGAGGTTCCTGCGTATAGGTAAACGCCGCCATCCCACCGCAGATCGATAGGGCCACGTAACCGGGAAGCCAACTGAGTATTCAGGGCGAGCAAGACAAGCAGAAGGCCTGTCTCGCTCCTGAAGCCTGTGGATAGCAACCCTCTTGTTTTTGTTACGACGCGCGGCACTACGGGTGACCTGCCCTCATTATAAAGAATCATCGGTCAACGGCTGTGTGGCGTCTTGCATCCCCCGGTTGGATGGGATGGCGGTTCCGGCGCTGCGGTCCGAACGGGGACCTTCGGATGCGTCTTGAGGGCTCACCAGAAGAGAAGATAGTCTCCATTCCGCCTCAATTGATCCGTTTATTGTCTGCTTTCACCAGTAGGAATTCAACCAATTCAACCATCCGATGTCTCTGCAGACTAAGAATCGCCGGTGGGAAGCGATATAGGGGGCATATTCTTCCTACTTCTAAACGGAACCACGGCTTATCAGGTCGAGCATGCCCTGTCGACACTCGTTGTGGCCAGGAGATGGCGAAGCGGACGCTCCGGGATCGGCAAGGTACAATGACACGCGAAGAGATATCCGGCGGCGCGTACGCCAGCAGAGCGAATGCGGCGGATCCGAAGCCACAATAGGTAAGCGTTTTCGCTCTCGGACTGAAGGAAGGCGTGCGAGCCTGGTTCCAAGAGACCGTAGTCGCAGCTGAAAGCTTCCGGACCGCGAGTACTTTGAACCAGCCGCCCAGAAAAAGCACCAGGCGACTCCTGAGGGGATCGCCCGGCCCTCCAGTAATCGGTAAGCGGCAAAGGCGATCAGAATGTTGAAGCCGATCACGGCGGGCATGGCATAGCGATCCACGAACGCGTTGGTCACCAGCTTGGCCAAGAGATTGCCACGGGGATCGCCACGAACCCAAAGGCAGCGGCGATCTCATGCAGGCGAGGCGTCGGCCGGGGCCCCTTCCCGCCGGTCCTCAGGGCTGGTCGGACGACCCATCGGCAGACCGCTGCTACAGCAGCGTCGCCACGAGGGGGCACGGCCTGCATCAGCAGAGAATTATAAAATCAGGTATCTGCCTCCATTGGGGCGGTGACCAAAAAGCGGCGAGAGTAGCTTCACTCGCTCAATCACCGGCAGGAACAAAAACAGGGGTCACGGCCAGGCCAAGCGCCGCCCACACGGGCAGGTCCAGGCGCCGCAGAGAAAGCGAACGAACCGCCCGCCCAAAGCCAGAGGGAGCAGCAAAAAGCGCGTAGTAGTGATTCGAGAGCGCCCCGCAAGACTCAACAGACAGCAGCGATAGCCTGCGGTGGTATCCCGCGACCGCCGACTGCCAGCAGACCAGGCTGAAGCCGAGGACGATCCCATAGGGCCTCGCCTCGTACGCGTAGTAGTAGGCGCCTGTCACCAGAGGAAACAGCATCGCCACAAAACCGTAGAGCGCCGAGCGTCGGGAGACGAACAGGAACAGGCACAGGCACATCACCCAGAAGCCGAGCACCTCCCGGCAACCGGATCGACAGGTTGTTGACGCCGAACAACGCCAGCGATGTACGCAGTGACCACATAGAAAAGGGGGGAAGCTGCTCCGCTCCCGTCAGAAGAGCGGACCAGACGTCGGAAAGGTTGGAAAGCCGGGAGATGTAAAACGTGTGGTTCTTCGTCATTCCACATCAGCTTCCGTGAGGCGAGCAAACTTGTGATTGCGAGATACAGAGAGCGAGAAGGCACAGCCACCAGAGCGCCTCCGGGTGGAATGTATCCTTGAGCGCTTCTGCAGCGTGATCCAGTTGCTGTAATAGTCGCATGTGGTCAGGCATTCGTGTCGTGCGAGACGGTGGTGGTCAATCAAGGTCACCCCGCCGCTGCTCGTGAAGGGGAACAGCCAGCTGTTTTGTTGACCGGGAGCGTCGGCAAGCAGACCTTTGAGCCGCTGTGGGCGCAGTCGCTGGCAGAGCACCAACAGTTGAAGTGCGCTCGACAGTCGCAAAGCCGAGCAGCACGGGAATTCGGTACCCCTTTCCCCGGGCGAGCCAGGAGGACACACCGCCGGCGAGCAGTGGCACCGCGCCACCTGGGTAGATATCCAGATCGGGTTCAGGCTGCCGTCCGCGCTTTTCGGGGTGGGGCGGAAGGCAAGCGGCAGGCGAAGCACGGCCATCATCCATGCCAGCGTGTAAACGGGCCAGCCTGAAATAAACGAGCGCCACGGCCCGCCAGGGGGACGTGGTGGACGCGGACGGATGTCCCCATGCCGACATAGCCGCCTTTCGTATGAGCACGTCCAACAGCGCTAACGGCGTGAGATGGATCAGGTACTGCTGGAAACCTGCCCGCGCGATGCCGCCGCCGCCGATCAGCAGAGCCAGCGTGACAAAAAGGTGGATGCAAACGACGGGACTGGGATCCAGTACTTGGTCATCCGGATCATGTAGCATAGCCGCTGTCCCCAGGTCAGGCGCGCAAAAAGGCGCGGGTAAAGCGTCAGCAGTAGCTCGAACACGCCGCGCGCCCATTTCGCCTGTTGGGTGAACCAGGCGACGATCGTGGCAGAGGGCCAGACCCGGCGCGAGGGCTCGGCAACGTAGACAGGCGCGGCCGCCGCATGCAGCGTGATGGACGTTGCCAGGTCTTCCAGCCAGCCCGACTGATAGCCGCCGATGGCGGCGAGTGCCTTCGCCGGATCGGCGCGTTGCTGCCCATCGTCGTCACGCCGCCGATGGCGTCCATCCCGATCGAGGCCAGTTGGCAAAAGTATGCCGACTGGTTTCCACCGCCGCCGCCTGCGCCACCCAGCTCTCCCACTTTCGGTTGCTGAACGTGACCGCGAGCCTGTACGAAGCCGACCGCCGGATCGGCGAAGTAGCCCACCGTGCGTTCCAAAAAGTCGGTGTCGGCACATGGTCAATATCAAAGATGGCGATCACGTCCCCGGTGGTGCGGGGTAACGCGGCGTTTACATTACCGGCTTTAGCATCGGTGCGCTCGGTGCGCGTCTGGTGCCCGGCCCCCAGGCGCTCCGCCAGACGGGCCGCGCCGGGTCCAGCGCCGTCGTCGAGCAGCCAGGTACGGTACTCGCCGCCCAGGGCCTGCGCGCCGCCGCCAGCGCCCGCTCGATCAGGGCGTATGGCTCCTTGAACGCGGTGACGAACACATCAGCAATGATCAATCCGCGGGGAGGGGGGGGGCAGGACGATGGCGCGCCGCGGTAAACCGGCCAGGCTCCCAGCGAGCTGCGCCACTACCAAGCTTACGGCCGCCCCGAGGGCCAGCGCCAACCACGGCGAGGAGAGAGCGCCCTGCCGCGCCGCCCCACCAGCTATGGTAGTGAGCAACGCGATCATGCCGCTGCCGCCAGCCCACGCGGCAACCAGACATCAGTGCGCCCGCCCGCCGGTCGGACCGAATCTTGACGCAGAAACGACATGCCTGTGTTCTCTCCTCCTTTCCCGACACCGCGCACCAGCTCCCATAGTACTGGTACTTTTTTCGGTTTATCCTTGCCGCATCGTTACCACGTCATAAACGGGCCAGTGCCACCATAAATATAGCAATTCCGCATTCATACCAGAAAAGGTCAGCCTTCTACCAGGGGCGCGATGTTACCTCGTGTCTTGTTCTCGTCCCTCATCGGCCTGCCACGCAGGCACCAGATCATCGTACACAGCAACGCCAGTGCCGACGCCGCCATGCCGCCCCGGCAGGGAATATTCCATCGGGCGAACCACCCAGAGGTCGGGAAAATTGCGGCCCAGATTGCGAGATCGGATCTGCCTGAACCTCGGGTAGGGCGGGAAGCGGTTGTCCCCGCAGCCCCAGGAGCAGGCCGTCCCAGGTCGCCATCTGCTGTCTGAACGGCATTGCGGATCCAGCGCCCGCGGACCACGAGAGGAAACCGGGCTGGCGGTTGACCAGCATCAGCGCGCCGTTGAGCAGGGCGGACACGCAGATCAGGGTGACAAGCGGCCTTCTGTGGCTTTGCCAGTACCGCACCAGGATGGCGGCCACGCCGAGAAACAGGATGGGAAGGATCGGGACCAGGTACCGCGGTCCCCAGCCGCCGATGGCAAACCACAAGTCCATCTTCGCGATCGTCAGCGTGTAGGCAAGCGCACCTACCCCGAAGTATACCACGAGTTGACGGACAGCCGGGGCCAGGGTCCTCCAGGCGAACGGCAGCAGGAGCAACAGAAGAAACACGGGCGCGAACACAAAGAGGCCACGGTTGGGCGACAACAAAAGCCCATAGGACCCCGCCGCCATACTACCCTGCAGGGCCGCAAACGGCGAGGAAAGCCCCGTCGCCCCCGTGCGTATCGGCGAACCCGTGCGCACGAGATTGTAAAGCATGCTCGGGAGGATCACCACGCCGATGGCCCCGAGGCAGTAAAGGGCGGGCCGCCAGCCCATCTTCCGCTGCAGCCGGTAGAGCACCCCGAGAACACCGACCAGAAGGAACGGCGCCAGCGAATAACGGAACGAGCACGCCACCACGAAAGAAAGGCCGATCTTCACGGCGTCCCCTGCGCGGGCTCCGTCGGCACGCAGTGCCCCCGCACAGTAGCGGAGCAGCATGCAGACGCCAACGCACGCTCCCAGGACATCGTAGGCGCTTTTTGTGTAGGCCCAGAAGATGGTGGTGGTTGCAAACGCCAGACTCAGCAGAAACGCCGCCCTCGGCGGGTACAGGAGGGCAAACAGCCGGAACAGGAACCAGCATCCCGCGGCGGCGAACAGGGTGTAGCTGAGCGCGACCCCGAAGCGGCTGACCCAGGGCGGCTCCTTTATCTGGGAGGCTGCCGGCTGCTTCGTCACCTTCGAGCCGAGCCAGGCGGCGGGGAGCATGAACACGACCCCGCCGAGATCATGCGCCTGGAAGTACTGCCCCTTCCCGTCCGGCACCCACAGGTTCGGCCACATCGGCATCGGCGACTCCTCCGTCACCAGCCTTCCCGTGTGTACCAGCAGCAGGGCCGCCTGCAGCTGTGCCTTCGGATCGATGCTGTCGATCCTGCCGCTGGAGAGCAGGAGAAAGAAACTGCAATAGAACAGGATGACACGTGCGGAGTATCGCTTCAGGGAGCGTTCTGGTACTGCCTGAGGTGATTCCTCGACTCTGTCTTCCTCTCGATGTCTGTCGATCACCCGCATTCCGTTATTGTTGCCCCGCCGGTTCTCTGCAAATGGTTCGTCGGCAGAGTTCCGGGCCGCACGTCGTCTGATCCGTAGAGCGTGAAATCAATCATACCCAGTTCATCGCCAAGTGAATCCGATCCCCCGGCAAGCATCCAGCCCCTCAACCTGATAATTATATTGTGAAAATGGGTCCCTTTCGTGGCACGACCAACTCGTGTGTCGGCATGAAAGGAAAAAGTGAATGCAAAAGGGATTCTCGTTGACCGCAGCGATGCTGGCGTTGTGCCTGTTTGTCCCGGCCGAAGGGCAGCCAAGGGACTACTACGTCAGTCCGTCAGGATTTGACAGCAACAAAGGCACCTCGCCCGCGTCGGCGTGGAAAAGCATAGCCAGAGTGAACCAGGTCAACTTTGCCCCCGGTGACCGCGTCTTCTTCCAGGGCGGCGCTGCCTTCAAAGGCGTGATCTATCTGGACGCGAATGACAAGGCTACGCCGACCAACCCCTTAACGGTGGGTTCTTATGGCGCGGGGCGCGCAACCATCCACGGCGGCGCCGGTAATGGGCTCGTTGCGTATAACTGTGGCGGCATCCGGATCACGAACCTCCGATTTGTCGGTCAGGAACGCACGACGAATGGCGCCGACGGGATCCTTTTCTACAACGACCTGCCCGGTGATGTGAAACTCTCGTTCGTTCGTATCGACAACGTCGAGGTGAGCGGGTTCGGCAAGTTCGGGATCACGATAGGTGCGTGGAACGGGCAGAGTGGTTACCGCGATGTGCGGGTTACACGCACTCTGCTGCACGACAATGCGCTCGCTGGCCTTATTACCTACGCAGAGACGCCAAACGTACATGAAAAGGTTTATGTCGGGTACACGAAGGCGTACGACAACCCGGGTTTACCGGGATGGCCAACGAACACCGGCAGTGGTATCGTCCTGGGAAGCGTGAACCACGGTGTGATTGAACGCTGTGTTGCCCACGACAACGGCTCCCTGTGCGACGCGAATGAGGGGGGCGTTGGCATATGGGCGTATGATTCGACCGACGTCATCATCCAGCACAACGAGTCGTACAACAACCGCACCAACGGCCCGGCGGACGGCGGCGGCTTCGACTTTGACCGGAATGTGTCCAACTCGGTGATGCAGTACAACTACTCGCACGGCAACGACGGCGCAGGGTACCTGCTGTGCCACATCCCGGGCGATGACAACTTTGCGGGCAATGTGGTCCGCTACAACATCAGTGAAAATGATGGGCGAAAAAACGGCTATGGGGCCATCTCCCTTTACGGTACGGTCCGCGACACCCAAATCTACAACAACACGGTGTTTGTTGGCCCGGAACACGCCGAGGGAAACCCACCGGCGCTGCTTATCCGCGGCTCGACAGAGAACGTGTTCGTTCGCAACAACATTTTTCAAACAGCCGGCGGCCTCGGGTTGGTGGATTGCCCCGGCGGGGAAGGGGTGTTTTTCCAGGGGAACAACTACTTCTCCTCCGGTGACGCCTTTGTCATCGACTTCGCGGGCACAACCTACCGCAGTTTCAAAACGTGGCGTCACTTCACCGGACAAGAGTTTTTGAACGGCGTGTTCCTGGGTTCGAGCGTGGATCCGCAGTTAACCGGCCCCGGCCGGGGCCAAACCTTCAACGATGCCGCCCTTTTGCCCGCTCTGGACGCGTACCGATTGCGGCCGACCTCGCCGCTCTCGGGCGCCGGGCTGGACTCCCTGAGGCTCTTTGGCGTCCATCCCGGTATGCAGGATTACTACGGCACCCGGCTCTCACCGGACATGCGCTACGCGGTGGGGGCGCACCAGGCTGTGCAGCCTTGAGTAACAGGCGTCGGCGGCGTGACCGGTAACGCGGGTCACGCCGCCGTGCCACGTCAGGGTGTCGAAGGGTTTAGACGCCTTCTTTGGGACAAATGCTTGTCAAGACCGGTCTTGACAAGGTGGTTTCTTAGCAGATATACTGGTGCCATAAAGCAGTTTCATTGGCGAAGACGGGGAAGAGTAGGCAGTACTTCCGGGGAGTGCCAGAGAGCAAGGGTCACCGGCTGAGAGCCTTTGCAGAACCCGCGCCTGCCGAACGTCGCCCCTGAGCCTCGCGCAGAAAGAGAGGGAGGCTAACGAGCCATCCGTCTCGATTAGAGCGCGCCGGGTCCGCCCGTTAGCGCGGAAAGAGGGCGGGGGAAGCTCCCCCCGAACCGAGGTGGTACCGCGCGGAGCGTACCTCTGACACGACTTTGCTGTCCGAGAGGCCCCGCGTCCTTGGGTTTTCGTCAAACCCGGGGGCGCGGGGTTTTGTCTTTTCCGCGCCCGACGGGTACCCGCTTGTGGGTGAACTGCCCACGGAGAAGAAAGATGAGCGACACACAGACGAAGGGCGATCGCGCCGCGGGCGCCGCCGAGCAGGGCTTCGCCGCCGACCTGCCCAAGACCTATGACCCGCAGGCGACCGAGAACGCCGTCTACGAGCGCTGGCTGGCGCGGGGCTGCTTCCGCGCCACGCCCGACGGGCGGGAGCCGTACTGCATCACGGTGCCGCCGCCCAACATCACCGGCGCGCTGCACCTGGGCCACGCCCTGAACCACACGATCATGGACGCGCTGGGCCGGTGGAAGCGGATGCGGGGCTGCAACACCCTGATCCTGCCCGGGACGGACCACGCCGGCATCGCCACGCAGTCGGTGGTCGAA
>JAUJNC010000071.1 GCA_030446525.1 Armatimonadaceae bacterium
CCGCGCCGCCGGGCCGAGGCGACCTCCTCGCGCCCCGGCTCGGCGCGCCCGGCCCACGGGGGGGCGACGGCGGGGGCGGCGTCCCAGCGCAGCTGCTCGGCCTGGAGGAACAGCGCGTTCATCTTGAACGGCATCAGCACGCGGTCGATGAGCTTTTTGTGGAACGGCAGGGCTTCCTGGCCGTGGAACAGGTGGACCGCGCGCAGGGGGAGCGTCGGCCAATCCGCGATGCGGACCGGGCGCACCTGCACCCCTTCTTTGTCGGCGGCGAGGAGATGGATCAGCGTCTGGACGCCCCAGAGCGTGCCGCGCCGGTCGCGCCCGGCGACCAGCACGGCGCGCGGCGTGACGGCGACGGCATACCCCTCGGCCTTGGCCGGCGGAGCCGCCTTTTCGGCAGCCAGCAGGCGGCCGAGCAGGGCGTTGCGCCCCGGCTCCCCGACGGCGATGACATTGACCACGCCGCGCGCCGCGCGGGCACGCACCAGGGGGACGTCCAGGCCGAAGCGGTCGCGGACCTCCTTGCGCAGGATCTCCGCGCCCTGCTTGTCCTCCGCCGTCGCGCCGTCGGCCACGACGATACGCGTCCCCGCCGTGATGCGGAACGGCCTGGCCGTCACGGTCATCTGCTTCGGGCGCGGGATCACCAGCGGCGCCGGCGGCGGAACGGGCGCGCGCGCCTCGGCCAGGGGCAGAACGTCGGCGGTGCGCGTTCCCTCTTTCTCCCCCTCTCCTGAAGCTTCGGGAGAGGGGGCCCGGGGGAGAGGGCGTTGACCGAACACGAACGAAAACGAGGCGACGCGCTCGCCATCCTTCTGCGTGAGCGGCTGCGCGGGCGAGCCGACGCCCATCCAGAAGACGGGAAACTCCTGCGCCCAGCCCTGCGCGTCCGAGCGGGCGTCGAAGAGGACCGGCGGGGGTGCATTACCGGAGAAGGACACGGAAAAGCGGCCGAGCCGCGTGTCGAAGGCGAGCTGCCTGAAGGGCGGCACGAGCCGGTTCTGCTCCTGCGTGCGCCCGGCGGGGGGCGGGGCGACGGCGACGCGGCCCGTGCGGTTGCCTTCCGTTGTCGCGGCCGTCAGCGCCGCGCCCTGGAGCACCGGGGCGGAAAGGTAGCCCGCGGCGTACTCGATCTCGGCGGGGGCGTCCTGCTTCAGCCGGTAGGCGAGATCCACGCTGACCGTGCCGGCCGGCGCGGCGTTTATCGTGTAGACGCAAACGGCGCTGTCGTTTTCCAGGCGCACGCGGGCCGTTTTGCCGCCGGGCGCATCCTCCCAGGCCGTGACCGTGCGCGGCGCGGTGCTCTGGCTGAGCAGCGTCCCGGCCCAGCCTTGCTTGACGATGTTGAGCGTGGACTTGCGGACGACGGGCACGCCGTCACAGGCGAGTGACAGGCCGCCGGCGGCGCTCCAGCCGACGGTGAGGCGGCCCACCGTGATCGGGGGCAGCTCGTCGGCCGCGGCGGCTGCGGGGGCGGCGCTCGCGACGCCCGGCCGCCCGAGAACAAGCGCGAGCGCTGCGATACAGGCGACGTGAAGAGGCGTCCCGCGGCGGCGCGGACGGGTCTCGTCCTGGTGAAACATCGGGCAGGTCATGCCCCATTATAAGCGAAACGGCGGGGCCTTGTCCAACGCACGGCGGAGGAGTTCTCCCGCCGAAGACGTATCCTTAAAATGAAGGGGTACCAACATGAGAATGCTCGGTGCGCTGGGGGTCACGTTGCTCCTCGGCGCTGTTGTGATGGAAGGGGGCGCGGCGCAGCCGGCGGGCGGCCGTGTGCCCGTGCTCACGCCGGGGACGCTGCGGATGGCGCTGGCGGACAAACCCGCGGGCGGCGAGGCCGCCCTGCTGGCCGAACAGGTCCGCGCCTGGTTCGGCAGGGAGGCGCTCGGCAAGGGACCGGGCGCGAAGGTGGAGGGGCGCGACGTGGCGTGGGCCGTCGAGGCGCCGGGCGCGAAACAGGCGCCCCGGGTGGTCTCGGCGGACGGGACGTTCCAACAGCCGCTCGCCCGGATCGAGGGCACCGACGTCTACGTGGCCTCCGTCACCCTGCCGGACGGCGCGGCGATGCGGTGGGCCTATGAGGTGGACGGCAAGCGGCTGGGCCAGGAAAGGCAGCTGGAGGTTTACGCCGTCCATCCCGACAGCGTCGAGCAGGCCGGCGTGCCTAAAGGGACCCTGACCGAGCAGCCCCGGTGGAAGAGCGCCATCTTCCCCGGCACGGAGCGCGCCTGGTGGGTGTACGTGCCCGCGCAGTACAAGGCCTCGGAGCCGGCCTGCGTCATGGTCTTCCAGGACGGCGGCGGCGCGAAGAACTTCGTGCCCCCCGTCTTCGACAACCTGATCGCCAGGGGGGACATGCCGGTCACGGTCGGCATCTTCCTCGACCCGGGCCGGCTGCCGGACCAGAAGCCCGGCGAGCGCCCGCGCAACCGCTCGTTCGAGTACGACACGCTCTCGGACCAGTACGCCCGCTTCCTGCTGGAGGAGATCCTGCCCCACGTCGAGAAGACCGTCACGCTGCGCCACGACCCGGCCAGCCGCGCCATCTGCGGCTTCAGCAGCGGCGGCATCTGCTCCTGGACGGTCGCCTGGGAGCGCCCGGACCAGTTCGGCAAGGCGCTCTCCTTCATCGGCAGCTTCACCAACATCGCCAGCGGCAAGACCGGGCGCGAAGGTGGCCACAACTACCCCGCGCTGATCCGCAAGACGCCCCCCAAGCCGATCCGCGTCTTCCTCCAGGACGGCGCCAACGACCTGGACAACGCCCACGGCAACTGGCCGCTCGCCAACCAACAGATGGCCAAAGCCCTGGCCTTTGCCGGCTACGACCACAAGTTCGTGTTCGGCAACGGCTTCCACAGCAACGCCCACGGTCGCGCCATCCTGCCCGACGCCCTGCGCTGGCTCTGGCGCGACCACAAGTCTATAACTCCTCTCCAAGGGGCAGGCTGACGGCGCGCCTACATTTCGATCCAGGAAGTCACGGTGGTGCGATTGACGAAGGGGGCGTCGTTCAGCGATCGGTTAAGATAGTTATGCGTGTAGTTTCCCCCGGCGTCTATCGCAAGCTCGATCTCGCTGCCTGCCACCAGTGAGCCGCGTATGGTGGTGTTGCCGGTCACGCTGATGCCACCTCTCAGGGCGTAGACCACCGAGAAATCGTGGGTCGCATGCCCGGCAAGTTCAATGGCTTGGTTATCGGTCGACAGAGAGTTAAGCGTCGGGGGCGGATCGGTCAACAAGGCGGGAACAGCCGCGTATTCCGAACCGGCCCGCTGCTTGAACGCGCCTTCCACGACAAGGTCCGACATGTTGGTAAGCCTGGATTTTGATTTTAGATCGATGGAGCCGGCCACGTAGAACGGGCCGTTGCCGGTGAAGCTCAGGACTTCGTCTTGGTCCAGCGTGATGTCGCCGGAGATGTACTTCGGCCCCATGATGGGCCGGCCAGCCCTGACTTCGGCCAGGACCTCGGCAGCCGTCATGGTTCCTGCCGCCTTCGCGGCCGCCTCCCACTTTCGCCTCATGTCGGCGATGTCGGCCGCTGTCGGGAAGTCGATACGCGGCGCGCCGCTCTGCCCGGAGGGGAAGTCCTTGTCCACGGTCCCCGCCGCTGCGACGTCCCCCCCGATCAACGCGGAACCTCCGCCGACGATGTCGCCGTTGGCACGGATGTCCGCCGCGCCTGAGGGCCCGGAAACCGTCTGTACCGTCACGTTCCCTCTGATCTTGATGCCCCCGTTGCTGAGCATCGCGCCGCCAACGAGCGACAACCCGTTAATGGCCACTTTCGCCCGCACCTGGCGCGTCTTGCCGTTGGGCGCGATCCCCGTGGAGGTTATATCCACCTGGTTCGCGTTGCCCGGGACGTTGGCGACCGTGAGCTTGAACTGCCCCACCGTCTGACCGTCGGCGTCACTCAAAGAGGTAACCGCGCCGGTAACCTGCCAGGTATTCCGGTATTGCTTGTATATGGCGTAGTTGTTATCCACGCTGGCCTTTATCTGGGCCGCCGCATGGTCGACCCCCGCTTCGGCCAGCGAGAGCGCGATCGCCTTGTCGCGCCCGCCCGCGCTGAGCCGCATCGCGGCCATGGACAGGTTCGTCATTGTCATAAAGGTCAGCAGGACCAGCGCGGTCAGGACCAGCACAGTGCCCAGCGCCATTCCCGCACGTCGTCGCGGCTTGTGTCGTTTCATTTGCGAGCCTCCTTGTTCTCCTAACCCACTACCTCTTCGAAGGGCAAGTCGTCACGTGCGTTTGTTCCGCAGCCGGGCTTTGCCGGACAGCATGATGGTCCGGGGGATCGCGCGCCCGTCTCGTTCCGACAGCGCCAGCGTCACACCCACCCCGTTCACGTGCCTCAGACCGGCGGGGTTCGTCGCCGGGTCCACCGTATAGAGAATCTGCACCGACCGTGGGCCAGTGCCCGTGTTTTCGATCGGGCCGGCAGTCGTTATGGTGCTCGCGGGAGCGGTGCTCGTGGTCGCGACCGGCGTGGCGCTGTCGCCGACATAAACCAGCGGCGTGGTGGCCGCCTGGGTTTTTAATGCGAAGGTCGATTGACTTTGGCCTGCCTCGATCACGAAATGCTCCCGGACCTCATAGGTGTACTGGACGCCTTTCACGCCGCCGGCGTACAGCTGCCTGGCGATGACATAACCCGTACGCGATGGTCGGATCGAGCCGGCGCCCACGACCGTCGTCTCCGTTATCGTGCTCAGGTTGGGGTCCGTGTTCGGGTTGAATCGGAACACCACCAGGTCGGCGTCGAGGTCCGGCGGGTTCGCGAGCGTTCCGCTCGCGTCGTAGCGGGGCGCCCAGAACACGATGTCGGAGCTGCTGGTGGTGTGGTTCGTCCCCCCGACGCTTTGTCCGACGGCTATCCCTTGCGCCGCGCGCAGCTCGCGCAGGATCTCGTCGAGCGAGGTCCGCGCGTACGCTCCCATTCTGTTCTCCAGCGTGCGCCGGTCGGCGGTCCGGGTCGCGGTCGCCGTCAGTCCCAGGATCGCGGTGGTCACCAGCGATAGGATAAACATCGTGATAAGGGTCTCGATCAGCGTCGCGCCGCAGCGCGGGCGCCGCCGGGCCGGTGCGATACGAAAAGCAAAGGGCTTCATGGGGCTACTCCTCCGGGCGTGACCAGGGTCGTCACCCTGACTGACCGCTCCTGCTGGTTGCCGCCCGCGCGCCACGTGACCGCCACGGTTACCCGCTTCACCGGGCCACCGAAGGGAGAGTTGTCGATCCGCACGCTGCCGCCGGGGCTGTTGAGCTGGTTGAATTGCGGTACGGGTCCTAACTGCGTCAGCGTGTACGTGTCGTTTGCAAGCGGCGCGCCGTGGAACGAGCGCACGTTCTCGATCGCCTGCCGGGCCGCGTTGTAGGCCACGGTGGTCTGCTGCGCCGCATCCGACGCCGACGAGGCGCTCATCATCAGGGACAGACTGTAGAGGATGAGCATCACGGCCGCCATCAGCGCCAGGAGCGCGTCCAGCAGCAGGAAGCCGCGCCGCGCCACCGGCCGCAGCCCGGCGAACGGGGCGCAACGCCGCCGCACGGCGCGCGTCGTTAAGAACGGATAAAGTCGCACAAGTCCCTCCGTGAGCGGCCGTCACACAGGCTGGAAACAAAGCGCCGCCCCAGGGTGATATGCCACTTTCCGCACGGTTTTCTGGCGCCAGCGGACGAAACCGGAAGTTATACGGGGGTCACCGGAGCGGGCAGGAGGGAGAGCCGGGTATTCGGCGTGTGGACGGAGAGGATCTAGAAGCGCCGGGGCGAATCGGTCGCCAGACCGGGAGCGCCCCGCCGGAGAGTTCGGCCGGGCGCTCCCCGCCGAGTTTCATGTCCGCGGTGACCCTAAAACTCCCACCCCGACATGGCCTTTGGGGGGGTGTGGGATTGTGTGATAGGCGGCATTCCATCGGGGTAGAGGTGTGTGTTGTTCGGCGTCATGCCATCGGGGTAGACGTGTCTGTAGTTCCCGGATACGGTTATCAGGGCGCCCTTGCCGCCCGCCACCAGCGCCCCGCGCACCGCCACGATACCCTGCGGGGCGATCTCGATGCCGCCGTTCACCGCGTAGATCAGTGCGTACAGATTGTCCGTCCCGCTCGGCGTCAGGCGGATAGCCCTGGCCGGGTCGCTCGTGAGCGCGATCAGCGCCGGCGGCGTCGGCGCCAGGCTGGGATCGGCTTCGTAGACCGGGCTGCCGGAGGACGCGGACTGCTCGAACCTGCCCCTGACGATGAGGGTCGACCGGTTCCTGAGCGTGGAACCCCCCTGCATAAGGAGGTTGCCGTTGACATAGACCGGGCCGCTGCCGGTGATCTCCAGCGTATGGCCGCTGTCCATCTGTATGTCGCCGTCGACATACGCCGGTCCGGTGATCGTCATCCCGCCGCTCGGGGTGCCCGTGATGGCGCCATACGTCGCCCCCTGTTTGGCGTCCGCGATCCACCGGGCCTTCCAGCCGTCGGTGTCGGGCCTGGCGGGGAACGCGACACGCGCCGCGCCGGGCTGGCCCGAGGGGTACAGCCGGTCCGTGGAGGATCCCGGCGCCAAGCTCACGGTTCCCACCGCCGCCACGCGCCCGTCCACGTGGGCGGCCCCCGCGAACGTGATGTTGCCGTTGGCGCGGACATGGGCGTTGCCCCCGTACAGCGGGGACGTCTCCACGGTGGACACGCCGCTGACGCTGATATCCCCGTTCGAGAGCATCGCGCCGTCGTCGAACGTGAAGTCGGAGATCTTGACCCGCGCCCGCACCTGGCACCGCTTGCCGTTGGTGGTCGTCCCCGTGGAATACACGTCCAGGTCCTGGCTGCCTGACACGGGCGTCACCTGGACCGCGAAGGTTCCGAGCGGCTTCGTATCCGAAGCATCCTCGTACAGGGTGATCGGCGACGAGGTGCCCGGGTACGCGTTGTCCGCACGTATCCGGTCCACGGCGTCGTCGATGCCCGCCTCGGCGAGCGAGAGCGAGATCACCCGGTCACGCCCCTCGGAAGTGAGCCGCACGGCGGCGGTGGACAGATTGGCCAGCGTCAGAAACGTCAGCGAGACCAGCGCGATCAGTACGAGCACTGTCGAGAGCGCCATCCCCGCCGGTGGCCGCCCGGCGCCCTTTTGGTGTCGTCGTGCCTTCATCCCTCAGTCCTCCGTTCAGGTCCGCTTGTTGCGCAGCCGGGCGCCGCCGGCCAGCCGGATGGTCCGTGTCACAGCGCGCCCGTCCCTTTCCGACAGCCCGAGTTCCACATCCACCCCGTTCACCTGGGACAGCCAGATGCCGGAGTCCGCCGCCGGGCTGACCGTGTAGTGGAACTGGACATCCGCGCCGTCGGCGGGGGTGTCGTTCAGGACCGCCTCCGAAGACACCAGGGAGACGTCCACGCGTCTCCCGTCCACGTAGGCGGCCGGCGTTCCCTCCGCCCGGGCGCTCAACGGGAACCGGTTTCGGGTGCCGTCGGCCGTGAGCTGATCGCACACGCGATACGTATAACGGACCCGTTCCACCTGTCTGGCGATCACAAAGTTGGTGCGCTGCGGGCGCCTGGAGCCTGCGCCCACGAGCGTCGTCTGGGACAGCGTGCCCGTGGCGCGGTCGTACCGGAAGGCCACGACATCCCGGACGCCCGGCAGGAGGCCCTGCGCGGACGCGGGGTCGTAACCGGGCGCCTGGAGCACAAGGTCCACGACGCCCGGGCCGCGCACGTCGTCCGGATCCGCGATCCGGGGCGTGGCGGTGGTCGTGTAAGTTGTGGCGCCGATGGTGCGCGCGGCAAGTATCTGGTCCGCCGCCCGCAGCTCACGCAGCATCTCGTCGAGCGACATCCGCGCCGAGGCCCCCATGCCGCTCTCCCGCGTGCGCCGGTCGGCGGTGCGGGTGGCGGTGGTGACCAGCCCCAGGACGAGCACCGTCACCAGCGCCAGGACGAACGTGGTGATCAGCAGCTCCATCAGCGCCACGCCGCGGGGCGCGCGCCGTCCGGTTCGGGGCGGGAAACGAAAAGCGGAACGCTTCACGGGGTCACTCCTCCGGGCCCGACCAGCGTCGTCAGGGTGATCGACCTGGGCTGCGCACGGCCGCCCGCGTACCAGTCGATGACCACCCTTACCCTCTTCACCGGGTTACGGTAGTCTTCGACCGTCATGCTGGCGCTGCCACCGCCCAGTTGGGCCAGCTGCGGCAGGGGGCCGAGCGCGGCGTTGGAGTACTTGCCGTTGGCGAGTTTCGCGCCGTGGAACGAGCGCACGTTCTCGATCGCCTGCCGGGCCGCGTTGTAGGCCACGGTGGTCTGCTGCGCCGCATCCGACGCCGACGCGGTGGTCATCATCAGGGACAGGCCGTAGAGGATCAGCAGAACCGCCAAGGTGAGCGCGAGCACCGCGTCGAGCAGCAGGAAGCCACGGCGCGTGCCGCGGAGTCGTTGAAAGAGCACGAGTCCCTCCCCGGGCGGCCGTTACGCAGCGCCGAAGGAGACACGCCGCCCCACAGCGATTATCGGGCCGGCGACCCGGTTTTTTTAGGGGGTCGCGAACACACCGCAGCGAGATCGACTGCGGTGTGTTCGCTGCGCCCGATTGATTTAAACGGCCAAGAATCTAATCGTCCTGACGGCTGAAGGCGGACATCACGCCTTGGGCATTGCGCCGGGCCAGAGTTTCGATCTTCATCGCCTTGGCGTGCCCGTCCGCGTAGATAACGGCGATGGTATCGAGGTGTCGCTCGACCAGGTTGGTCGCGCCGCCAGTCAAGCGTTTCGGGTTGGCCGTCGGGTGGATCGTCGGATTCCCGGGAACGTTGGGCCAGGCGAAGTCGGCGTTGCCGCCCCCGATGGTTTGCCCCGGGTTGCCGCCGACCGCATCGGCCACCATCACCGTTGTGGACACGGCCTCAACCGCAGCCAGAGGGACAACGGTGCCGGTCAAGCCGTTGGCGATAACGTCGGGGGGGTTACCGGTATTCTGGTAGTAAGCGTTGTTCCAATAGTAGGAGCCGAACTTGTCCCGGTTGTCCGGCGGCCCCGCGGTGCGGTCGGCGGGCGGATACACGTATCGGGCGGTAGCGGTGGAGTCGCTGGGGCAGACAAACAACTGCGTGTTCTTGACGTAGGGATGAAGAACGTCCATCCACTTGTAGCTGGTATCGACGCCGTTGCCGGTGCCCTGCGAGCCGGGATTGGGGTAGGCGTAAAAGTGGCGCGGCAAACACTCGTCGTAGTCCTGCACGTACTGCATCACGCCCAGCCCGATCTGCTTGAGGTTGCTGATGCACGCCGTGCGCCGCGCACTCTCTCTGGCTCGCCCGAACACGGGGAAAAGGATGGCGGCGAGGATCGCTATTATGGCGATGACGACGAGCAGCTCGATCAGGGTAAAGGCCGCCCCGGCCTGGGGTGCTGATGTCCGCCGTGCCGGCACGGCGCCCCTGCGCGCGGGCGCGCCGTGGGCTCGCGCAGGCGCGAACGTGATCCGCGTGAAACCTTGGCTTTGCGTGATCGCTTCGTTTTGTCGTGGGAGGCTCGCGCGTCCCGGAGTCCCGTTCTTCATACCAGTCTCCTTTGCAATGGCAGTTGCGTGATGCCGATCAACGGCAAACAAGAACAATCGTCAGGGCGCCGGTTTGACCGGCGCCGGCTTTGCGGGGAAGCCCTTGCTGGCTTCGGGGTTGCCGAAAAGCTGCAGATAGGCGGCGGCGGCGCGCGGCAGGTCATCCAGGGTGTGCAGACCTTCGTTGACGGGATTCGACCAGAAATAGGAGTGGTAGGCCAGCGAAGCGGGGCCGGCGGGGGGAAGGTTGTTCATCCACTCGGCGAACTTGCGGATGAAAACCGCGTTGTCGCCGCCCCCGATCAAGCTGCCTTCGGTGCCGTCGCCCGTTTCCACCTGGCCTTCGATGCCCCACTCGGGAATGCTCAGCGGCTTGCCCTTGGCCAGCGCGAACCGGCGCACCGCCTCGAGGCGCGGCAAAAAGCCTTCCGCCCACGCTTTTTCGGGGTCGTCCCAGCCCTTCTTTTCGCGGCTGAAGTATTTCCGGCTCAAGCCCCGGTCGTAAATGTCCGTGCCCACGATGTCCACGTACGCGTCGCCGGGATACGCTTTTTCGGCCCACAATCCGAAGTCCTGGCTCGACCCGTTGAAGTCGAAGGTGAAGTCGGGCGAAACCGAGCGCATCACCGTGACGACGTGGCGAAAGGCGGCGGCGTAAAGCTCAGGATTCTCGACCGCCGACCAGGGATACCAGCGCCCGCTGAACTCGTGACCGACGCGCAGGATCGCGTCCGGAAAACCGGCCTGCACCAGCAGGCGGCCGGTCTCCCGGTAAGCCTTGTCGTGCTTGCCGCTGATCGTTTCTTGCAAATAGCCGCGCACCGCGACGACTCCCTCCGGCGTTTTAGCGTTATGTAGCCCGTTCTTCGGGGCAAAGGCCAGCGGGATGATGATGCACAGCTTGACCCGTCCCTTCAGCGGTTGCAACACCTTCGAGCCGAGCACGTTATCCCTCGCCTGTGCTATCATCGCTTCCGGCGAGGCGCGGCCCGTGAAGTAGGTGAAGTAGGGAATGGGTCGGCCCAGCCACGCCTCGACTTCAGGAAAGCGGCCCTTGGAGGCGAACAGCCCCGTCCGGTCGTAGGCCGCGCCGTGCCCGGACGGCTTGAAGTTTTTGGGCGCGATCAGCGCGGCGGTTTGTTCCGGCGTGCGCTTGACGACGGGCGCCGCTTCCTGCGCCCTCACGCCTCCGGCTTGCAGCAGTGTCGCGGTCGTGAGAATGAGTCCGGCCTTGCGACACCAAATCGTTTCCATGGTCCTGTAATGTCCTTTCAAAAAGGTTTCCGGCGGCCACGGCTTTGGGCCGCGCGATCTGCGGCAGTGTCCTTCTCACCGACGCCCAGCGGTCCGTCGTCGGGGTCGATAGGATCCCACGTCGCACCCACTCCGAATCGCATGGCGGCGGAGCCGGTCGCGTGCGCGCCGATGTCCGGCGGATTGGAACTCGGCGGGTTCGACTGGGAGCTGGTGTTGAAATTGGGAATCGGCACCCCGCCCGCCTGGCCCGGGCTTCCCGTCCGCAACTGGTAAAAGCCGCTGGGCCGTGGCGTGGGCGTGTCCGCTCCCGGCGGGTCGTTCGTGGGATAGGTGCCGCTGCCCGCCGCCCAGGCGGGCGATGCCGGAATGTCCCCCGTCACCCAGGAAAAATCCACTCCCGGTTGGTTCGGTTGGTTGTGCAGATCGTTCTGCGCCACGCAGTTGACCCAGTCGGTGTTCTTGCTGTCGTCGGCGATGTAGTTGGTTGTGGTCACCCAGATGTTGTTGCGGATGATGACGCGCTCGACGTTTGCGGGAGCCTTCTTCGTGTCGTAGAGGTTCATCAACTCCTTGATGCCCATCGCGTCCGAAACGAGCGACGTGTTGTGGTAGACGTAGAGCGGCCCGATGAAGTGCGCATTATCGACGCTTTTTAGCTTCAGGATTTCGTAGGAAACGTCGAAACCCTCCTGGAGCGGCCAGCCCGCGTAGCCACGGGCGATCACGTTGCGGAAAAAATACGAGGGACCGATAGTCGAGCACTGATGGCTCAGCCGGCTGTAATTGGCGTCGAAGTAGTTTCCCCAGACGCGGACGTTGCAGTTGCCCCCGTCCGCCTCGATGGCATCGTCGGCGCAGTGCCGGAAGGTGTTGCCGTAGATGTCGGAGTCGGGACCGGGAAAGCCCGTCTTGGCGAAGTTTGCGCCCAGCCCCAGAATATCCTCGAAGGGCTTGCTCGCGTCGGAGTAGAACTCGTTGAAGCGAATGACGTGGTTGCCTTCCCACGCGCCCTCCCCCGTCGCGCCGTCCGTCGTGCCGGTGCGAATCGCAAAGGGGCCGTGGGGATGCCCGCCCCGGACGGCGAACTCCTGCCAGACGGCGGCCCGATAGCGGGGATGATGGATGCGGCAGTTTTGAATCGTCACGCGCCGCGTCTTGTCAGCGATGATGGCGCCATCCTGCGCCCCGATGGCCACGTCGCCCGGCGCGGGGGAGCCATAATCCCAATCTCGACTGCTCCGGGCCGTTTTCGCTGTTCGTCACCGCCTGAGTGCGGCCCCAGTTCAAGATGTTGCAGCGGTCGATGATGACGTCAGACACCGGGCGCGACGACGATGGCGTTTTTGCGCGCGCCGGAAATGTTGACGTTGCGGATGATCACCTTGTTATGGCGAACGGTGATCGCCACGTCGGGGCCGCTCTCGTCGTTGGTGATGGTGCCGCCTCCGCCGTCGTAGACCTGCCAGGCGGTGTCGTTGCCGCCGGAATCGGCGGCAAAAGAAACGTTGGCTCCCGTCGGGATGGCTTTGATCGGCAGCCCAGTGGTGGGAGGGTTGTCGGCCCGCGTCCACACGGCGAGTTCTTTCACCGATTCACCCGGCACCGAAAGCTTGATCCGGTGGAGAGTTCCCGGCCTGAGGTTCACGATGCTGCCGCGAAACTGGCCTTGATGGGCCGGATGCACATCGGTGTCGGGGACGCCGGACACGCCGTCCCAGTAGAGGTCTTGCGCCTTGTTCCAGGTGGTCTCGCCGGCATCGCGCCGATATTGCACCGTGCAGGAGGGGGCAATAGGGCGCGTCCAGTAGATCGAAATGCAGTTGTAGGTGGAGCGCGTTTCCAAGGCATCGGCGGTGGCGGGGCCAACCACCGCCAAAGTCATGGCCGCGGCGAGCGCCAGCCGGACGGTGCCAAGCCGGCACAGGCGCGCGATGCTCGGCGAGAGGAGTGGATCTCATCGTGATTTTTGCTCTAGACAGCCTGCTCTAAGCGGCATGGCTTCTGGCGAATGGGCCGCCCCAGCCACGCCTCGACTTCAGGAAAGCGGCCCTTGGCGGCGAAGATTCCCAGCCGGTCATACGCCGCGCCGCGTCCCGATGGGGCGTTTACCCCTGGCTGTCTCGTCGCATCCGAAACCAGCAAAGGACGATCAGGGCAAAACCTGGCTCGGATTCGGCCGGCTCCGTTTCCTGATTTTTCCGACCCCGTTGACATCCTAAACGTTTAGGGTATAATGCCGTTATCAGTTTAACCTGAACATCCGGGAAAATGCAATGGCCCAGCGAAAAAAAATGGCGGCCCCGCAGGCGGAAATGAGGAAGGGCCGTCGCCAACCGGAAAAAAGCCCGCGCGAAACGGCGGCGGTTCGCGCGGCGACCATCCATGACGTGGCGCGGGCGGCCGGGGTGAGTAATTTCACCGTTTCGTGCGCGCTCAACGGCAAGAGCGGCGTGGCCGAGACGACGCGGGCCGCGGTCGAGGCGGCGGCACGCCAGCTGGGGTATCGCCCGAACCCGCACGCGCAGCGGCTGGTCTCCGGGCGCGCGCTGAACGCGGTCGGTTTGTTCTCTTTAAACCTCGATTTCGGCGTCGGCACGCGCAAGATGCGCGAGATCCAGCGGTCGCTGCTGGAGCGCGGTTTTTCCGCCGCGATCCACGGCTTCGGCTATTACGCGGCGCAAAACGCGGTCGATCAGGCCGCGCTGTTGTCCGATTTGCGTCGTCAAGCGCCGCGCGCCATCGTGTGCGAGACGAACGGGCTGCAAGACGAGGCCGTGGAAGAACTCCGGCTGTACGTCGCCGAGGGCGGCACGCTGGTGTGCCACTGTCCCTACCTGGATGTCGATGTGGCGTGCGACAAGGTCATCCTGGACTACGCGCCCGCCACGCGCGCGGCGGCGCTGCATTTGTTGGCGATGGGTCATCGCGAGCCGGGCTTTTTTATGGTGTCGCCGCACAAGCCGATCGGCCCCCTGGTGGACGGCTTCCGGCAAGGATTGCGCGAAGGCGGCTCCGACCTGCGCGAAGACCGCATCTTGTGGGGCGGCGACTACGCGGCCTACGAAGAAGCCGGCGAATCGCTGGCGCGACAGTTCCTCGCGCTGCGTGAGTGGCCCTCGGCGGTGTATGTCGTGAACGATTACGTGGCGCAGGTGTTCATCGCCGAGATCGGGCGCGCGGGCGTGCGCGTGCCCGACGATCTCAGCGTGATCGGCAACGACGATGCGCCGATCGCGCGCTGCGGCGTGCTGCCACTCACAACCGTCTCGCATCCGGTCGCGGCCATCACTGCGAGCGTGCTGCGGCTGCTTTACAGCCGATTGGACGGGCATTACGATGGCGAACCGCGCCGCGAGATCGTGCGCAGCGAGCTGGTGCATCGCCAGAGCGTCGTCCCGCCGCGCGGCGCGTGAATCGCGTGGCGCCGGAGGAGGCGGCCCTTTGCATGACTGCATCCCTTCGGATAACAGCGATGATAAAAGCGACCATGACTGCACCCACCCTGACCACCATGACCGCACCGACAGCCTTTGCCGCAGAAACCGCGCCCGCGGGCCGCTTCTTCGAGACGGAAGCGGTTTCGCTCGGCCCCAATACCTACCTCGCCTACCCGCACGCCAACATCTTCGGCCGCGACGGGCGCTCGTTCGTCTTCGCCCGAGCCGGAAACGAGAACAGCCCTCAGTTCGTGTGGAAAGAAGGGACGCGGGGCCGCGAAACGCCGCTGCCGATTCTGAAGCGCAAAAAGCCCAGAGCTTTGAGCTACTACGACGTGGCGCTCCAAACGGACCTGGTGGCGACCACCGCCGACGACGCGCTGTGGATTTGTGAACCCGGCGCCACGGCGTGGCGGCGGCTTTATGGTGCGCCGCAGGGCGCCACTCTGCAACCAAATCCCAGCCTGAGTGCCGACGGCAAGCGCGCCCTCGTCGGACAGGTCACGGGTTCGAGCTGCGCCTGCGTCGAAGTGGACACCCGGAGCGGCGCGGCGAAGACCCTGTTCTCGCCGCTGTGGCACGCCAGCCACTTTCATCTGGTGCCGCACGATGAAAGCTGGATCGGCTACTGTCACGAAGAATGGGCTGACTTCAAGGCGGGCAAGCCGACGACGGGCGATCGGGTGTGGGCGTGGCACGCGCAGCACGCGCCGCAGGGACGCTTTCTCTTCGGCGGCAAGCAGGCCGACGGGACGAATCTCAACGTCGGGCACGAGCGGTGGGGTTTTCACGACACGAGCGCGCTTGTCGTGGCCTACCGCTCCAGTTCGGGCGGGCCGAAGGGCATCTACGAAGTCTGGGCGCAGGGCCGCGCGCCGAAGCTCGTGAGCGAGCTGACCAACTTCTGGCACGTCAACATCAACCGCAACGGCAAGTGGGTCGCCGCCGACACGGTCGGTGCGTTCGACCCCGAAGAAGCGCCCATTCCCGGCGACGAGGGCAGCCGCTCCGACATCGTCCTGGTGGAGAAGGCGACCGGCAAGACCCGCCTGCTGGCGCGCAGTCACTTCACCCCCCACCCCTATCACCCGCACCCAATCTTCAGCGCCGACGCCGAGTGGGTGTTGTATAACGACTCGGCCAGCGTGCTCGAAGGCGGCGCGCCGGGCGCCGTGATGGTGCGCACCGGCGTGACGCCGTGACTTGCCGCGCCGCGTGAGCCACTCGAAAGCGCGGGAAAGGAGGTGAGTGGGGTTCGGATCGGTTTTCAACAGGCACAACGACGCAATCGGCTGACGCGATCGTTTTCCGCAGCCGATTCTTTTGGCAAAACGATGCCGCTAGGAGGCGGCCTTCACCATGACTGCATCCACCCTGCCGACACCCGCTGTCGCGGAGGCCGCGCCGAAAGAGGCGACCGCGAGCCGCTACTTCGAGGCCGAAGCCGTCTCGCTCGGGCCGAACACGTATCTGGCCTACCCGCACGCCAACATCTTCGGCCGCGACGGGCGCTCGTTCGTCTTCGCGCGCACCATGGACAACGGCAGCGACGACGTTGAGTTCGTCTGGAAAGAGGGACCGCAAGGCCGCGAAACGCCGCTGCCGGTTTTGAAGTGCGGAAGAACTCCCAAAGGCTTTTGCTACTACGACGTGGCGCGCCAAACGGACCTGGTGGCGGCCATGGCCGACGACACGCTGTGGGTTTTCGAACCCGGCGCCACGGCGTGGCGGCGGCTTTATGATGCGCCGGAGGGCGCCGCGCTGCAGCACCTGCCCAGCGTCAGCGCCGACGGGAGCCGCGTCATTTTCGGCCAGGGCAGGGCGCCGGCCACGGCCGGGGAGGTCACGCCGCCCGGGTCGGCCTGCATACAGGTGGACACGCGCACCGGCGCGGCGCGGATGCTGTTCGAGCAGTCGTGGCGCGCGAACCACTTTCACTTCTGCCCGCACGACGAAAGCTGGATCGGCTTCTCGCACGAGGAGTGGCCGGAGTGGAAGGCGGGCCTGCCGACGATCGGCGACCGGATGTGGGCGTGGCACGCGCGGCACGCGCCCCGGGGCAAGTTCCTCTTCGGCGGCGCGCAGCCCGACGGCACGCACATCAACACCGGGCACGAGCGGTGGGGGTATTCCGACACCAGCGCGCTGACCGTGGTATATCGTTCCAGCACGTTCGACCCCAAGGGCATCTACGAAGTCTGGGCGCAGGACCGCGCGCCGCAGTTGGTCAGCGCGCTGCGGAACTTCCTGCACGTCGACGCCAGCCGCGACGGCAAGTGGGCCGTCGCTGACACCGCCGGGCCGTTCGATCCTGAGGAAGCGCCCATCCCCGGCGACGAGGGCAGCCGCTCCGACATCGTCCTGGTGGAGAAGGCGACCGGCAAGACCCGCCTGCTGGCGCGCAGCCACATCGCCGTCCATCCGTATCACGTTCACCCGATCATCAGCGCCGACAACGAGTGGGTTCTGTACAACGATTCGTCCAGCGTTCTCGAAGGCGGCGCGCCGGGCGCCGTGATGGTGCGCACCGGCGTCACGCCGTGATTCGCCGACTTGGAACGTCAAATTCGCATCCGCCGGCGGGGTTTTCCGCGTTTGCAGGCACATCCCCCGGCGCTGGGGCAACCTCCCGGCGGAGGAGATGGTTCCCCGCTTCCGGGAGGGCGCCGTCGCGGGCAACTACGTCGGCCACGGCGAACGTACCAGCACCCGCAGGATAGTCTCTGGTGGTCAAGGCGGCGAGTTCCCCATCAAGAATTCTGCATGGCAATAGATAACAACCGGTTGATCATTCGTTGCTGCTACCTGGGCATGTTCATCCAGGCGCTGGTAATCAACCTGACACCGCTCCTGTTCGTTGCCTTGAAGGAACAACTCGGGCTCACCTACGAGCAGGTGGGGCGGCTGGTGCTCATCAACTTCCTGACCCAGATGCTGGTGGATCTGATCTCCTGTGCCTTCGCCGATCGGGTCCGCATCAAGCCCCTCATCGTGGCCGCTAATCTTCTGGCAGGCATAGGTCTCTGGGTCTTCGCGCTCTCACCGGCCTATTTCACCCACCCCTACGAGGGACTGGTGCTGGGCACGGTGGTATTCTCCGTCGGCTGCGGCCTGCTGGAGGTGCTTCTGAGTCCGATCATCAACGCCGTCCCCTCCGAGCGCAAGACCGCCGACATGGCTTTGCTCCACGCCTTCTATCCCATCGGCAAGGTCGTGGTGATCCTCGTCACCGCCCTGACGCTGCAGGCGTTGGGCATGTCCCACTGGCGCTGGATCCTGCTGACGTGGTCTGTATTCCCGTTCCTCAACACACTGGGCTTCCTGCTGGTACAGCCGCCCCCGTTGGCGCAGCAAGGCCGGCGCCAGACTCTGCGCGAACTGTTTCACCAGCCGGCATATCTCCTGTTGCTGCTGGCCATCTGCTTGGCGGGCGCTACGGAGCTGACCATTGCACAATGGACCTCGGCGTTCATCGAAAGGGGGTTGGGGCGCAGCAATTTGACGGCAGACCTGGTCGGGTTCTGCCTCTTTGGGGTGGGCATGATTGTGGGGCGGCTGTGGGTCGGGCTGAAAGGCGAGAGGGTCAATCTGCGCCGGGTGATGGTCCACAGCGCCCTGCTGTCGGCGGCGATGTGCCTGGCGATGAGCCTGGCACCCTGGGTGTGGCTGTCCCTGGCAGCCTGCGCCCCGGCCGGCCTGTTCGTGAGCATGTTGTGGCCGGGGTCGCTGTCGCTGTCGGCGGCACGGTTTCCGCGGGCGGGAGCTTCCATGTTCGCGTTGCTGGCCGCCGCCGGTGATACCGGCGCCGCGTTGATGCCGTGGACCGTGGGCATAGTTGCCGACGGCGCCGCAACCGGCATGCCGTGGCTGGGACCGCTGTTGGGCGGCGACCTTTCACCCGAGCAACTGGGCCTGCGCGCCGGCCTGCTCCTCACGACACTGTGTCCGCTGGTCATGGCCCTCACTCTCTGGCTGCTGCATGGCCGATCGCCACGTCCCGCAAGTCTCGGACGATGACTGCGCCACGGAGAGCAAAGCATTTGACTGCTACCGGTATTGTGAATTTTATCACGACCATAATAATCTGCCACAAAGGGCAGCATTCCCCTCCCAATTATCCGCAGCATCGGCTCGGAAAGTGAGCAGGCATTTTGTACAGGCACCGCCTCCCGGAGCACATGACAACGGCAGACCGATTCAGGAAAAAAAGCGGCGAATCCATTCGACGATTGAGCCGATAAGCCCTAATTCGACTAGCTTGCGCTTCGACCGGTCCAGGATCGAGCCGTAGCACAGGAACACCCTGACCCAATACCACACGTCGGCCCGCCATCGCCCATACCGGTCCACAGCACGTGGGTACAGTTCGCTCAGATTTCCGATCCAGTCATCGCCGTCTTCGTCCGATATGAAGAACAGCAGGTACTCGGCCGATCTCGGGGGGTCGGTCGGCACCCGACGAGACCTTTTTGTGCCAATTTGGCGACTGCGCCGCGGCAGGGACAGCTCATCTTCTCCCAGAAGGACGGCGTACATCATTTTCAGATCGTGGTTACGTCGCCACAGCTCAGTCAGCCCAAAAGTTGTTAAAAAAAGTGACAAAGCAACGAAGACGATGAATGCCGGGATCATCCAT
>JAUJNC010000072.1 GCA_030446525.1 Armatimonadaceae bacterium
TGCGTCCGGCTGGGCAACTCTGGCGTCTCAGACGCCGGGACAAACGCCGCCCGCCCCCCTGCTGCAAGCTGTGGGCGACAAGGACGCTTACGTGGCAGCGGAAGCCGCGCACGCGCTGTGTCACATGGGACGGGGCGAAATGGCAGCCGCTGCTCTGGTCGAAGCGTTTTCGGGCCGCTCGATGGCCGCGTATTCGGCGTTGGAAACTCTGGCGCTCACGCCCACCGGCAAAGCCGCGTTGCGCCCGCACACGGCGCAACTGCAAAAGCTGGCGCGATCGAACGATTCCGGCGAGATGATGGCGACGCCACAACCGGCTAAAGCCGCCGGAGCGCGCAAGGAAGACGAAGAAGGCGGCAAGGATTTCCAGGCGCGGGCGATCCTGGTCAATCTGGGCGCGCTGCCCGTCGCTCAGCTTTATAGCGAAAGCGAACGGCTCGCGGGCCGCAAGGTCAACAAGGCCCGCCGCTTGTTGAACCCGCGCCCGCAAGCCGACGCAGCGGCGAACGCCGGGACAGGTCAAGCCGCTGCGACCGCCGCCGCGCCCAAAGCCCAAAAGGCGGGCCAAGGCGCCAGGGGCCGCAAGAAGAAGCGTGCCCGGTAAGAGCCGCATCCTGTGTTTTTGAGCCACCTTGAAGTTCATCCGTAACGACACGCCGCCGGTGAAGCACGGCGCGTTTTCAGGAGACAAATTCTATGACTCATCCCTTTCCACCAGCCAATTGTGCTCGCAAAGCCACGCCGCATCGCGCCGCCGTCCTCGCGGCGTTGTGCGCTCTGGGCGCGACGGTCACGTTTTCGAGCGTGCAAAGCCAGGAAACGTCCAAGCGCGCCAAACAAGGCAAAGCCGCGCGAGAAGACACAGCCCGTAACGGGCGGAACGCGACACAAACCGCACCTGTCGCGGCGGGCGCGCCGCAGGCGGTGGCGATGACGGGCGGCCCGGACACGCCGCTGCCGCCGGGCGGTCAGCCGGTTTCAGGCGATGATCCGTTGGAAAGCGTCCGGTTAGCTGGGGCGAGCGCGGGCAACGCCAAACTGTCGCGCGTCGCGGTGACCGGGCAGCCGTTCGCGCGGGCGATCCGCGTGGACACCGGAGGCCGCACCCGCAGCGAGGACGCGATCCGCCTCGAATGGGACAACGCCGCGCCCATCAAGAACAAAGACGTTCTGTTTTTGCGTTTCTGGGCGCGCACTATCGAAACCCTGGATGAGAGCGGGCAGGGCCGCCTCCAGATCACCTTTCCCAACAAAACACCCAGAACCGAGGCGGTGGTGTTGAGTAAAAAAGGCGCGACTTTTGGCGCCGAGTGGCAACGCTTCGATTATCCGCTCCCGGCGCGCGCCGGGGCCGGGGCGAACGCCGCCGCCCTGACCTTCGGCCTGGGCAACACCGACCGCCAGGTCATCGAAATTGGCGGCTTGCAGCTTTTGAACTTCGGGCCAAACATCCAGCCCTCGCAACTGCCGTTCAACAAAGCGACCTACGAGGGCCGCGAAGCCGGCGCGCCGTGGCGCGCGGAAGCCAACGCCCGTATCGAGCAGCATCGCAAAGGCGATCTGACGGTGCGCGTTATGGACGCCGCCGGGCGTCCGGTGCCCGAAGCGACGGTCAAAGTCGCCATGAAGCGCCACGCTTACGGCTTTGGTTCCATGGTCAATGACAGAGACCTGGCGACCAACCCGCGCTACCGCGACCACGTGCTGAAGCTGTTCAATCAGGCGACGGTCAACGTCAAGTGGGAAGGCTGGGAGGGCCGGGTCAAATCGCTGCCCCCGACGCTCAAGCTGCTGCGCGACAACAACTTTCAGATTCACGCTCACGCCATCGTGTGGCCGGGCTGGCGGCGCCTGCCCAAATCGCTCGAAGCGATGCAAAACGAGCCGGAAAAACTGCGCCATACGGTGCGCGATCACGTGCGCGAGGCGATGCTGCTCACCAAAGGCCGCATCGATTCGGTGGACGTGGTCAACGAGACCTTCAACGCCCAATCACTGCAAGGCGTGCTGGGCAAGGAAGAGATGGCGCAGTGGTTCAAGATCGCCCACGAAGTCGATCCCAAAGTAATCCTGATGCTCAACGAGAACTCGCTGGAAAGCGGGCGCAAAACCGAGCACGTCATCAGCGAGGTCAAGTTTTTGCGAGCGCAGGGCGCGCCCATTGGCGGCATCGGCACCCAGGCGCACGTCAGCGCCACTTCGATTCCCCAGATCATCGCCAACTGGCAGCGATTGGCGCAACTCGGCCTGCCGATGAAGATCACTGAATACGACACCGTCACGCCCGATGACGAGTTGCAGGGCGAGTTCATGCGCGACCTGATGATCGCCTGGTTCTCGCTGCCGCAAAGCGACGCTTTCATCATGTGGGGCTTCTGGGACGGCAACCACTGGCTCAACGATTCGCCGCTGTTTTACGCCGACTGGAGTCCCAAGCCCGGCCTCAAGCACTGGAACGATCTCATCTTCAAGCAGTGGTGGACGAACTCTCAGGGGGCGACCGGCGCGGCGGGCGACTACAAAGCGCGCGGCTTTCTGGGCGATTACGAGATCACCGCGACGCAGGGCGGCAAGACCAAAACCGTCCCGGCGACGCTGGCGCGCGAAGGCCAAACCGTCACGGTGACGCTGAATTGATGACAATATCTTCTTTCAACGAATCACATCTGGAATGGGGCGCGTCGTCGCTGTCCCTTGGGCCGGCCATCGCCGCGCCGCCGGGTCTGGAGTGGGCCGATTGGCGCGAGTGCGCCGTTCTCGACCGCTTCTTTCGCAGCGGCGGCGAAGACGCGCCGGTCACGCCGACCGAAGCCCGCTTTGCCTGGGATGACGCGGCGCTTTACGTCGGCTTTCGCTGTGCCGAACCCGATTTGAACCACCCGGCGCTGCGCCATGAATCGTCCGATCTGTTCGCGCTGGCGCACAAGCCGAATCATCTGGACAGCGCGTTTCCCGACCGCGTGGACATCGTGGTGCGGCCCAGTTTCGAGGACGCGGCGTTTTTCCAATTCTGCCTCACGCTCGAAGGCGAAAGCGACGCGCAGCGGTTTTCCTCTTACCCCTTCGACGCGGCGGAAAAAGAGCGCGTCGTCGGCTACAAAGCGGGGGTGCGGCGCGAAAACAACGCCTGGATCGCGCGTTTCGCCGTGCCGTGGGCGCTGCTTGGCGGGCGGGCGGAACGCTTCGGCCTGCTGCCAAGCCGCACGCGCTGGCGCGATTCGCAGCGCCTCAGCCCGGTCGCGCTCGATTTCACCGACCGGCCCGCGCCCGATTTGCTGCTGGAAACCTCGTTGGGCGGCGTGATCGGCGCTCGCAGCGAAGCGGGCGCGCTCATCACGCTGCCGTCGGGCGTGCGTTTGTGGCAGCGGCCGGCGATCTTGACGTGGCCATCGGGCGAGGAATACCGCGCCGTCTGGCAAACGCAGCAAGGTTTGAGCGAGCCGACGACGCTCGCAAATTTGGCCGAGCGGCTGCACATGGCGCAGCGATGGAGCGATTTGCTGACTCTGGAAGGCTTCAACTTCCGCGTCGAGAGCGGTTCTCCGGTCGAAGCCGCGATGATCGCGCCGTCGGGCGAATACCAGACGCGCGGCGCGTTGCGTGTGACGGACGTTCGCCGCGAAGTCAACCTCGCGCTGCGCTCGAACGACGTACAGGCCGCCGCCACTCGCCTTGATGAATTTCTGCGCCGCCTCGATGCCGCTTCGCGCCGCTGGTTCGCCGATGAATCGCCCGGCAACCTCCGCGACGACGCCTGGACGAGCCTCGACACCATCGAACGCTTGAGCTTCGACCGTCACGAAGTCCATCTGCACGGGCGGGCCGGGCCGTGGCCGGTCACGCTGGATCTGTCGTGTCCCGCCGAGCCGTGCGGCGGAGTGCGCCTGCACGCCGGCACGATCGGCCTGTTTGAACCCGGCGAACGCGAGATTCTCGACTGCCAGCGCATCACGCTGCGCGTCTCGCGCCCGGACGAGCCGTGGGCCGTTGAAATCGCCGCGACGGGCGAGGCACCGCCGTGGCGCTTGCAGGCGGGCGACGTGAGGTTTCGCTTCGACACGGACGGCCAAATCCTGGCGTCCCGTCTCGCGCTGCCGCTGGCGCCGGAAGAAGTGGTTTACGGCTTCGGCGAACGCTACAACGCCCTCAATCAGCGCGGCCAGGTGCTGACGCTGTGGGGCCTGGACGATTTCGAGGGCCTGATTATCGGGTTGCGCCGCCAGACTTACAAGCCGATTCCGCTTTTGCACAGCACGCGGCCTTACACCCTCTTTCTCAACACCGCCTATCGTCTGCGCGCCGATGTGGGCCGCGCCCGTGAAGATCGCTGCGACCTGACAACGCACGGGCCGATTTTTGATCTCTACCTGTGGCCACAATCGCCGCGCGAGGCGTTGCGGGCGTATACCGGCTTGACCGGCAAGCCTCTGCTGCCGCCGCGCTGGGCGTTCGAGCCGTGGATGGGCGGCGGCAGCGGGCGCTGGCGCGACGGGCCCCATCCCACGCCTGCCGAGAACATGATCGACGTGGCGCGGCGCTTCGCTGATCTCGATATTCCGCACGCCGTGCTCTTCGCCGAGGGCAGCGGCTGCGAAGATCCGCGCCTGCACACCGCGCTGGAACCGCTCGGTGTGCGCGTGCTGAGTTGGATGAACCAGTCCATCGCGCCCGAAAAGATCGCGCAACTGCTGCCTGACGTGGCGCCCGAAGATTGGCCCGTCTTGCACCGCGAAGGCGGAAAGGTTTACGAATCGAAGCACAGTCGCTGGCCTTACCTGGATCACACTCATCCGCGCGCCGCCGAACTGCTGCGCGCGTTTTGGAAGCGTCGCCTCGATCTGGGCATGGCCGGCAGCATGGTGGATTTCGGCGATCAGGTGCCCGAGGACGCTCGCTTCCACGATGGCCGAAGCGGCGCGGCGATGCACAACTTCTACGCTGACGGCTACCATCGCGCCTTCAACCGGGCGTTTGCCGAGCGGCGCGGCCCTGACTTCGCGCTGTTTTGCCGCTCGGCCTCGCCCGGCAGCCAGCGGTGGGGCTGCCATTTTTCGGGCGATCATCGCGCCAATTTCGACGGCATCCGCGCCGCGCTGCGCGGCGCGCTGTCACTGGGCGCGTGCGGTTTTTCCAACTGGAGCGTGGACATGGGCGGCTACTTCGGCTGGCCCGACCCCGAATCTTACGCGCGCTGGGTCGCGTGGACGTGCTTCACGCCGCTGATGCGCTCTCACGGCACCGAGCCGCGCGAGCCGTGGGAGTATGACGCCGACGCCTTGCCGATCTACAAACGCTTCGCCTGGATTCGCCACAATTTGCAGGATTACATCTACGCGGCGGCGGTCGAAGCGCACCATGGATGCGCCAGATTGTGCTTGATTAGATCTACGGGGGGGCGGTGGACGCGCACCACCGCTGACTGCCGATGATGCAAGCCGCAGCGCTGGCTTTCCGCGGCCAGGCGCATCTGGCCGACTGCGACGACGTTTACGGGTTCGGCCCCGATCTGCTGGTGGCGCCCGTTCACACGCCGGGCCTGAGCCGCGAAATCGTCTTTCCCGAAGGCCGCTGGACGCATTTGTGGACGGGCGAAACCGTGACTGGGCCATGTTCGCGAACGGTTGAAGTGCTGCTCGACGACATCCCGGTTTACCTGCGCGAGGGCGCCCTGATGCCGGTTCATCTCGACGCCGCGCTGCAATGGGGCCAGAGCCTGACGCGCGGTCGCGTCGCCGCCTTGGTCGTCACGCCTCCGCGCGACCCGCAAACCGCGCGCCGCGGCGGCGCCACATTCGTTTCGTCGCCTTGCCCCGGTGGTTTTGAACTGGAAATGACGGGTCGCGCCGCGACCCGCTATCTGCTGATTTACGGCGCAGGCGTCGCGGGTGTGACGGTCAACGGCCACGAAATGACGCGGCTGGAAGGCGGCAAAATCGAGGCTTGCCCGCCGGGATGGTTCGAGGATGGCGCTCGCACCGTGGTTCGCCTGCCGCACGGAGAACGGCGGGCGATTACGATTCAAATGCTTGGCGCAAGTTAGAACACGCCGCGTGTTGGAACACGCCGCGTGCCGAGCATCGAAGCACCCGGAACTTGGCAACGCCACAAACACAATGCCACAACACCACAAACACCGTGCCACCATGAAACCGATGCAACGACTCAACGCCTGTTCTCATCCGCGCCACGCCGCGCGCCTGATCGCGCTGTGCCTGATGCTGTGCGCCCTGCCCGCGACGGCGCAGGAACTGTTGAAAAACCCGGCCTTCGCGGGCGCGGAGATGGGCGCCCCGGCTTCGTGGCAGGGCGTCGGGCGCGAGGAGGCGGCGCAGCGCGGCACTCTCGGAGCGGGCGCGGATGGCGCGCTGCAAATCAGGGCGTTCAAAGCGTCCCGCAACGCCCCGGCGGGCGTGGAGCAGAACGTGGGCGAACTGCCCGCCGGGCTGTATCGCTTCCGCGTTCGCGTCCGGGCCGACGCCGCCATGATGGTCGAGGCGCGCGTGCGCCTGTCGCCGCAACCGGCCACGGTTTACGGCTCGCAAACCGCGCGCTTGCGGCCCGGCGAGTGGACGGTGCTATCCGGCATCGCCGCCGTGCCGGATTTGCAGAACGACGCGCTGTTCCAGCTTCTGGTCTCCGAAAACGGCAATTTGCTGGTGTCCGAAGCGAGCCTGACGCGAACGCGCGAGGAAGATTTGAATGCCGCCGAGCGCCGCCAGCTCGAAGCGCAGGTTGGCCCGAAACTGCCGCCGGTGGACGAGAAAAAGCTGCTGGCCGAGACCGACGCGCGCATCTTGAAACACCGCGCCGGGCCGCTCACGATCCGCGTCCTGGACGCGGTGGGCAATCCGCTGGCGAATCGGCGCGTGACGGTCAAGCATCTGCGGCACGGCTTTAAGTTCGGCGCGGCGCAACTCAACCAGGTCAGGGCGCCGCGCGAAGGTGAGACCGAAGTCGCAAAACGCCACCGCGAGGCGTTTTTGCGGTTGTTCAATTACGCCACGGTGACGTTTTACTGGGGCAGCTACGAGCCGAAACCGGGTCAATACGGCCACGAGGGGCGGCTGGGCCAGATTCGCTGGCTGAAGTCGCAGGGTATCACGCCGCGCGGCCACACCGTCCACTGGAATCAGACGGTGCCGGGCTGGATCAAGAACAACACGGTCGCCGAAATGCCTGGCCTGCTCGACACGCGCCTGCGCCAGCTTTCGCAAACCGTGTTGCCGCAACTGTCCGACGCTGATGTGTGGAACGAACTCGTGCAGTGGGAGCGTTTCCAGAACCGCTTCACCGATTACACGCGCGAGGCCGGCCTGTTTCCCGTCGCGGTGGAGCAGTTGAAGGAGTTCAAGCGGCAAAACCCCAACGTCGGGGCCGTGGTCAACGACTTCGACTCGACGCCCGCGACTTACGATTTGCTGCGACGCCTCATCGAAGCCGGGGCGCCCATCGACATCATCGGCCAGCAAACGCACGGCGGCTTGTCGGGCGGGCCGAAGCAGTTCTGGAACCTGCTCGAACGCCTCAGTCTGCTCCAGCGCCCGATTTTGCTGTCTGAATTGTCGGTGCTGTCGGGCCAGAAAAAAGCGGACGGCTCATGGCCCTCGACGCCCGAAGGCGAGGCGCGACAGGCGCGCGAAGCCGAGACGTTTTATCGTTTGGCCTACTCGCATCCCAACGTGATGGGCATCGTGTGGTGGAACTTTTCCGACCTCAAAGCGTGGCGCGACGCCCCGCGCGGCTTTTTGCACGCCGACGGCACGCCCAAACCGGCGTTTTTCCGGCTCGACAACCTCATCAACAAAGCCTGGCGCACGAACGGCGAGTTTTCCACCGGACAAGACGGCACCGTGACGATCCCCAACGCTTTCGAGGGCGAATACGAAATCAGCGGTGTCGGCGCGAAAACCTCCGGCGTCCACGCGGCGACCGCGCCGCTGGGGGTGGAGCTAAAAACGCCGTGAAACCCAACATTCTCTACATCCATTCGCACGACACCGGGCGCTCCATTCAGCCCTACGGCTACGCCGTCTCGACGCCCAACCTGCAAGCGTTGGCCGAAGACGGCGTGCTGTTCCGACAGGCGCATTGTGAGGCGCCGACGTGCAGCCCCAGCCGCGCCGCGCTCTTGACCGGACAAGCCGCGCACTCATCGGGAATGCTCGGCCTGGCGCACGATTTTCCCGCCGGAAACTGGGCGCTGCACGATTATTCGCAGCACATCTTGCACACGCTGCGCCGCGAGGCCGGTTACGTTTCGGCGTTGTGCGGCATTCAGCACATCGCGCGCGGCCTGGGCGATCAGCAACAAGACGCCGCCGTCATCGGCTACGACCGCGTCTTTCCGCGCCCGAACGCCGAAGAACACGCCGTCGCATGGCTGGATGACGCGCCGCCGCAGCCGTTCTACCTGGAAGTCGGCTTCTTCGAGACGCACCGCCACGGCAACAAGCAAGCGGGCGCCTTCAACGAAGGCGGGCCTCAGGACGAAACACAGGGTTACGCCCGCCCGCCCGCAGCGATGCCCGACGCGCCCGAAGTGCGGCGCGACATGGCCGATTACGCCGTGTCCGCCGCGCGATTGGACGCCAAAATGGGCCAAGTCTTCGACGCGCTGAAGCGCAACGGCTTGTGGGACAACACGCTCATCATCGCCACCACCGACCACGGCATCGCCTTTCCCGGCATGAAATGCAACCTGACCGATGGCGGCACGGGCGTGTGTCTCATCCTGCGCGGATCACAGTCCTTTGAGGGCGGGCTGGTCGTGGACGGGTCCCGCGTGTCTGCAAGGCCGTAGCCTGCTGCCGCTCGTGCGCGGTGAATGCGAGGAAATCAACGATACCATCTTTGGCGAGATTACCTATCACGGCGCCTATGACCCGCAACGCGCGGTTCGCACGCCGCGCTGGAAATACCGGTACTTTGTTGACTGTGGCTTGCCCTAGGTTTGGCACGCTCATTAGGTTGCTTGCTTTCCGTCGCTGTCCCCGCACGAAATAGGGCAGGTGATCCGCTGTCAACAAAGTACCGATACATTCGCGGCTACCACGAAACGCCGCGCCCGTTGCTGCTCAACTGCGACGACGGCCCCAGCAAGCGATTCATTGCCGCGCACGGCGTCAACGATCAGTTCCTGGCCCAAGAGCGGCTCTACGACTTGATGTTCGACCCGAACGAAACCCACAACTTGGCCGCTGATCCGGCGCACGCCGCGACGCGCGACGAACTGCGCGGGCGTCTCGAACAGTGGATGCGCGACACCAACGATCCGCTGCTGAACGGGCCGGTGCCGCCAAAGAACAGGGAGCAAGCATGATTCTCCAAAAATGGAGCCTGCCGGTCGCCATATTCGCGCTGGCCGGGTGCCGTCCCGTTGCCGCCGCGCCGCCGATGCCGGGTGAAACCCAGGTGTTCGATGTCACGGCCCACGGTGCCAAACCCGGGGACGGGCAGGATGATACCGCCGCCATTCAAGCGGCGATTGCGGCGCTGTTGAAGCAAAAAAACGGGCCGGGTTCGGTTCACGCGCGCGGGCCGCACACGTTGTATTTTCCCGATGGCACTTATCAAGTCGGCGCGGCGCTCTCCTTTGGCGACCGCACGCCCAATCCCAACAAAAACCCGCGCAGCGCCATGCGCACGCTGCAAAAGCAGATTCACATCAAAGGACAAAGCCGAGGCGGCGCCGTCATCCAACTCGCCGCAGGCGTCTTTAAAGACGCCAATCGTCCCGCCGCCGTGGTCAACCTGTTCGCCGGGAACGGCACCAACGATTTGTTTTCCAACACGGTCGAAGATTTGACCATCGTCGTCGGCCCCAAGAATCCGGGCGCGATTGGCCTCAACTTCCACAACAACAACTGCGGCGCGGTGCGGCGCGTCACGATTCGCTCGCAAGACGGCAGCGGCTACGCCGGGCTGCGCCTGGGCGGCGGCGTGTCGGGCATCGGGCTGGTGCAGGACGTGCGCGTCGAGGGCTTCGATTACGGCATCACCAACGGCGACGTGTATTATCCGGGCGGCAAGTTCGCCATCTGCTACGTTCTGGAAAACATCGCGCTCTCAGGCCAGTCCCAGGCCGGCATCTGGTCGCAGGGCAAGGGCTTGTCCATCCGCCGCCTGAGCAGCGACAACCGCGTGCCCGCGCTGTTGCAGGACGACCGCGACAGCCGCACCAAAGACGCTCCCGAAGCGCAGGACGACAACGGATTGATCGCCCTGATCGACGCCGATTTGAAAGGCGGCGCCCCCGATCAAGCGGCCATTGACAACCGCGACGGCTGGATTGTGGCGCGCAACGTTCAAGCGTCCGGCTACGGCGCGACGCTGCGCGAAAGCAACAACGCCGCCCACAAACCCGTCGCGGCAACTTTTGTCAACGGCGAATACGCCACCGGCGGCGCGTTGCGCCTGTGGGACGATGTGCCCGCGCAAACCCTGAACCTGCCGGTGCAGGACGCGCCTCCATCGCTCGCCGAACGCGACCCCTCACGCTTTGTCGTGGTCGATCCCGCCGCGCAGGAGGACGACACCCTTGCGCTGCAAAACGCCATCAACGCGGGCAAGCCGGTGGTGTATTTGAAGCAGGGCGTTTTCAGAATCAGCGACACGATCCTGCTGGGCGGCGCGCAGGCGCCAAACTTCCGGCGCTTGATGGGCAACTGGGCGCGCCTGACGATGGAACCCGGCCTGCGCGACAAGCCGGTCTTTCGCATCCCCTTCGGTGGCTCGCCCGAAGCCATCACCTTCGAAGCCGTGGATGTCGCGTTTCAGCACGGCGAAAAGCTGGGCGACGGCTTCCGCTTTTTCCAGCACGATTCGGGGGCGCCCTTGGTGTTGCGCGATTTGTTTTTGCCCAACGGCCCGTCCTACCGAAGCAGCGGCGGCGGCGATGTGTGGGTGGAAAACGTCGCCAGCGGCGGCGCCGGCGGGCATTCGATGTTGGCGGGTTGGGTGTTCTCCAAGCAGCGCGTGTGGGCGCGGCAGATCAATCCCGAAGGCTATCACCCGCATTTTCGCGTCGAAAACGGCGCGCAAGTGTGGATTCTGGGCTTCAAAACCGAGCAGCGCGGCCCGATGTTCGAGGTGGTGGGCGGCAGCCGTCTCGAAGTGCTGGGCGGCGTGCTGAACAGCCCGGCCAACGCCAAGGGCGTGCCCTCGATCATCGTGGACGATTCGCGCGTGTCGATGAGCGTTTTCGAGCGCACTTTCGAACGCTGGGGGCCGCCCAGCGGTCTGCTGGTGCGCGAAACGCGCGGCGGTCAAACGCGCGAGATGCTGACTTCCAAACCCGGCGTATCCGGTGCGCCCCGCCGCGAAGACCCAACGCTCCTCGGCTGTGCCGTCATGCCGCTCTACGTCAGCGGCACGCCATGATCCCGATGAATCGAGGAGACAAACCAACCATGAAAAAATCCTTAGCCGCCGCATCCGTCGCCGCAACGACGGCCCTGGCCGCGACAGCGTCACCGTCGCTCGCACAGCCCGCGCCGACCAAGCCGAACATCGTTTACATCCTGGCCGATGACCTGGGCTGGGCCGATGTCGGCTGGCACGGCAGCGAAATCAAACGCCCAACCTCGACCGCCTGTGTGCATCCGGCGCGCGGCTCGAACAGTTCTATGTGCAGCCAATCTGCACGCCGACGCGCACGGCGCTGTTGACCGGGCGTTATCCGATGCGTTCCGGCATGACCGGCGTGATTTTGCCGCACGAGAAGAACGGCGTGCCGCTCAACGAGCGTTTTCTGCCGCAGGCGCTGCGCGAAGCGGGCTATCAAACGGCGATCAGCGGCAAGTGGCATCTGGGTTCGGCCAGGCGCGCGTTCTTGCCAACGCAGCGCGGCTTCGACCATCAATACGGCCACTACTCCGGCATGATCGACTACTTCAAGCACGACCGCCTGGGTGGCCACGACTGGCACCGCGACGACAAAGCCAACTATGACGAGGGCTACAGCACCGATTTGATCGCGCGCGAAGCCGAAACGCGCATCGTCCAACGTGACAAGTCGAAGCCGTTTTTCCTCTACGTCGCCTTCAACGCGCCGCACTCACCGTTGCAGGCGCCGCCCGAAGAAATCGCCAAATACGCTTTTATCGAAGACCCAAAGCGGCGCACCTATGCGGCGATGGTGTCGCGCATGGACGAGCAAATCGGGCGCATCACGGCGACGCTGGAACGCGAAGGCTTGAGCGACAACACGCTGCTGATTTTTTCCAGCGACAACGGCGGCACTTCCAAGGAGGCGGGCCGCAACCTGCCGTTGCGCGGCGACAAAAGCAGCAACTACGAAGGCGGCATCCGCGTTCCAGCCTTCGCCGTGTGGTCGGGCAAAATCGCGCCGGGGACGGTGGTGAATGAGCCGCTGCACGTCGTGGACTGGTATCCCACGATGCTCGGCTTGGCGGGTGCGAGTCTGGAACAGCCGCTGCCCCTCGACGGGCGCGACCTCTGGCCCACACTTTCAGAAAACCGCCCGATGGCGCCGCGCGACATTTTGCTCAACCTGTGGCCCGGCAACGGCGCGCTGCGACGCGGCAACTGGAAAGTCTTCGTCCGCAACGTCGCCGTCCCAGCCGGCGCCGGGGGACAGAAAGACAAGCCGGCCACCACGCCCGTTATCGAACTGTTCGACCTGTCGCGCGACCCGAACGAAACCACCAACGTGGCCGAGCAGCATCCCGAAATCGCCAGCCAGATGCACGCCGCTCTGGAAGCATTTCGGCGTGATGCCGTGTTTTACCCGTCCGAGCCGAAGCCCGCCGATTTCAAGGCGCCTCTCGTTTACGGCGAAGGCGAGGAGTAGGCAATGCCAACAGTCGTCGGCAGAAAAATACACGGAGAATGCATTTCATGACGAAGCCAACTCTTATCACCGCGTGCCTGCTGGGCCTGTGCGCCGCGTCGGCGTGCGCTCAGAATGCGCCGCAGCCCGCCGCGCCCGCCGCCAAGCCCGCCGCTCCCCCCAAAAAGGGAATGCTGCCCAACGTGCCGCTGCCACCGGTGGGCGCACGCGGCGAGCAAATCCCCGCCGCCACCGGCGCCAGCGTGGATGAAAGCAAGGTCGTCAAAACGCTTTACGTCGCGCCAAACGGAACCGAAAACGCGCCCGGCACGCAAGCGCAGCCGATGAAAATCGTCGCCGCGCTGCAAAGCGCCTTCGCCGACAAAGCGCGCGGCGTGGGCGTCAAGGTCATCGTCGGCCCCGGAACTTATCGCGAAGCGCTGGGCAGCTACAAAGCCAACTTGTTCGGGGTCAAAGGCGAGGGCTTGGCCGAAGCCAACGAGGCGCCGCTGGTGATTGAAGCCGAGCGCGCGGGCACGGTGTTGGTTTCCGGCTCCGACGTGTGGAGCAACGGTTGGACGCGCGAGGGCCGTCGCCTGACGCACGATTGGCCGTATCAGTGGAAGGCGTTGACGCAGGTCGGCGGCGCCAAGTGGCTGCCGCCGCTGGGCTACCGGCGCGAGATGGTCTACGTCGGCGGCGCGCGCTTGCGCCACGTTTTGACGAGCGAAGAACTCAAACCCGGCACCTTCCACGTCGGCATTAACGCCGAGGGCGTCACGACGGGGCCGCTGACCCTCGTTTTGCCGGAGGGCGCGCCCGGCGACGCGCCCATCGAAGTCGTGGTGCGCGAAAAACTGCTCGACATCGCCGGGCATCCCAACGTGGTGCTGCGCGGTTTGCGTTTCAGTCATGCGCGCGCCACGGCAGGCGCGGTTTCGCTGCGCGCCAGCCGCAACGTGCTGATCGAGGATTGCCGCTTCGACGAGAACCTGACTCAGGGCCTCGATGTGTCCGAGTTCAATTACCGCGACGGCAAAGGCTGCCGCGACGTGACGCTGCGGCGCACCTCGTGGAACCACAACGGCTACATGGGCCTGGTCAGCGCAAAGGGCCGCAACGTGCTGATCGAGGAGTGCGAGGGCAGTTACAACAACTGGCGCGGCGAGTGGATCAACTGGTATCGCTGGGCACCGTGCGGCCTCAAGTTCCTCCGCATGAACACCGTGACGTTTCGCCGCCATCGCGCCATCGGCAACCGGGCGACCGGAATATGGATGGACACGCAGACCGTGAACACGCGCATCGAAGACAGCCTGGTGCAAGACAATCTGCGCGGCATCCACATCGAGGGCGACGACGGCCCGACGCTGATTACGCGCACGCTTGTGGTCGGCAACCGCGTCGAACCGCCGCCCGCCGCGCCCTGGGTGCATGGTTCGGGCATCGTCATCTCGCAAACGCCCTACGTCACGCTCAAAAACAACATCTGCTACGACAACGACGTGGCTCAAATCGGCGTCTGGGACACCTTCATCGCGCGCCAGCATCCGGGTTCGGACGGCCAACTGGTCGAAGTTCGCACCGTTGATCTGGTGGTGGAGGGCAACGTGCTGGTGAGCCGCGGCAAGAATCAGCACGCGTTGCACATGGGCGACAAAGAGATGGATCAGGGCCGGTTTTTAGCGTCGCTGCGCTCGGACAACAACCTGTTCTGGGACGAGGACGGCCCGGTGGCGTTTTTGCTCGGCCCGGTGGCGCCCAACGTGCGCGACACCGAGGAAGAAGACCGCATGACGACCGCGACGCGCCGGCCCGATGCAAAGTCCGCCGCGCCGATTAGTCTGGAGACTTGGCGCCGCGAAACCGGACAGGACAAAAACTCGCGCGTCGCCGACCCGATGTTCAAAGCACCCGAAAAAGGCGACTTCTCGCTCTTGCCGAACAGTCCGCTGCAAGGCATGACCTTGCCGGGCCGTCGTTATAGCTCTCCCCGGAGTTATTGACAGTTTGGGTATACTGCCCTCATGCAAGCCCTCTCCCTCGATCTTCGCCAGCGCATCGTCGCCGCCCTGGAGGCCGGAGACAAGCGCGCCCACATCGCCACCCGCTTCGCTGTCTGCGAGTCCAGCGTTTACCGCATGCAACGACAATGCAAACGCCGGGGCAATCTTTCGCCCAAGCAACGCCCCGGACGTGGGTTGGCCCTCCAAGATGAGGGGTTGCCCACCCTGGAAACATGGGTGCAGCAGCAGGCCGACCCCACCGGGGCAAGTCTGGTTCAAGCCTGGAAACAAACCAGCGGCAAGTGCATCGGCCTTTGCACCGCGCCCTGCACCGGCTCAAGATGTCGTTCAAAAAAAGGGCCGCCGGGCCTGCGAGCGCGACGAAGCCAAGCGGCAAGCCTTCGGCCAGGAAGTAGCCCAAATCGCCCCGGGCGATCTGGCCTTGGTGCGCCGGTTGACCAGGCCCGCCACGACACGCACCACCGGAGAAGGATGCTCACGCCCATGACGGAACACCTGCCACAGAACCGCAAACCCATTGCCTGAGCCAGCGCGTGCTCCACCACCATCCGATACCGCCACAGATGCCGGTGGTAAGCTTTGTGCTCCTCAGTCCAAGGGTGGCCGCGACGTGCCTTGGAACGGCTGGTAAATGCGCGCGCCGGGGTGATCCTTCTGGAGGCCATCGTAGCCCTTGCCCGTCATCGCCGCCTCCTCAGGCGTCAGTCTGTCCAGCAACTTGGTCTGCCGCAGCAGCGTCCGGTCGTGGTTGGCGCCGCCCGGCACGCTCTCAGAGAGAGCATCGATGTGCCCATCCGGGCGCACGCCCACCTGGTTCTTGAGCGTGTGCGCCTTCTTCTTGCCCCAGTAGTAGGGCTTCTGCTGATCGTGGGCAGGCGTGTCGCCCTTGGTGCTCCTGGATGCGCTGCTCTTTGGCATCAATGACCAGACGAACGTCAGGAAAGGCATCCATCACCGCTTGCGGCGAGCGCAGCTTGGGCCGCTCGGGAGCAGGGCGCTCAAAGGCGAAGGTGCTCATGCTCTGCAAGGTAGCTAAAACATCCTTGAGATTGTCTTCGACAT
This sequence comes from Armatimonadaceae bacterium, assembly GCA_030446525.1. The sequence goes on from JAUJNC010000072.1 coordinate 15,880, forward strand.
TAGTCTTGTTGAGCCCGAAGAAGAAGCCCAGGATCTCATAGGTGGTATAGACGCGCAGCCAGATGAGCGTCATCAGTAGCCGGTCGCGAAGGTCATGGCGGTGGGGCCCTCCCGCCCCCGCCAGACGCTGCCGGGGGCGTTTGTCGCGCTTCGTGATGTTGAGCGTGGCGCGGCGTCGGGCGTGGGCGGGTGCGAACTCTTCGTGGAGGGCGTCGAACTCGGCTACGCTCATGCCGGTCATGCTAACAAAGGCCCAGGGGCGGGCGGACAGCTTCTGATAGGTCACCATGCTTGAAAGTTTACCAGACGAGACGACAACAAAGCAATTGCGCCACAACTCTAATTATGAGAACCATTCTGCTGTATTCCGGCTGGCAAACGGCCAACATCGGCGACATCGGCCACACGACGGGGACGGTGCGCTACTTAACGCAGCACATCCCCGACGCCCGTCTCACCGTGTGCGTATGCCGGTCTAACCCGGCGATTCTGGCGATGCTGCAACGGCGATTTCCCACCGCCGAGTTTTTCGGGAGCAGTTTCGACTCCCAGGCCGCGCGACCACGCCCGAATTGCAGGCGGCATTTGAAAAGTGCGAGATGTTCATCCAGAATTCGGGGGATGATCTACAACCGTTTCTGGCACGCTTCGCCGCGGATCGTGGATTTGTGCGCGCAGCACGGCAAGGCGCTGTGCATTTACGGCCAATCGTTCGACGGCTTTCCCGAAGAGACGGAAGCGGAATGGGCGAGCGATTGGCCAACGTCGATCTGATCTACACCCGCGAAGCCGACTCGCTGGCGTATTTGCGGCGCATCGGCGCGCGACCCGGCGTGCTGGAGTTCGGGCCGGACGGCTGTTTCGGCAGCGACGTGCGCGACGAGGCCCGCGCCACCGCCTATTTGCGCGAAAGCGGCCTGCAAGACGGCGAGTTTTGGTCGTGATTCTGCGCTCCAACACGCCCAAAAATGGACGGCGAAGCGACGTGTTGAACCCCAAAACGCCCTCACCTGAAGAAACCGCGCAGGGCGAACACTGGTCGGCGCAACTGCGCGACGTCATCACGCAGTGGGTCGAACGCACCGGCCACAAAGTGCTGCTGGCCCCCGAAGTCGATAAGGAAATCACGCCCGCCAAAGCCAACATCCGGGACAAACTGTCCGCCCGGATTCAGCCCAGGTCGTTCACCGCGCCCACTTTTGGAACGTGGACGAGGCCACCTCGGTTTACGCCGCGCCCGCGCCATGGTAGCGATGGAGCCGCATTCGTGCATCTGGCTTTAGCGAACGGCACGCCCGCGATCCATTTTTACACGCAAGCACGGCATCAAAGCCGCGATGTTCCGCGACATCGGCCTGCCCGAATGGCTGATGGACATTGACGAGTTGCCCGCCAAGCCTGCACCGACGCGCTGTTACAAATCGAAGCCGATACCGGGCGTGCGCGGGCCAAAGTCGAGCGCGCCATGAACTTCGTCCACGCGCGCTCGGCGGAAATGATGAACGATCTGAGGCGTATTTTGGAGGGCGGGGCGCCGGAGGATGAAACACTTGGCAGGAGGGTCTGCGGTCAAGCGTCCGCTGGACGCGCGCGCGCTGCAACTCAAAGAGTCTGCGCGGGTCTGTCTTACACCGCGCACAAGCCACAGCTTCTTTCCCCGCGTCCAACGGACGCTCGGCTTGGCCCTCCTGCTGCCGGGCGGAAACCATCGAAACCGACGACCCGAAACTGGTGAATGAAAGCAGGGCTTCGCGCTTGTGGTTCGATGTCGCCGTGACGGCCGCGCGGCGCGTCTGGTTTGGCGATGCACCCAGCGACTTTAGAGAAAGGTGCTGTTTTACGGTTACTCGAACCGCTGGCTCAAGACCAAGTGCGACATGGACACCTCCGAAGACCGCATGACGACCGCGACGCGTCAGCCCGATGCAAAGTCCGCCGCGCCGATTAGTCTGGAAACCTGGCGCCGCGCAACCGGACAGGACAAAAACTCGCGCGTCGCCGACCCGATGTTCAAAGACCCGGCAAAGGCGACTTCTCGCTCTTGCCCGAACAGTCCGCTGCAAGGCATCAAGTTACCGCCTGTCTCAACACCATAAAATTGTATAAACTCGGACAAGCCCAACATTCTGCTCATCACGACCGACCGCTTGGCGCTTCGACACCTGTTGAAATCTGCGCCGGGCGGAGGGTAAATCGTTGAGATCGTAAGGATAGAACAGGAGATTGTCAATATGAAACCGCTGCGAGTTGGTGTGATTGGATTGGGACTGGGCCATCACCATGCGGAGGCTTACGCGAACGAGGAGTGCGTTGACCGCGTCGTGCTTTGCGATCGAACCCCTCAGCATTGGAAAAGACCAAGCGCGAAGTTCCACGCCTCAGCGCCGTCTATCAGAGCGTCGAGACAATGTTCGCGCAGGAAGACCTGGATGCGGTCAGCATCGTCACCCCGGATAACTACCACCGTTTGCACGCCGAAATGGCCTTTCAGGCGGGCTGCCATGTTTTGCTCACCAAGCCGATTGCCCCCAACCTCGATGACGCACGAGCGATTATCCCAGGCGGGGCATCGCCTCAACAAGCTGATGGTAGCCCACGAGCGCCGCTTTCGTAAGGGCGTGCGGTATATGAAGCAACTCATCGAGAGGGCGAATTTGGTGACATTATTTTCGTTCGCGCGGAAGGTTTTCAATATGCGTTGAACAAATTCACTCGTGCGCCCTGGTATGCTTCGCCGGAGGCATTGCGGACTGCTCTGGTCGGCGGCGGCATTCATCAGGTTGACCTCATTCGTTATCTGACCGGCCAACAGATTGAAGCCGTGACGGCTTTCGGCAACACATTGGGCGACCTGAAGTTCCCTTCGGACAAGACTCGCGTCGCGCTGTTTCAACTCGCAGGCGGCACGGTGGCGCAGGCCACGATTACCTATGAAGCAACGCCAGGTTTCACGGGGGACGAATTTCGCTTAATGGGCACTCAAGGCTCGATTGTCAACGCTCGCTGGAAATCACGAGATGCGAAGGATTTTATGGTGATCGAAGAGGATGCCGACGCCATCGTAGCCGGCACCCATCGCTGCGTCAAGAGCTTTTTTGGCTTCAGTCGTTGAAGACAGCCCGGTTGAGGTTTCGGGCGAGGACGCCTTCGCCTCGCTGGCGGCGTGTGTCGCCGCAGATGAAGCCAGTTACAGCGGCCTGGTCGTGCAGCCTGCCCACTTTCAGGAATAAACGGACGAACACCAAATGACCAGGGCCTTAAATTTCAGGGCATTGGAAGGACAGGTAGCCCCTGTGGTTGCGCGACTATCGCCGTTACCCGCACCGACGCCCGCCGGGGGCGACTTCACGCCGTATCATCGACGCACGCCATATCATCGATGGGTCGTGTTTCAGAAGTGATGCTGAGGGAGCGCGTGCCCTCGAACAGGCACCTCTTTGGGTGTGAAGACCGCAGAGACAACCTGTCCGCGGTGTGGCTCGCGCCACATCAAGAAGAATGGCACAACGCAGCAAGGCAAACAACGGTATCGCTGTAAGCCGTGTGGCAAGCAGTTTTTGTTTATGCTCACCTCCACCTACAACGCCTGTATCCCGCTGTTGCGCCAGTTGATTGTGCCCATGACCTTGAATGGCTCTGGTATGGCCTTAACCGTCGCACCGGGCGCATTGCGGCTTTTGTCTTGGGACGGCGCACCGACCGCAGTTGCCGCCAGCTATGCCGCAAACTGGCTCCTTGTGCGGGTGCAAGCCTTCTACAACTGTACGGACGACGCTTGCTTCATCGGTCATTTTACCGGTTCTAACTGGCCGATGGCATAACCGAACCGCTGCGCATTCGGCCGTCCCGCAAGACAACAGACCAGCGACTGAAGCAGGCAAAGACCACGAGCGAACACGCTCACGGCGCGTCTTCCATGGTTCTTGAGTGGTAGCGGGTCCACCTCATCCAGGTATCGGCCCACCTTCAGACACCAGCACAGACCTAGCGCCAGAAAACCAAACCAGCCCGAAAGGCGATCCTGCTTCTGCAGGCGGCAACTCTCCAGATCGAAGCCACGGCCCTTGAGCGCCTGGAACAGTGTCTCGATCTTCAACGAAGACGATACTCTGCCAGCAGATCGCCGCCCTCATCGCTGATGACGATCAGGTACTGATCGTTTCGCAGACGCCTGCCCCCGACATACACCCACAGTCCCCACAGCAGCATCTGCTGAGACCGGCAGGCACGGGCACGGGAAAACCACTGCCACGCCTTTCGCTCCTCCCCCTTGGTGGTCCGACAGATACTCGCCGGCTTTGATCCGGATGCGAAAGGGCAGACGCTGCTCCAAGAGCCAGCCGATCCACTCCCTTCCGATGAACTCCCGGTCCGCCGTCAGAAAGCGCAGGCGCTCCCTGCCGAAGAGTCTCACGAAGCGGCTCAGCAGTTCGATTCGCTCGGCCGTATCACTTGCGCCGCGCTCGGGCATCACCGTCCACAGCAGCGGCACCGCACAGCCGTGGGTGACCACCGCCAAGACCAGCAGGTTAACCGTCGTGTCGCCGCGCTTCCACTCCGTTCTGGTCCAGTGCCAGGACCCACTTGGTGCGCAAGGCGGCGAGGGCCCGTGTGTCCATGCCTGGGCGACAGGCTCTCATGATCCAGGCAGCGGCGCATCTGCTGGCGGTTGGCCTCCGGATTCTGCTCCCCGGGCATCAGGTGCGCCACCGATGCAGGCCCTGATCTGCCGCCCCGACAGCAACGCCACCAGGGCGCGGGCGAAGAACTCGGCGAATGGCAGGTGCAGTTCGTGCAGCTTTTGGGCGATGGTTTCGGTAGAATAGTCTTGGGCCATCTCTGGGGCTTTCGCGTATTGTGGTGATTCACGATAACCCCAGAATGGCCTTTCTGCCAGTTAATGCTCGCCTGCTAGAACGACCTTATGCTCGCATGCCGTCCGTACAGTTGCCTTCTACCGATGACTGGAAAAGCTATGGCAGGTGCCTGGACGCCCAACGCCATCACATCGGCAAGAGCGCCACCCAGAACATCGAACGCCAAAACCTCAACTTCCGCAGCCACATCAAGAGGTTGCAGCGCCGCACCATCTGCTTTTCTAAGTCACCGGAAATGCATGAAGCTGTCCTCAAACTCTACATCCACCATAGCAATGGCAATGCATCTCAGCATCACTTCTGAAACATGACCAAGGAAACCTACAAGGAAACCTACAATGCAGACCACTGAACGTGAACCACTCTCACGCAACGACAACGGCTTGAACGACAACGGCTTGAACGACACCAGCCTAACGACGCGCGTCGTCCTCGTCGAGGCGCCGGCAGGCGAGCGGCGGGCCGGCGAGGCGCAGCGACGCGCAAAACCGTTGACCGCCTCAAAGACTGGCAGTATCTCGAACGCTCGCTGCATCGCATGATCGCCGGCTGGGGCCGTCACTTCACCGACTGGAACGACATCACCGCCTGCCACCGCCACGTCTGGGAGCAGGCCGAGTGCGTGCGGCGCCTGCGCGAGCGGCTGGGGCAGTTTCCGGTGCCGCGCAGCATCTCGACGCGCCGGTTTTGCACAAGCTGGAAAGCCTGGTCAACACCGTCTTGACAGCGCCTTCGTTCGAGGACGCGCTGTCGGGCATCCACCAACTGCTGATGGGCGCGCTGTCACGTTCGTATCAGCTTTACGCGGCCCTCGGCCCACCCCGTCCACGACGCGCCGACCATCGCCACGCTGCACGAGGTCATCGGCTTTCACGAGGGCATGAGATTGTGGCTGCGCGACTATCGCCGCCGCCATCCGCATCGCGTCAACGCCGCCTATCGCGCCGCGATTGCGCGCGAACTGGAAAATTGCGGCGACCTGCTCGAAGCCATGCCGTTCGAGGACGAAGCGGCGGCTCCGGTCGGCGTCAACACCGAGTTTCGCCTGCCCGCCAGTCCCGGACGACCGCCCGGCAGCGTGCCCGGCTATGCCATCAAGCCGTATTGGCTCATGTGTAGTTTAGGGGCATACCCTGGTATCCAAAGCACAGGGCCTGCACCAGCGGCGGCGTGATCCGCTTGCTATTGGTGGCTGCCCTCAAAGACGGCCAGGTAGTCCCACAGGTACTGCTTATTCACGCCCCGCAACGGGCGCAGAAAGTTGCGCAGGCCCGTGCCCAAGCCCTCGCAGCCGTTGCAGTGCACCTCCCCAATCCCGTCCCCATCGTCGTCTCTGGCCCACTCCCGCCGGCCCGTCTGCCTGTCTTTGCCGTGACGCACCCTCGCATGCACAACGCACCACTCCCGACCGACCTCGTTGTAGCTCTGCCACTCGTCGGTGTAGAGGGGTGACCCCCGCGCCACGGTGCCGGTCACCACCTCGCGACAGGTTCCCTTATCCGCAGGGTGGCGCACGAAGTAGCGGATCTCCCCGCTGCCCCGGGCCCGCAGGCCAAAGATCGGCGGGCGGTCGGTCTCATAGGTGCCGTGCCCCGGCCGCTTGTTGGCCCGCCTGCGCGGCGGGTCCGCCGGGTCGGCGTGCCGCTGCCCTTTTTTCCCCCGCGTTCTGGTAGATCTCATCGGCCTCGAAGGCGGTCTCCTCTTCCAGCACGTCGTCGGGCAAGCACTCGTACAGGTTGGCCTGCGCCCGTTGCCGCAAGGTCGTCATCTGCTTGCGGCTGATCCCCAGGCTTTCCCGCGAGGCGGGCCGTGGTCTGGCCTTTGCTGATGCCGCGCAGCAAGAGGACCAGCGTGGAGGGTTTCTGGCGCGTCTTCTGGAAAACGGTCCCCGTCAGGACGGTGTGATAACGGTCGCAGGCTCGGCAGCGGTAGCCGGGGAAAGACTTGCCGGGCTTGGAGATGCGTCGCTGGGTGCTGGCGCAGTCCGGGCACTTCAGGCCCTGCGGGTGCAGGTGCTGCTCCAGCCAACGAAGGCAGGCAGCTTCGTCCATCAGGTCGTCCAGCGGGAAGTCGATCATGCCTCCATTCTACAGCAGGTGCCCCCCAAATTACACATGAGCCATACCGTTGTATCAAGCCGGCGGGCAAATGGCGGAGATCGCCTCCATGGGGTAAGATACTACCAGCAGGAATGCGGGGGGCGGGCGGCGAGCATGATGACGATACGCGAGCGGACGGAGGCGCTGGAGCGGGAGAACCTGTCGGAGTTCGCCTGCCGATCGGCGGACTCGAAGGGGCGGGTGCGGCCGGAGGCGCCGGACCCGGTGCGCACGGCCTTCCAGCGCGACCGGGACCGGGTGCTCCACTGCAAAGCGTTCCGCCGCCTGAAGCATAAAACGCAGGTGTTCCTCGACCCCGAGGAGGACCACTACCGCACGCGGCTGACGCACATCGAGGTCGCCCAGATCGCCCGCACGATCGCGCGCGCCCTGCGCCTCAACGAGGATCTGACCGAGGCGATCGCCCTGGCGCACGACCTGGGGCACCCGCGCCGTTCGGCCACGAGGGCGAGGAGGCGCTCGACGAAGTGCTGCAAGAGTTCGTCCCCCACACGCCTGCTTCCGCCATTATGAGCAGTCCTTGCGCGTCGTCGATGTGCTGGAAAAGGGCGGCCGGGGCCTGAACCTGACCCACGAGGTGCGCGAGGGCATCCTGGGACACTCCAAGGGCCGCGCCGACCTGTTCGCCGCACCCCTCGAGCCGTCGCCACACCCACGCGCGGCGCGGAGGTACCCGGCCCGCCGCTGGAGGCGACCGTGGTGCGCATCAGCGACCGCATCGCCTACGTCAACCACGACATCGACGACGCCGTGCGCGCCGGCCTCCTGACGCCCGGCCTCCCTGCCGCACGAGACTCTCCACCTGCTGGGCGCGAGCCACGGCGCGCGCATCACCACGGATGGTCTTGAACGTCATCGAGACGTCGATGGGCCGACCCGTGGTGGCGATGAGCGAGCCCGTCCTGGGCGCGACCAACCGCCTGAAGGACTTCCTGTTCACCAACGTTTATGTGCAGAAGAACGCCGCCAAGGCGGAGCTGGCCAAGGCGCACGAGCTTCTGGAGCGCCTGTTCCGCCTGTACATGGAGCAGCCGGACCTGATCCCCTACGGCCGCGCGAATGCCGACATGGACACCGAGACGTGCGCCTGCGTGGTCCTGGACTACATCGCCGGCATGACCGACCGCTACGCCGGCGAGCAGTTCCTGCGCCACTTCTTCCCCCGCGAATGGCGCGGCGCCTCGATGCCCGTCCTGGGCTGATGGATCCGCCTTCCGGGCGCTTATCGACGTTTGCGGCCCGCTTGCTTCGGGTACGCTCCTTTTGCAGGAGGGAACATGACAATGAACGAAGCGATATACGGTGTTTTCGATAACCTGGACAACGCGGAACGGGCGATATCGGCTCTCAAAGATCACGGGGTGGACGGCAACGAGATTTCGGTCATACGCCGCTCCAGCGGCGCGGGCATCCCCCAGGCGGAACACGAGGCGTCGGAGGGGGTGACGGTCACCAGCCCGGCCGACGTGGCCGCGGGGGCGCTCAAGGGCGGCGCGACGGGCATCGCGCTCGGGGTGCTCGCCAGCGCCGTCGCCCTCACGATTCCCGGCATCGGCCCGATACTGGCGGCTGGCCCGCTGGCGACGGCCATCGGCGCGACATTGGCCGCGGGAGCGGCCGGCGCCATCGGGGGCGGCGTGGTGGGGTATCTCGTGGATCAAGGCGTCCCGGACGAGACGGCGGCGCGATATCACGAGGCCATCACGCGCGGCGATATCCTCGTCACGGTCCGCTCCGGTCACCTTTCCGCGGCGGACGCCCTGATGCTGATGCAAAAGTACGGTGCGACGGAAACGTCCCGCCATGACGTGCGCGATCCCTCGAGGACGCCGGACGAGCCGCCCGTGGTGGACCGCACCGCCGAGCTGGAAAGCCGGCCCGTGCGCCCCGGGGTATGAACACCCCGGGGCTTTAGCGCAGCCCGGTCAGGCGCAGGTACCAGGTCACGAGGTCGGACCCGAACAGCATCGTCACCACCGCGCCGAGCGCCATGAACGGCCCGAAGGGGACGCCGATCCGCAGGCCCTTGCCGTGGACGGCCGCCAGGCTGATGCCCACGACCGCGCCCGCCGCCGTGGCGAAGAACAGCGACAGGATCGCGAGACCGGGGCCGAGCAGCGCCCCGATGGCGAGTGCGAGCTTGACGTCGCCCAGACCCATGCCACCGTGCTGCCCCGTCTCGGCCTCGCGCGCGAACTGATCCGCCTCGGCCGCGAGCAGCGAAGCTTCCTGCGCCTCCGGGTTGTCGTCCGGCGCGGCGTCGCCTTCGGGGGTCTCTGGCATCCCCGCGTCGTCGGCGCGGAAAAACCGGGGAAGCGCTGCGCCCACGGGCTCATCGCCGCGCCGGGACAGGGCGATAAAGGCGAGCAGCGGCACCGCGAAGGCGAGCAGCGCCCACGCTCCCAGCACGGGCAGCAGGAGCAGCGCCGATGCCGCCGCCAGGAAGGCCGGCGAAAAGCGCAGCCGGACCGGCTCGCCTTGCTCCGGCTCGTCCGCGCTCCCATCCTCGCCGGCCTGCGAAGGCGGGGCGGTCACGCCGGTTTCCCGTTCGCCCGGCTCCTCCTCATACACGAAGAAGCGCCGCGCCGTTCGGGCAACCGGCTCCCCCTCCTCGCGCGCGTAGTACAAAAAGGCGAGGAGCGAGACCAGGAAAAGCAGGCCCCCGTACACGGCGGCGCCGACCAGGGAGCGGGGGAGCCAGCCGAAGTACAGAAACAGCGGCGCGGTCTCTTCCCACAGATACGACCCCGCCTGCCAGGCCAGGGCGAGGCACAGCGCGTCCCGCGCCACGCCCACGCCGATGCCCGCCCAGTTCAGCTCATCGGGGATGAGGAAGTGGTCCAGGTCGATGAAGATCACGGCCACCAGGAGGGACGCGAAGAGCGCGTGCGCCACGAAGTTGGCCCAGGAGATGCCGGTCTCGCCGGAAAGGCGCCAGAACAGGCAAACCCACAGCGAGCCGGTGAGCAGCTCCACGCAAAAGTAGCGCCAGGAGATGGGCGCGCCGCAGTAGCGACAGCGGGCGCCGAGCGCAAGGAAGGAGAGCAGGGGGATGTTGTCCCAGAAGCCGAGGCTGGTGTGGCAGTGGGGGCAGCGCGACGGGGGCGAGACGACGGAAATGCCCAGCGGCATCCGGTAGATGAGCACGTTGAGAAACGACCCCACGATCGCGCCGTACCCGAAGACGACGACGTACCAGAACCAGTCCGGCAACCTGTAAACTCCCGTGACAGCAAAAGCGGCGGGCGCGCCGCCGTTGGCCCGCGCCCGCCGCCCGATGGAAAGGGGCGTACCCGGTGACGCCTAGTCGCCCCCGCCGTCCCCGTCGCTGCCTGACAGGCCGTTGATAAGCTCAACCAGGGGCAGGAACATCGCGATAACGATAAAGCCGACCGTAAAGCCCAGGAAGACGATCAGGACCGGCTCGATGGCGGCGGTCAGCGACGCGATCGCCGCATCCACTTCCTGCTCGTAGAAGTCGGCGATCTTGCCCAGCATCGTGTCGAGTGCGCCGGATTCCTGGCCGATGGCGATCATCTGCACCACCATCGGCGGGAACATCTTGCTCTTCTTCAGCGGCTCGGAGATCACGTCGCCTTCGCGGATGCGGGCGCGCGCGTCGAGGATCGCATCGCTGATGATCTCGTTGGAGACCGTGCCGGCGACCGTCTCCATCGCCTGCAGGATCGGCACGCCGGAGGACAAGAGGGTCGAAACCGTGCGCGTCGCGGGCTTCACCGGGCCGGTGCTCACCGTGCCCGACCGG
>JAUJNC010000073.1 GCA_030446525.1 Armatimonadaceae bacterium
GACCACCGCCTTGTCGATCACCGCCGAGCCCATCACCACGCCCACGGCCAGGGCGTCCCCCGGCGTGAGGGCGAGGGCGCGCTTGAACTCGGCCGCGGCGCGGGCGGGGCTGCCCGTGTGCAGGTACAGCGCGCCCAGAGCCAGCAGGCCCGACGGCTCGTTCCGGTCCAGCAGGAGCGCCGCCTTGAGCGGCCCGGCGGCCTGCGCGTGCTTCCCCGCCTCCATCGCCGACAGCGCCTGCCCCAGCGCTTCCGCGTACGTCGGGGCCCGGGCGTGGACGGGCGCAGGGACGAAAAGCAGCCATCCCAACAAACCGAGCGCCGCCCCCAGGGCGGCGTTCCTCGCGAACAACGTCACTATGCGTCTCCTTTGCCTCATTATACGGAAAAAGCGCCGACACGGCAAGCGAACGGGGCCGCCACCGCGGACGGTGGCAGCCCCGTAAGACACACCGGATCCGGCCGCGCCGGATCTACGCCTGGTGCGCCTCGATCTGTCCCCAGAGCCTCTCGACACGGCGGTAAAAGGCGACGTGGCCATCGAAGGAGGCCGGGAGACTGTCACCTTCTTCGATCTCCACGCTCCGCGGCCCGTCCACCTGGCGGTACAGGCCCGGCGCCGGGCTCTCGCCCGCGCGGTAAAGGTTAGAGGCGAACGTCAGATCCTGTTCCTCGTCCTCGGACAGGAAAAAGTCGAAAGAATCGTTGCGGGCACCCGTGTGGTGCGATGGGACGGACATGCCGATGGTCCCTTCTTGAAATGTGAGGTGACATAATTATCGGCATCGATACCGGAACTGCTCAGGGTATTTTTACCTGTTTTTCGCCCGCCGAAGTTCCCATGATGGCCACGGGCGCGCTGCTGTAGGTCACGTCGCCGGCCGTCCCGGTGACGACGACCCGCAGGGGCGGCAGATCGGCAAGGGGGCGCTCGCGCAGAAAGCGTGCCTCCGCGCTCGCCCACAGCGTCAGGGTCGCCTCGGATTCCCCCGCCGGGACGGTCACGGTTTCGGCCCGCATCGTGACCCCGGGCGGCAGCGCCAGCACGGTCAGCGCCACGGCTCCCTTGAAGTCCGCGCTGCGCACCACCTTGACCGGCGCGCGGGCCTCTTCGCCGGGCGCCAGCGCGAGGGTGTCCGTGCCCAGCGCGAGGGTGAAGTCGGGGAGCGCGGCGGAGACGGCCACCACCAGCCACGAGCGCGGGAGCGGGCGCGGGCGGTCGTTGTTGTTGATGCGGTACAGCTCGATGGGCTGCGCGCGGCGCACCACGGTCTGAGCCCCCTCGGACGCCTGCCCCTCCACCGCGGTGACGCGCAGATCGGGGGCCGTCCCGGGCGCCGCCGAGAGGGTAATCACCGCCTTGTCATCGTCGGGCGGGATCACCGCGGGCGAGGCGGTGACGCCCGGGGGCAGGTTCCGCACCGAAAGGGTGATGGGGCCGCGCACGCCCTGGCGGCGCGTGGCGCGCACCAGCAGGGCCGCCGTCGCCCCCGGGGCGAGGTTCAGGTTGTCGGGCGTGGCCTGGAGCGCGAAGTCGAGCGCCCCGTCCGGCGCCTCCAGGTAATAGGCGAAATCGGGGCCGGCGTTGTTGCCGGCGTCCGCCACCTCGACAAGGTACTCCCCCGGGCGCGGGAAGGCATCGGGCAGACTGACATCGCCCCCGCCCTCGGCCGCCAGGGATCGGAGCACTTTGCCCTTGTCGTCCATGACGGTGATGCGCGCCCGCAGGGGGGATCCGAGACGCCGCGCGAAGACGTCCAGCCCCGTCCCGCCCTTCTTCACCTGCACGCGGTACGTGTCCGTCTGCCCCGGCTGGACGATCCTGCCCCGGAACAGCGCCGGCAGCGGGACGGCATTGCCGTCCCGGCCCAGAGGCCCGCCGCCGTCGGGCAGGTCGCGCACCAGAAAGGGCGCCTCGCCCGCCGGGGTCGGGACGGTGATCACCCCGTCCGAGCCGGGGGGCACGCGCACCTCGACCGGCCGGCCCGCGTCGAACGCCCCCGTCAGAGTCGCCTGGAGGGTTTGCCCGGGCCGGCCGGCGGCGGGGAAGAGCGCGGGGGCATACGGCAGCGGGCCCATTGCCAGCCGGTACACGGACGCGGGCGAGCCGCGCCACAGCAGGTCGCGCACCAGCAGGGTGTACGTGCCGTCCGAGGGCGCGGTCCAGTCGATCAGCGGGTCGTAATCGAAGTAGCCGTGGCTCCGGGCGAGCTCCTTACCCCCGGCGTCGTACAGGGTCAGGGTCGGGTTGAAGAGCGGCGGCTCTGCTCGTTCCAAACCCGACCCTTTGAGGTTGAAGGTCAGCCGCTGCCCTTCTTGGCCTCCGGCAAGTAGTCCCGCTCCCCGCCCGTCGCCGGGGCCCCGTTGACCACGACGGGCGACGCCATTCTGCGGCTGGTCGGGCTTGCTGTTCGGCTCCGCGGCGGCCGTTTCGGGCAGCGCGCCGACATCGAGGCCACGCGGTCGAGGTCCCCCGGTCGGTCACGATCCGCACCTCGCGCATCCCGGGCGCGGCATCGAGCACCACCTGGACCCGGGCCACTACCTGCCCGGCCCGCGCCGACGCCTGCAGGTACGTGACGATCTTGTCGCGCTCGTCCTTGGCGATGGGCGCCGACCGGACGTTGATCATCCGGTCCACGGTCGCCGCCCACTGCTCCGGCGTGAGGTGCGGTTGGCCGGCGAGCGCGCCTCGTGGCACAGGCCGCATTTCTGCTGGAACAGCGGCCTGGCCCCTTCGTCCCGCGACGACGTTCCCGCCCACCACAGTTCCGCCGTCACCCCGCCAGGCACCGATCACGACCACACGCCGGGCTCCCACGGGCCGCCCCCACACCGATACATCAACGGATTCGCCCGCCTTGGCCCCGGCGGGGAACAGGGCGCTGATGCGCGGCGTCTGCCCCGGCGAGCCTGACCTGAAAGTAACAGTGCGGCAGTGATAACCACGTTTCGATTCATGTTGGAGTCCGTTAGGGGGAAGCGGTTTGGACGGGAGTGTCGAGTGGCGGCGCGCCGCCGGGCAGCTGGAACCAATTTGCCGTCCCGGCGAGCGTGTAGACGCGCGTCTTGCCGTCGAAGGACGCGGCGGCGACCAGGCGGTTGTCGGGCGAGACGGCGAGGCCGTAGATGTCGCCGGTCGCCTCCGTCATCTCGTGCTTTTTGTCGGTGCCTTCCCCCCAGACGATCACCTTCCGGTCGGCCCGCCGGGGGCCCCATCCGTTTTGCCGTCCGGCGACACCGCGACGGCGTAGACCGACCCCTCGTGGCCGCTCCAGAGTGCGCGCGACGAATCGGTGCGCTGTCCGTCCCCCTGCTTGCCGTCCGGGTCGGCGCGCACGCCGAACAGCGCACCCGCCCGTCGGCGCTTGCCCGCCACAGGCCGGCGGGCTGCGGCAGGGTCGCCAGGCACCATACCGGCGACTGGCACTGGTCGAAGTTCACCACGACGCGCCGCGTTTTGGCGTCCCAGACCTTCACGACGTTGTCCGCACCGCCCGTGGCGAATCTCGCCGCCGTCCTGCTCGCCGGCGGCAGCGGGCGCGCAACTGCGGACAGGCACCGCCCGACGTGCTCGGAAAGCGCCGACCGTTTTGCCGCTGGCGACATCGGTCAGGCGCACCTTTCGTCGTTGGCGGCGGAAAGGAGCAGACCGCCGCCATGCCACCGACTCGACGGTGTCGTTATGCCCGGAAACGCTGCGCACGGGCTTGCCCGTCGCAGCGTCGTAGACTGATCACGCCCCGCTCTTGGCCGGCACGCCCGTGCCCGCCGCCAGTACTGCCGTCCGCGGAAAAGGCCAGGCTGCGGACGGCGTCGCGCGGAAGCACCGGCCACGTGGCCAGCTTGGCGCCGTTGGCTGCGTCGTACAGCGTCACGTTTGTACCCGCCCACGGCGATGCGCGCCCCGGAGAGAACGCCTCCGACCTCGCCGGTCCCGGCCGGAGCTGGTTCGGGGGCGCCGGCTTCCTGTCCTTGGCGGCGGGCTTGACGGCCCGCGGCGCCCGCTGCCCGGCGCCGCGTGGGCGCCCGCACAAGAGCAGGGCCAGGGCAACCACCAGGCTGCGGTGATTTGTTTGATGCTTTCATTCGCCGCCGCATGTCCTGGATCGCCCGCGCGGACGAACTCCGTCGCCCTGGGCGGCGGCCGCCTGGCCATGACCCAGGCCGACGAAGGACCACGGCATCGCCCGCCCTTGCCTGTCACTACCCAGGGGCGCAGGGCTCGCACAGCCAGGTGCCCTCGCAAAGCACATCGCCGACGCGGAACCGCTTGCCGACCAGCGGGTTCAGCGCGATGCCGCGCGTGGTGACGTTGCGGCGACTCGCCCCGCGCCAGGTGCATCCAATACTCCGCCCCCGCGGCCTCGAGGGACTCGCCTCGACCAGAGGAACTCATGGTCGCGCGGCCCGAAAAGGTGCCCCGCGGGCATAGCGGTCCCCTTCCAGTCCCCGCCCCGCCCGCGCCGCTGCATCGGGCACGGCGCGCATCGGCGCTCTGGAAACGTCGGCGATGTGGATCGCCTCGACGGCGCCCCCGCCCTCACCCCCTTCCCCTCTCCCAATCCTGAGAGTGGGGTGGCCGCCTAAATGTTCTTCTCCCCCCTCTCCTAGAATTGGGAGAGGGGGGCCGGGGGGGTGAGGGCGGGGCTGAGGGCCCGTCATCCGAGCGCCTGCTCGACGGGGCGGCCGCCGCGCGACAGGGTGACGCGAACGCCTTCCGGCGACGCCAGGCTTTGCGTGTAGTCGATGCCCAGGCACTGGTAAATCGTCGCCGACAGGTCTTCGGGCTTGACCGGGCGCTCGGCGGGCTCGGCGCCGCGCGCGTCCGACGAGCCGACCACCTGGCCGCCCTTGACGCCGCCGCCGGCCAGCAGGACGGAGAAGCAGCGCGCGTAGTGGTCGCGCCCGCCGTCGCGGTTGATCTTGGGCGTGCGCCCGAACTCGCCCATCACGATCACGAGGGTCTTTTTCAGGAGCCCCCGCTCGCCCAGGTCCTGCAGGAACGCTGCCAGCGCCTGGTCGAACTTGGGGAGCAGGTTGTTCTTCAGCGAATTCGAAGTTGTTGTTGTGCGTGTGTCCCGGCTTCCCCTGGCCCATCGCCGTCACGAAGCGCACCCCGCCCTCGACGAGCCGCCGCGCCAGCAGCAGCCCCTGCCCGAGCTGCGACCGTCCGTACGCGTCGCGCAGCGCGTCCGGCCTCGTTGGAAAGGTCGAAGGCCCCGCGCGCGCCTCGGAGGAGGACAGCAGCGAGTAGGCCCGCTTATAAAACGAATCCACGGTCCGCACACGGTCGCTGCCCTTTTCGAACCGGGCGAAGAGCGAGTCCACCGCGTCGCGCCGGGCGCGCGCCGGCCATCCAGCTCCACGGTCATGCCGGGCGGCAGCTCCAGGTCGCGCACCTTGAAGTTCAGGCGTACAGGGTCGCCGCCGAACTTGAAGGGTCCCAGGGCGGCGCCCAGGCCCGCGCCGCCGTACATGACCGGCTGGGGTATGGCGATAGACGTGAGGCGGAGCAGCTCGGGGAGCATCTTGGACGCGACCGAGCCGTAGTAGGCGGGCGCGAAGCCGGGCAGCGGTTCGAAGCCGGTCATCATGTAGTGCGTCCCGCGCTCGTGGCCCTGCCCGACGTCATCGAGCAGCTTGATCGTCACCTTGTCCATCTGCCGGGCCGTCTTGGGCGGTGCTCCGAGATCACCACGCACGCTTGCGCTCGGTGTCGATCAGGTTGAACAGGCCGCGGACTTCCGAAGGCGCGTTCGGTTTCAAATCCCACAGGTCCAGGTGCGACGGCCCGCCGCCCATCCACACCACGACCGCCGACGTCGCCGCCCTGGTTGTCCAGCCCGCCGCCGACGCCGACGACAGGGTCGGTCCTTATAAGGCCCAGTCCCAGAAACCAGGCATCCCCGCCTTGATAAAATCGCGGCGGTGAGACGCACAGAATCGGTGCAGCCGCACAGCGTCTCTTGATCCGGCGTTTGTCCCACCTCTCCTCTAGCCCCTCCCTGCGAGGAGAGGGGAACAATGTGTAATTCAACTCACGAAATAGAACTCGCAAGGAGATGAGCGCCCACGCATCCAGGTCCTGCGCGCCCTCGGCGCGATTGGCGGACGCTTTCAGGTACGCCAGCGCCGTGGTCATCTCCTTGGGCGTCGGCGGCCGGCAAAACGTCTTCGTGTAGAGCGTCTTGATCAGGGCCTCATCGGTGACGTTCTTGTCCTTCAGCAGCGCGCTGACGGTGCCGCTCCCCGCCTTGACTTTGCCGTCGATGTAGGGCGAGTTCAGGATGTGCAGCGTCTGGGTGAGCGTCGGCGCAAGCTTGGGCTCCAGGTCGGCCAGGAACTCGCGGTGCGCGCCCGAACGTGTCCAGGAAGTACGAGTTGACCGGCAGGGTCGCCTGCTTCGCCCTGGTCTCGGCCGGGAAGTCGCCGAACCGCTCCGTCGTGCCCGTCGCCTGGTTTAACGTGTCCAGCAACACCTGCGACAGCATCGGGCGCGGGTAGAAGTGCGAGAAGAACTTGTCGTCGAGCGCGTTGGTCGCGTTCACCTCGGACGGGTCTGGTACGTCCGCGAGTTCAGGATCACGCGGGTGGTGTGCTCGATGTCGTAGCCGGACCGGACGAAGTCTTTGGCCAGCGCGTCCAGAAGGCCCGGCACGGACGCCGGCGTGGTGGCGCGCATGTCGTCGACGGGGTGCACGACGCCCCTGGCCCAGGTAGTGAATTCCACAGGCGGTTGACGGTCGCCGGCGAAGTACGGGTTCCGCGGCGACACCACCCAATCGGCGAAGCGCTCGAGCACGTCCTGCTTGACGGGGTCCTCGATGGTGAGCGGCTGCGCGTCGCCCAGGAAGGTGGGCGCCGCCTCCTTGCCGCGTCGCCCGGTGACGTCCTGGTTGATGACGCGCCCGCCGGGGTTGTAGAAGATCACCTGCTCCTCGGCGATCTTGCTGTCACCGCGCGCGCGTGCCGACCTTGCCCAGGAACGCCGCGAAGTTCCAATAGTCGTCGGTGGTCCAGCGGTCGAAGGGGTTCTTGCGGCAGCGCGCGCAGGCCATCCCGCAGCCCCAGAAAGGCCTGCCCGACGGTCTCCATCCGGTTCTCCGGCTTGCGCTCGACCCGGTAGAAGTTGGCCGCGCCGTTCTGCAGCGTCGAGCCGCGCGCCAGGAGGAGCTCTCGCACGAACTTGTCGTAGGGCACGTTCTCCCGGACGCTGTCGCGCACCCACTCGGTGAACAGGACGGCCCTGGTCGCCGGGCGTGTTGTTGCCCAGGTTGCGCGGGTGGATGCGCAGCAGGTCGCCCATGCGCACGGTGCGCAGGTCCACGGACTCGGGCGAGTCGAGCAGCGGTCGATCAGCCGGGCGCGCTTGTCAGGGCTCTTGTCGGACAGGAACGTCTCGACCTCGCCCGCCTCCGGCAGGCGGCCGCGCACGTCCAGGGTGAGGCGGCGGATGAACCTCCTGGTCGGTGGTCAGCCGGGAAGGACGACTTTGAGGCGCCGCAGGTTCGCCTGCACATACTCATCCACGAAGTTGCTGGCGGTCACCTTCGGGTACGGCGCCTTGTCGGCGCGCGGCAGGGTCAAAAACGACGCCTGCACCGTACCCAGGTAGCGGACGACGACGGCCGTACCGCCCCAGCGCTTGCCGCGCACCACGCCGTTCCCGTCGACGCTGACCACGGCCTCGTCGGTCGCCTCGTAGCTGGCGTCGCGCGTCACATCACGGACCGTGCCGTCCGTGAAGCGGGCCACGATTTTGAGCTTCTGCTCGGCGCCGACTTTGGGCAGAACCGCCTGCGCCGGCAGGACCGTGAGCCGCTCGAGCGCGGGGTCGGTGGCCGGCTCATACGGCGCGCCGGCCGCGATCCAGTCGCGTATCTTTTTGTATTCGGGGGAGTTGGGGGCGAAGCGCTCGCCGCCGCCGTGGGGCACCTGGCCGGTCGCCTTGAGGAGGAACAGACTTTTTTCCGGCTCGACCAGGTTCACGCGCCGCCCGCGCGCGCCGCGCACGATCGGGTCGTAGTCGTCCTGCGGGGAAAGCGTAAGCAGGGAAAGCTGGAAGCCGCCGCGCCCGCCGAACTTGCCGTGGCACCCGGCGGTGGAGCACCCTTTTTTATCCAGGATGGGGGCGATGTCGCGGACGAAATACGGGGCAGGCGCCTGGGCGGTGACCGTGCCCCCGTACAGGCCCGCGCCGAGACAGAGTGCCGCCAACAGAACAACAGAAACGGCGACACGCGACATGCGCTGTCCCCTCCTTATTCCTCAAACAACGCGCGCGGCGGCCCCTTCGCCGGCACGCGCTCCGATCGTAGAAAGGCGTAACGTCTTCAAGCCACGCCCGCGCTGATTATACAACCGATGGAATCAACGATTGATACCACACGCCCCATCCGCCTGTCAAGAAAAAGCCGGGCAATGTCGCATCGTTCCTATGACGATGTGCGCGCCTTATTGTTCAGTCGCAGATGGGAATTTTTCGGCGGACCGGGACCCAGCCCGGCTCGAAGCGGGTGCCGAGCACGAGGTGGATCATCAGGCCGTAGGAGGCGATGCCCGCGGGCACGCGGTTGGCTTTGAGGAAACGGTCGTACACCTGCGTCCGCCGCTCGCTGATCCGCACGTCCACGCGCCTGCGGATCCGCCGGTCGATGGCGCGCAGGTCCGCGAGAACGGCGGGCGCGAGGCGGGCGCGCTCTTCCCTCCCCGCGGGGGGCAGGTGCTGGTACAGGGCGAGCCAGCCGGCATAGCGGAGCCGGGCGTCGCCGGACCGGACGCAGGCCAGGAAGGCGACGAAGTTCGCCTCGGACTCGTCGGCGTATCCGGCGAGGTGCGCCCACTCGTGCGCGAGGGTGAACGGCTTCTCGGCCGGCAGCAGCCCGGGATCGAGCACGACCTCGTGGGTGAACGGGTCGATGAACCCGGCCACGCCCGACGAGGCCATGGGGCCGCCCAGGAGTGAGGCCTTGGGGACGGCGGGCGCGAAACCGCCCCGGTCGCCCAGCGCCCGGATGTTCGCGTCGAACGACCGGAGCAGCGGCCCGTGCAGGGCCGCACGGCCGGGCCAGGGTTTGCCGCGTGCCACTGCCGATTCGGCGTTCATCTGCTCCACCGCCACACGCGCGAGCCGCTTCAGGGCGTCCGGGGTGAGGCGCTCCGGGTCGTAGTCGACCCGGCGCGCGAGCGGCACCCGCCCGTAGTTCAGCCCCCACAGCGCCTGGAAACCGAGGAACAGGAAAGCGGCCAGGGTCAGCAGGGAAAGGGACACCCCGCCCAGCGCCCGCACGCGCCCCCCGCACCCGGCCCGTGCGATGCGCACGCCCGACCAGACCGGCAGTCCCAGGGCGAGCGCCACAAGGAGGAGATCGCCGACGTGGAACGGCACGCGGTTCGAAAGGGGTGTCAGACAGGACTGCAGGCGCGGGAAAAAACCGCCCGCGTAGAAACGCTCCACCCAGGCGGCGGGGGGAGGGAAAAACGCCAGGGCCGCCGCCGCGCCGAGGACCACGATCCGCGCCGCCCGCCGCACCCACGCGCCACGCCCCTGATTGATACGAACAGCCCGCATTGTCGACCTTTGCGCCACAAGAAGGCACAAAGGTCACAGAGCATTTTCCGTGCCCCCTTCAGGGCTCGACCGCTTCCCTCAGCCGCTCCAGGAAGCGCGGCGGGTCGTCCAGCTGCATGCCGATGCGCAGGGCGTAGAGGGGCGGCGCCTGGTCGTGGGGCCAGAGCGGGGCGACTTTGACGAGATCCTTTTCCGTGGTGACGGCGGCGTCGCACCGGGCGGCGGACAGGGCGGCGACGTCCGCGCCGGTGTAGACGTGGTGGTCGCCGAGGTCGCGCATCTGCAGGGTGCGCGCGCCGAGCGCCTCCACCGTGGCCACGAACGAGCCGGCGTCGGCGATCCCCGCGAAGGCGAAAACGTCGCGCCCCTCGAGCGCGTCCTTCGGCTCGACGGCGTTGTCCCGCGCGCGGACCCAGGTGATGGGCGCGTGGCGCGCGGTGAAGACGTCGGCGCGGCGAGCGAGAACCGCGACGCGGGCGCGGGTGGCCTCCAGCGCCTCTTGCGGGACGCGGTCGGCGCGGGTCAGCACGACGATGCCCGCCCGGGCGAGGTGCGAGGGCGGCTCGCGCAGCAGCCCGCGCGGCAGGACATGGCCGTTGTCGAAGGGGCGCCGGGCGTCGAGCAGCACGATGTCCAGGTCGCGGTGCAGCTGCCAGAACTGCAGCGCGTCGTCGAGCACGATCACGCCGGGCGCGAACCGTTCCAGGGCCAGCCGCCCGCTTTCGCGCCGGTCCTTCCCGACCACCACGGGGACGCCCGGCAGCAGGCGGGCGAGCAGCGCCGGCTCGTCACCCGCCGCCTCGGGCCCGAGAAGCACGCGCTCGCCGTCCGAGACGACGCGCGGCGCGCCGGAGCCCTCGCCCCGATAGCCGCGCGAAAGGACGACCACGCGGCGCCCTTCGCTCTGGAGCCGCTTCGCCACCAGCGCCGCCATCGGGGTCTTGCCGGTGCCGCCCGACGACAGGTTGCCGATCGAGATCACAGGCACGGGGCGGCCGTCCGCCGCGAGCAAACGGCAGCGCCGGCGCAGGCCGGTGCGGTACGGGAGCAGGTACGCCTCCAGGCCGATCCGGTGCAGCCACGCCAGCGGGGTGAGCAGTCCGCGCAGGAGCGACGCCCCGAGGCTCCGGTCGCGCCCGTGCAGCACGCCCTCGACCAGCGCGCCGGGCGTCACGCCCCCTCCCCCAGCAGCCGCGCCACGGCGTCCACGCAGCGCGCGGCCACGCCCTGATTGCGCTCGATCAGCGCCCGCGCCGCCGCCGACAGCGCCCGCTTCTCGCCCGCCGGCAGTGACAGGAGGCGCGTCACCTCCCCGGCCAGCGCGTCCGCGTCCCGGACCTCAAAACCCACACCCGCCGCTTTCGCCAGCCCCGCGATGTCGCGCTGATTGTTCATGAAGGGACCGAACAGCGCGGGCACGCCCTGCGCGAGCGGCTGGAACACGCTCTGCCCGCCGAACGGCAGCAGGGACCCGCCCACGAACGCGACATCGGCGACCGCATAGACGCGCCCCAGCTCGCCGAAGGTGTCCAGGAGGATGGCCCCCCCCGCCCCCCTACCCGGGGCGGGGGGGCTCTTTCCCTCTGGCGCGACCGCCGTACCACCTCAAAGCCCGCGGCGCGCAGGACCGTCTCGGCCTCGTCCGCTCTGCTCGATGTGCCGCGGCGCGACGACCAGGCACAGGTCGGGGTGCCGGCTGCGCAATTGCGCGGCCATCGCCCTGGCGATGATCGCCTCCTCGCCGGGGCGGTGGAGCCGCAGACCCAGACGGGCGCGCCCGGCCCGATGCCCAGATCGGCGCGCAGCGCGGCGCGCTCGTCCGGGGAGAGCGCGGCCACGGACTCGTCGAACTTGGTGTTGCCCAGCGTCACCACCCGGGGCCGGGTCCGCGCCGACCAGGACCGCGCGGCGGGCGTTCTCCTGCTTCCAGAGGGTCCACGGCGGCGAGGCCGGGCCCGATGAAAAAGGCCCAGCGCCGGCCGCGGCGCAGGCCCCGGTCGGAGATGCGCCCGTTCAGCACCGCCACCTTCGCGCCGCGCCGCTTCGCCGCCGCCAGGAAGTTGGGCCAGATCTCCCACTCCATCAAGATAACGACGTCGGGCCGGGCCGAGTCGAGTGCGCGCCGGACCGCGGACGGGAAGTCCAGGGGGAAGTAGACCACGTCGTCGGCCGGCGGGACCTGTTCGAGCGCGACCTGCCGCCCCGACGGGGTGATGGTGGAGACGACGATCAGGGCGTCGGGAAAGCGGGCGCGCAGCCCGCGCAGCACGGGGACCGCCGCCATCACCTCCCCGACCGAGACCGCGTGCACCCAGAAGCGCGGACGGTGCGGGTCGTCCGCGATGCTCGCGGGCAGGCGACCCCAGCGCTCACGCCAGCGGTCACGGTCTTCTTTGCCCTTCGCGAGCCGCCACCGGAGGTACACGAGCAGGAGCGGCGCGGCGACGATCAGGAGCAGGTTGTAGACGAGGCGGGCCATCACGGGCAGCCGGGGCGCGCCGCGAGCGGCTCGGAGGCGATGGTGTCCAGATCGAGGCCGTCCACGCGGCCCGCCCGCAAGTGGAAGTAGCCCGCCGCGGCGATCATCGCGGCATTGTCGGTGCAGAGCGCGGGCGGCGGGAAAAAGAGCGGCAGCCCCGCCTCGTCACAGGCGGCCCGCATCTTTTCCCGCAGGCGGCCGTTCGCCGCGACGCCGCCCGCCAGGAACACGCGCGGCGCGCTGACCTGCTTTGCCGCCGCGAGCGTTTTGCCCACCAGAACGTCCACCACCGCCTCCTGGAACGACGCCGCCAGATCCGCGACCGGCGGCGGGGCTACCATTCGCACAGGACGGTCCTGTGGCACAGGACGGTCCTGCGCTTGCGAACTGGGCCCCTGCACCAGACGCCGCACCGCCGTCTTCAGGCCGGAAAAGGAGAAGTCGTGCGCGCCCTCCAGCCAGGCGCGCGGCAGGGCGAGCGCCGCCGGGTCGCCTTCCCTCGCCGCCTGCTCCACGGCGGGGCCGCCGGGGTAGCCCAGCCCCATCAGGCGGGCGCACTTGTCGAAGGCCTCGCCGGCGGCGTCGTCGCGCGTGCGGCCCAGCAGCACGTAATCCCCGTGGCCCTTGACGTGGAACAGGTCTGTGTGCCCGCCGGAGACGACCAGCGCCACGGCGGGGAACGAGGCATCCTCGTGCACGAGAAAGTTGGCGTACAGGTGCGCCTCGATGTGATGCACGCCGAGGAGAGGCACTTCCAGCGCCATCGCGAGCGCCTTGGCCGCCGAAACGCCGACCAGCAGCGCGCCCAGCAGCCCGGGCCGGTTCGTCACCGCGATCGCCTGGACACCTTCAAAGCCCGTGCCCGCGTCGTCGAGCGCCTTTTGCAGGACGACGTTGATCTGCTCGACGTGGCGGCGTGAGGCGATCTCGGGCACCACGCCGCCGTAACGCGCGTGCTCCGCCATCTGGGACGCCACCACGTTGGACAGCACCCGCCGCCCGTCCGCCACGACGGCGGCGGCCGTCTCGTCGCACGACGTCTCGATACCAAGCACGTTCATCACGATTAACGTAACAGTGAAAGGGGATTCCTGTCAAGGTCCGAGACACGGAACGTCCATCGACGTGGGTTCTCCAGCCCATCTCCTCGAACGAGGTGGTTCCGCTGTTTGAGATAGGTATAGGTTCTGGGTACAAGACTTTTGGCGAGGAAGCCTGTTGTTTCCTCGCCTTTGTTTTGTCCTACGGAAGGCAGGCAGGAGAACAATGTCTTAACACGGTCTTAACATTCTAATGTCTTAACACGGTCTTAACATTCTGCGGGTATAGTCTGTTGGAACGGAGCCAAACGCCAAGGCCTTGCCCCTTAACAAAGGAAGGAAAATGATGAAAGCGCCAGACACAGCGCGTGCCCAGCGCGGCTTTACCCTGATCGAGCTGCTCGTCGTGATCGCCATAATAGCGATCCTCGCTGCGATACTTTTTCCTGTGTTCGCCCAGGCCCGCGAAAAGGCCCGGCAGACCTCGTGCCTATCCAACATGAAGCAGATCGGCTTGGCGCTTCAGCAATACGCCACGGACTACGAGGGCACTATGCCCCCATCACAGTTGTCCCAGACCCCTAATGGCATGGGAGACCCTGCCGTATCTTGGCCCACGCTCGTTTACCCTTACGTCAAGAATGAGGGTGTCTTCGTCTGTCCCTCCGGCGAGACGAGTCTTACACGTCAAGACCTCGGGGGCGGCACCAGCGGGCAATACTGCGGAGTGACGGACACCAAATCCCCCAACCCCTACACCCCATCAACCGGCGACGGTTCTGCACTCGCTTTGGGTAAGGTCAACAGGCTTTCCTATGGACGAAATTTAATCCTAAACCAATCGAGCAGATGGTTCACCCCAGGGTTTTACAACGGCAATAAGAGCGGCTTTGTTACCACCGGCGCCACACTCTCCGTAAACGAGGCTCAGGTAGAGGACCCGGCAGGAACCATCCACATCATGGATGCATGGACGACGAACTGCTCTTTCGGCAACTCGATTCGCGGGATCACGGATGAACAGCGTACGGATCACTTCCCTAACGCTACCGCTTCCAAAGTTGCCCGGCGGCACAGCGAGGGGTTCGTTGTCCTGTATGGTGATGGGCATTCGAAGTGGCTGCGGTGGGGTTCTACCAGGGCAAGAGATTGGAGCATCCAACAGGATTAACGCTGACCGAAGCGGTTGGATAAAGGAGGAAAAAGGCGCACCCGTACGGGTGCGCCTTTTTCTGGCAAATATACGAGAAGGGACTACGAAATTCCGCGGTGAATGTAGGCGAGCATAAAGTAAGCAAGCACAAATACAGAATCCCAAACGGGGGGCCGGCAGGTCACGGCCCCACAAGGAGAGAACACGTGCAGACACTCGCCTCTGGCCGCGCGCAGCGCGGCTTTACGCTCATCGAGCTGCTCGTCGTGATCGCCATAATAGCGATCCTCGCCGCGATCCTTTTTCCGGTCTTCGCCCAGGCGCGGGCGAAGGCCCGGCAGGCGGCGTGCCTGTCCAACATGCGGCAGATCGGCCTGGCGGTTCGAAGCTACACCGACGACTACGACGGCATGATACCGCCCACCGAGATAATCATCGGGACCGGTCCTGGATCGAAAGTCGCGGCGTGGCCAAGCCTGATCTACCCCTACGTGAAGAGCCAGGATGTTTTCCTCTGCCCGTCGGGGGAAAGCGCTCTGACGCACGTATCCATCGGGAAGACGTCGGGGGGCGGCGATGTCGGCAGGAACTGGTGCGGAGCGGTGAGGGGCACAGACGGCTCTTCCTCCGAATACGCCTTCGTCAGAAAGCTGTCCTACGGACGGAACCTGATACCGACCGACGACTGGACGACAGCCGGCTGGAACAACGTCGGCAAGTCCGGCTTCGTGAGCGGGACCGGCACTTCGTCCTCCGTCAACGAGGCCGCGGTGGAAGATCCCGCCGGAACGATCCACATCATGGACGCCTGGGGACACTCGTGCAGCGACGCCCAAAGCATACGCGCCATCACGGCGGAGATCCGCACAGATCGTTTCAGTTCCTTGGCGAGCCACGCGACGCCCTCCAAGGTCGCCCGGCGGCACAGCGACGGTTTCGTGGCCGTGTACGGCGACGGTCATGCCAGGTGGCTGAGGTGGGGCTCGACGAAAGCGAAAGACTGGAGCATCCAGATGGAATAGCCCCGGAGCAGGGCCAGGAGGGACGGGCGGGCGCGGCGGCGAAACTAGGCACCGAAGGCCTGGGAGGATGTGAGGAATAGATGGTGACACTGCGCGAGGTGCCGCTGCGCTCGGCGCCGGTGGCGGAGCCACAGACGGCGCTGGACGAGGTGATGCGCCTGCTCGAAAGCGACCCGCTGAAGACCGTGGTGCTGGTGGGCGAAGAGACGTATATGGGGCTCTTCGATCAGGAGGCGCTGCGGTCGGAGCAGATACCCCGCCGCGTGGACCCGGCGACGCTGGCGGTCGGGCCATACGCGCGCACCCCCATTGCCGGGCACCCGGAGATGACGGCGGAGCACGCGCTCGCCCTGATGCGGCGCCGGAACGAGGACGTGCTGCCCGTGGTGGAAAACAACACCTATCTGGGCGTGGTCACGCGCGCGGACCTGGAACAGCGGGCCGGCGCCAAGATGTAACGCCGGGCGGCCCTTACGCGGCCACCCGGGCCTTCGCGCCGGGCAGCTCCAGGCCCATCAGGCCGGCCGCGGCGGCCGCCACGCCCGGCGCGTCGATGCCGCACAGGCCGCGCAGCGTGGGGATGGGGCCGTGCTCGACGAAATGGTCCGGCAGGCCCAGCGTCTTGACCGACACGCCCGTCACGCCGTTCTCGGCGAGGCACTCCAGAACGGCCGAGCCGAAGCCGCCGCGCACCACGCCGTCCTCGAGGGTGAGGATCCGGCCCGGTGCGCCGCGCCAGCGCCAGGATCGTCTGCTCGTCCAGCGGCTACGCCCAGCGGGCGCTGACCACGTCCACCGAGATGCCGCGCTCGGCGCGCAGCCGGCGGGCCGCGTCGAGGGCGACGGACACGATGGGGCCGTACGCCAGGATGCCCAGATCGTCGCCCCGCAGCAGGGTCTCCGACCGGCCGACCTCGACCGGCGCGGGCTGCTCGGACAGCACGTCACCCGTCCCGCGCGGGTAGCGAAGCGCGACGGGGCCGCGCTTGTAGCCGAGCGCGAAGCGCATCATCTCGCGCAGCTCCAGGGTGTCCTTGGGCGACAACAGGAGGATGTTCGGGATCGACCGCAGGTAGGCGATGTCCAGGGCGCCGTGGTGGGTCGCGCCGTCGTCGCCCACCAGGCCCGCGCGGTCCAGGCAGAAGACGACGGGCAGGTTCTGCAGGCAGACGTCGTGGACGATCTGGTCGAACGCGCGCTGCAAAAAGGTGGAATAAATAGTGCAGACCGGCGTGTGCCCCTCCGCCGCAAGGCCGGCCGCGAACGTCACGGCGTGCTGCTCGGCGATGCCGACGTCGAAATAACGCTCGGGGAACCTGTCGGCGAACTTGGCCAGCCCGGTGCCGTCGGGCATGGCCGCGGTGATGGCGACGATCGTGGGGTCCGCGGCGGCGGCCTCGTTCAGGGTCTCGACGAACGCCTGCGTGTAGGTGACGCCCCCCGCCTTCTTCTCGAACTTGCCGTCCTCGACCGTGAACGGGGTGACGGCGTGGAAGACGCGCGCGTCCTGCTCCGCGATCTCGTACCCCTTGCCTTTGGTGGTGAGCACGTGCAGGAGGACGGGCCCTTTGATGTTCTTGGCGTGCTCGAAGACCTCGACCAGGAAGTCAGTGTCGTGGCCGTCCAGGGGGCCGATGTACTGGAACCCTATCTCCTCGAACAGCAGGCCGGTGTTGGCGGGCGACGCGAAATGGGTGGCGGCGTGCTTGGCCCCGGCCGCGATGTCGTAAAGGAGCCCGGTCCCCTTGAGCGATCGCTTTACGCGCGACTCGACCCGCTGGTACAGCGGCTGCAGGCGCAGCTTGGCGAGGTAGGTCGCGATCGCGCCGACGTTCTCGGCGATGCTCATCTTGTTGTCGTTCAGGACGACGGTGATGTCGGTGTTCAGCGAGGCGGCGTTCAAGAGGGCCTCCAGGGCCATGCCGCCGGTCAGGGCGCCGTCGCCGATCACGGCGACCACCTTCTCGTCTCCGGCGCGCAGGTCGCGCGCCTTGGCGAAGCCGAGGGCGGCCGAGAGCGAGGTCGAGGCGTGGCCGGCGCCCCACTGGTCATACGGGGACTCGTCGCGGCGCAGAAACCCCGATATGCCGCCGTACTGCTTGATCGTGGGGAGCCGCTTCCATCGCCCCGTGAGCATCTTGTGCGGGTAGCACTGGTGGCCCACGTCCCAGATGACCTTGTCGCGCGGCAGGTCGAAGGCCTTGTAGAGCGCCAGGGTCAGCTCGATCACGCCCAGGTTGGGGGCGAAGTGGCCGCCGACCTTGGAGATGGTCTGGATGAGGCCGCGGCGCAGCTCATCGGCGAGTTGGCGCAAATCCTCGCTGCCCAGGGCTTTCAGATCTTCCGGCCCGGTCAGACGATCCAGCAGGGGGTAACTGTCCATAACTGCTTCCTTCCGCACGCTCCCGAAAAATTCTACCATCCGTGTCGCGCAAAGTCAACGCTTTGTGTCGCAAAGTACTTTATTATACCACAGGTTCGGTCGCCGGCCCGCGGCCCGCGGGCCGCGCGTCCGGGGCGTCGCGGCGCTGCGGCGTCCCCTCCGGCAGAGGCTGCCCCAGCATGGCGGCCAGGGCCCGGGTCAGGCGCATCGTCGCGGCTTCGACCGCGCCGCGCTCCCCCTTCAGGTCGGACAGGTCGAGCGCCGGCCCGAAGGTGACGGACACCGGCACGCCCGCCCGGCGGGGCAGCGGGTCGCCGTACGGCCAGACCCGGTTCGTGCTCACCAGGGCCACGGGAACCACGGGAACGCCCGTGCGCAGCGCGATCAGGAGCGCGCCCGGGTTCAGCGGCTGCAGCCTGCCCTCCGGGTTGCCGCCGCCTTCCGGGAAGATGACCACGGCCTCGCCCGCCTTCAAAAGCTCCTCGGCGCGACGCAGCGCCGCCCGGTCCGGGGAGTTGCGCTGGACGGGGAACCCGCGCCAAAGGCGCATCAGCGCGCCCAGCACGGGGACGTCAAAAAGCTCCCCTTTGGCCATGAACCAGGCGCCGCGCGGCAGCGCCACGGCCAGGGCGGGCGGGTCGGCGTCGGACACGTGGTTCGGGCACAGAAGGACCCCGCCGCTGCGCGGCACGTGCTCGGCCCCCCGGGCGCGGAAGCCGCCCAGGACGGCGAACGCCGCGCGCAGGAACGCTTTCATAAGCGGCCAGGTCAGGTGGTACAGCATGGGCGGATCGCCTTTCTCCGGAACGAAGGCATCGTTGCCCGCAGGATACGGCATCGCCGCTTCCCCGTCAAGTCCCAAATTGTGTGGGACTGCCGCAAGCATCTCTCTGTTGTATAATAGGCATATGCCAGGCGATGCTGAATACCGGCGGCTTCTCCATGCTCTCAAGGAAGGGGGCTACCGTATCACGGAGCCGCGCCGCGCGCTGCTGCGCCTTTTGGCCCAGTCGCGCGAGCCGCTTTCGGTCCAGGAGATGTGCAGCGCCGTGAACGCCGGCGGGGCGAGCGTCGGGGAGGATGTCATCAACCTGGTCACGGTGTACCGCTTCGCCAACCTCCTCGTGGAGCTGGGGCTCGCCCGCCGCGTCGAGTTCGGCCAGGGGTACTACCGCTACGAGCGCGAGGAGCCGCAGGACGGCCCGCACCACCACCACCTGGTCTGCCAGCGCTGCGGCAAGGTGGAGGACTTCCGCGGCTGTGACATCGCGCCGCTGACGTCGCGCCTCGAGGCCGAAAGCGGCTTCAAGGTCGAGCGCCACCAGCTCGAGCTGTACGGCACGTGCCCGACGTGCCAGGAGGCGAACCTATAGTCGAGAAGCCCTCGCGGTACCGTCGCGGGGGCTTCTCGCTTTTCTGTGATGCAGTGATCTGGTTCCCGGGCAAGGATTCGAACCTCGATAACGACAGCCAAAGTGTCGTGTCCTGCCATTGAACGACCCGGGAACGCACGTCTGGATTATAGCCGCGGCCGGGTCCGATGTCAAGACGATCGCGGCGGAGGCGATAATGGCGCATCTTCTGGACGGGGCGCGGGCGCTGGTGACGGGCGCCGGGCGGGGCATCGGGACGAGCATCGCCGCGCAGCTGGCGCGCGAGGGGGCGGCGGTCGCGCTCGCCTA
>JAUJNC010000074.1 GCA_030446525.1 Armatimonadaceae bacterium
GAGCCGTGAGGTGGAAGGGTGACAGGCATCCGCTTAAAGGGCGCCGGCGGGGTTACAGGCTTTCGTCAGGGTACCGGTCGTGGCGTTCACCGAAACCGTGAGGAGACGATCGCCAAAACCGGGAACCCGGCGGCGATAGGCGAAGCTCCACGACGCGCTGTTCTTTGTCGCCGTGCCTGCGTGCCCGTACATCGGCTGCAGTTCGCGGACGGGAATCCCCATCGCGCTCAGATAGCGCTTGGCCTGCGCCTCGGCCTCCGTCACGGAACAAAGGGCATCCTCCGTAGAAGCCTGTTCCCTGATGGTGAGGCAGTTCACGCCGAAGACCTGCCCGGTATCGGCGTTGATGCGCAGAAGATACTGGCTCCGGGCGGCATCGCATACCACGTCCCAAACGTGGACCGTGCGTTGCCCGCGCGGCGAGAACGCCGCCAGTTGTGAGGTTTCGGTGACCCGGGTGGCAGCGCCGGTGATCTGGCAGCAGACGTCGCCGGCTATCTGTCGCGCCTGGGTGGAGGACACCTGCCCGAAGGGTTTCTCCCCGGAGAAGGCGAACAGGGCGCGCTGCGTTACGGAGAACAGGCAGAGCGCCGCCGGGACGGACATGGGTACCAGCGATAGAAGGAGCTTGCGCCGGTTCGTGACGGCGCAAACAGCGCGGGGTGACGCGTCAGCGATACCGCTTCTCGTCGACATGTTTGGCAGACCTCCAGAACGATGTTTCGGACGGCGATCATGGGTCGTCAGTTCCTTCGGACCATCCCCGGACTCCGGATCCTAAAAACTCCGTTGACAAGGACGATACGATCGTCCTCCTGCGGGAACTTTCCCTGTGCGCCCTAGACAGCCGTGTCTGCCAACTTGTCTTCAGTCTATTGTACCATGAACTTTAACCGCACAAACCGTACCGTGCCGCAGAAAGCGATATTTCGCATCGGACCCCCTGTGAGCGGGAAAGGCCGAACCTGTGAGCGGGAAAGGCCGAAAAGGAGGACATACCGGCGGCGAGGTAACAATGAGGGGGAAGACGGCATCCCCGTCCTGAAGGAAGCTCCCACCAATAATGGCAGATCCGGAACCCTCTTCTGTAACCGCCGGCTCGACGGCGCCCGCGCCGTCCGAGCCGGCGCTCGCCCGCACCATCGGGCTGGGGGCGTTGATCCTGTACGGCGTGGGCGACATGCTCGGCTCGGGCATCTACGCGCTGATCGGCAAGGTGGCGGGCACGATGGGCAACGCGGTCTGGCTGGCGTTCCTGGCCAGCATGGTCGCCGCGCTGCTGACGGGGCTTTCCTACGCCTCGCTCGGCTCGCGCTATCCCCGCGCCGCCGGCGTCGCCTATGTCACCCACCGCGCGTTCCGCCGGTCGTTCCTCACCTTCCTGATCGGGCTGGCGGTGGTCGCCTCGGGTATGACCTCGATGGCGACGCAGTCGCGCGCCTTCACCGGCTACTTCCTGGGCCTGATCGGCCGCAAGCTGCCGGGGGCGGACGGCCCGCTGCCCGAGGCCGCGGTGCTTGTTTCCCTGGCCATCCTCCTCGGCTTCGTCGCGGTGCTCACGCTGATCAACTTCTGGGGCATCCGCGAGTCGGTGGCGCTCACCATCCTTTGCACGACCGTGGAAGCCCTGGGCCTGGTTTTCATCATCGCGGTCGGGCTGCGCTATTGGGGCGGGGTCAACCTTCTCGAAACGCCCCCGGCGCCCCCCGGCGGCGTGGCCGGGGGGCTGGGGCTCGGCCTCGTTCTTCAAGGCGCCGTGCTCACCTTCTACTCGTTCGTCGGCTTCGAGGACATGATCAACGTCGCCGAGGAGGTCAAGGACCCGCGCCGCAACTTCCCCATCGGCGTCATGGCCGCCCTGGCCATCACCACGGTGGTCTATATCGCCGTCAGCGTCACCGCCGTCTCGGTCGTGCGCTACGCCGACCTGAACGCCTCCGGGCAGCCCCTGGTCGAGGTCGTCCGCCGGGCCGCGCCGTGGTTCCCCGCCGGGTTGTTCTCCCTGATCGCCCTGTTCGCCATCACCAACACGGCCCTCGTCAACTACATCATGGGCTCGCGCCTCGTCTACGGCATGGCCCGGCAGGGGTTCCTGCCGCGCGCGCTGGGCGCCGTCCATCCGGCGCGCCGCACGCCCCACGTCGCCATCCTGCTCCTCATGGTGGTCGTGATCGTTCTGGCGCTCTCGGGAGATATCTCGCAGCTGGCCGCCGCCACCAGCGCGCTGCTGCTGACGGTCTTCATCGTCGTGAACGCGGCCCTGATCCTGCTGAAACGCCGCCCCGACGAGCCCACAGGCGCCTTCGAGGTCCCCACCGCCGTCCCCGTCGGCGGCATCCTCGTGTGCGCGGCGGTGCTGTACCACGCCAACCCCGAGGCGCTGCGCACCGCCGCCGCGCTGCTGGCCGGCATCGCGGTGCTGTACCTGATCACGCGGCCCAAGGGCATCACCGAGGACGCCGTCGCCGAGGTGTCCGGTTAGCCGCCGGCCGGCGCCGCCCGCGCCGTCGTCAGCGCCTTCAGCTTCGCGTAGATGACGGGGT
This sequence comes from Armatimonadaceae bacterium, assembly GCA_030446525.1. Next base: position 2,544 of record JAUJNC010000074.1, read on the forward strand.
CGTCCGCGGCGCCGCCGATGGTGAACGTGCGGGTTCCATAATTTCCTGCAGGTAGGCGAGGGTCCGCCGGACGACTTCCAGCGCGGGGTCTTCGACGCCGACCAGCTTATCCGCTTCCGCGAACTGGTTGTAGTGCGGGTCGATGGTGATGACGCCGTCGAAGCCGCCGGCCCCGAGGGCGTTCAGCAGGCGGGCGTGTGGCACGTCGTCCTCACCCGGGAGCGCCATGCCGGCGAAGCGGCCGTCGGGTGTGGCCCGCGCCCCTTTGACGTGCACGTGGGCCACGTGCCCGGCGATCGCCTCGAAGACGCCCCCGCCCCAGGGGGGCTCGCCCGCCCGCCAGCCGTTCACGATGTCCCAGTTGATCTTGAGGGCGGCGGGGACGTCCCGTCGCATCAGGTCGCCGAGCTCGGCGCAGGTGGCGGTGATCGTCGGCGGCTCGTTCTCGACGACGAGCACGCATCCCCGCTCGGCGCAGAGCTGCGCGAGCTCGCCCAAAAACCGGGCGTTGTCCGCGCGATAGGCTTCCGTTACCTCGCCCGCCGGGCGCTTGAAGCTGTACACGCGGACGTGGCGGGCGCCGAAGAAGGCGGCCAGATCGGCCAGGTGCGCGGTGCGGGCGCGCATCGCCGCCCGGTAGGCGGGGTCCCGCGGGTCATAGTCGCCGCTCATGGGGTTGACCCCCCAGCTCGCCACGCAGCCCACGGCGAGCCCCCGGGCGAGGAGCGCCTCCCGGGCGCGCGCCGCGGCGTCGCCGGCCAGGGTGTCGACGCCGTGCCCGCCGATCTTCGAGCGCAGGTCGACCGTGTCCAGGCCGATGCCCGCCAGCGCGTCGAGCGCCGCCTCGAACGGGCGGTCGAGGATATCCGTGAAGGCCGAAAGGCGCATCTTTTTTCTCCTAACCCGGCGCGGACTGCAGATCGACGCAGGCGACGGCGAACGGAAGCAGCTCCAGCTCCAGCCGGTCCGCGGGGCGGCCGACGGCGCGATCTACGCGCCGGCGGAATGCTTGGCGATCCTCGCACGCCTGCCGGGCCGTCGTCTCGTCCAGGAACCGGAGGCTTGCCGCGGCGAAGGGAGGCGCCCGCAGGACGACGCGCTGCGGCTCGTCGGAGAAACTGGCGACGAGAACGCGTGTCCGGTTCGCGTCACGCAAAGCCAGCGCCTCCACGGACAGCGGTTCGCTGGTGTTCACGGGCAGGACCTCCGCCCCCGCGAACTCCCCCACATCGGCGAAGACGTGGTAGACCGGGTACGGCAGCCCTCCCCCCGCCTCCATCACCCCGCGCGGCCCCGCCGTCTCGTAGTAGGTGAGCGTCGCCGCGCCGGCGGAGGCGAGGTGGCGCAGGCTGCCGACCGTCCAGCCGGCGCAGAAGAGCGACTTTTGGCGCGGATCGACGTCGAACGGGGGCCCGTCCGGCCCGGTGGCCGTCGCCTGGAAGCGTGGTTTGAGCGTCACCGGCCCGATGCACAGCGGGAGGTCGCCGACGATCGCGCGGGCGTTCTGCGCCGTGAGCGCCTGCACCGGGAGCGACTCGACCAGCGTGGTGTTGTCGAACGCATGGACCTGCGGGTTGATCGAGTAGCCCGCGAACGCCAGGCGCCGCAGCGGAAGGTGTTCCGCCCGGTTCAGCTGGGTGAAATAGGCGCGGCTCCCCCCGCCCGGCGCCAGGCCCAGGTTCGCCGCCCGCAGCATCTGCTCGGCCCGAAGCAGGATCGGCTCCGTGGTCACCAGGTCGGACGCGGGGTAAAGGAACAGCCGGGCGACGGGGACCCCCTGCTCCGCGATCGTAGTGAACAGGCGGTCAGCCCCTCACCGTTATCCCCGCACACCGCTTCGGAGCTCGAGAGCGGCGCCCAGGAGCGGGGCGGTCCCGGCGGCCCGCTCGAGCGACGCCGCCCAGGCCGAACCGAGCACGTCCAGTTCGACGCGCAGATGGGCGAGCCGCAGCGCCCGGAGGGGCGCCGCCTCCTTCTCCGCCAGAAGGGGGCCGTCCGCCGGGTGGATCAGCCCCAGCCCCGGCAGGCGGGCGGCGGGATCGTCGCCGACGGTAACGGCCACGGGCTGCCCGCGTTTCTGGGCTCGTTCCGCCTGCAGCGGACCTTCCGCCGCGTCACCCACAGTGTCACCGTTTGTTCCACCGTCTCGCCGGCGCGGATCTCGACGGGGAACGGGAGCGCGAGCGGCGTGCTGTAGGTTTTATACGACGCGTCCGTCCAGTTGCGCTGGTCCTCCATCTCGAATAGATCGCCCGTGAAACGCAGATGCGCCTCGACCCCCGGCGCGAGGGGATGGCGAATGGCCTGGATGTCGAAGAACGGCTGGTGCGGGAGATGCGCGCCGGAAAGACACCGGAGTCCGTGCCACTCGGGGTTTCCACCTCCACGGGCGTCCCGGCCCGTTCGCCGGGGTGCAGCACGCACAAACCGATGCGGTTCTTGAGGAACGAGCGCTGCGCGGTCCCCTTCATCGCGAAGGTGATGCGGCCTTCGGCCGCGGCGGTGATGGTACCCTCCCAGGCGAAATCCACTTCACTGTTCACGTTCTCCGCGGCGAGATGAACCTGGAACCCGTCTCCCCGTTCCTCCACGACGTAGGATGAAAACCGTGGCGCGACCGTCCCCCAGTTGCGGTCCCGCACCGCGACGTAGATCTGGCGGACGACCTCCGTGTTCCCCGCCGTGATATGCCGCAGCGTGCCCTCCTCGAGCACGGCCGTCAAAGGGCCGGCCCGGAGCCGCCGTCGCTCGGGCAAAGGCTGGTCCGAACCGTACCGGATCCTCCGTATCGAAGCCTGATGCATCATAAACCTTTCTTACGCGCCGCCTCTGATCTCAGCGATGCCCTGCTTCAAAGCCGTTTGCAGCAGCCGGATGTCGTTGGAGTACGCCAGGCAGCGGTAGCCTTTGTCGATCCACACCCGCGCCGATTCGACATCGGGGACCAGCCGGCCCGCCGTTTTCCCCGCCCCGCGGCAGGCCTCGGCGACACGCTCCATCGCGGCGACGACGCGGGGGTGGTTCACCTGCCCGGGGATGCCCATCGAGACGGAAAGGTCGTTGTGCCCGACCCAGGCCACGTCGATGCCCTCGGCGGAAAGGATCTCGTCGATGTTGTCCACGCCGGCCTCGGTCTCGATCTGAACGATCACCAGGGTTTGGGCGTTTGCCTGCCGCATCTTCTCGGCCAGATCGCCGGGCGAGAAGTCGTCGTGCGCCACGCCCGCGGTCGTCCCCCGCTCGCCGAGCGGGGCGTATTTGCACGACCGGACGATCTCCCGCACCTGCCCTCCGGTCTCCACCAGGGGGACCATGATGCCTTTCGCCCCGGCGTCCAGCGCCCGGGCCATGAAATGGTAACGGGTGTCCGGGACGCGCACGAAGGGCACGATGCCCAGGCCGCGGTTGTAGCTCATCAGCCGCCGCACGGTGTCGGTCCCGAACCCGCTGTGCTCCATGTCGTACACGACGAACTCCGCCCCGGTCTGCTCGAGGATGCTGGCGATCCCGGGCGTGTCGAATTCCATCACGAACGTCCCGAGGACGGTCTCCCCCGCCTGGAGTTTGCGTTTCACGGGGTTTTCCTGCATTGCTGCCTCCTTCTCGTCCGTGCGCGGCGCTAGCGGCGGAAGCGTGCCAGCTTTTGCTGCATCCCGCTGCGTGACAGCACCTCTTTGTTGACGACGCTTTCCGGCGCGAGCCCCCGGGCCACCTGCAGGATCCGGCGCATACACCCCTCGCCGTTGCCGCGGAACAGCTCGTCCGTCCACGCCAGCCCGTGCGGGGCCAGGATGACGTTGTCGAGCCGGGTCAGCGGATCGCCGGGGTCGAGCGGTTCGGGGTCGAAAACGTCCAGCGCCGCGCCCCGGATGCGCCGCTCCTGCAGCGCCCGCGTGAGCGCCGCCTGATCGACGATCTCGCCGCGCGCGGTGTTCACGAGAAACGCCGTCGGCTTCATCAGCGCCACCTCGTTTTCGCCGACGAGATGGTAGGTGGAATCCGTCAGCGGGCAGTTGAGGCACACGAAATCGGACTGCCGCAGCAACGTCCCCAGGTCGACCAGGGGCACCCCCGCCGCCCGCGCATCCTCCCCGGAAACGTATGGATCGTGGGCGAGGGGAACGATGTCCAGCGGCCGGGCGATCCGGAAGAACTCGCGGGCGATCCCGCCCAGGCCGACGGAGCCCACCACCTTGCCCCGCAGCCCGACGCCCATGTGGCTGGTCTTCTCCTGCCAGCGTCCCGTACGGACCAGCGTGTCCTTGACGAAAAGCCGGGTGCTCAGCGCCAGGATATAGGTCAGGATGGCCGCGGCCACCGGGCGGATCACGCCTTCGGGCGTGGTGAAGACCAGAACATCGTTCTCGGTGCACGCCCGGGTGTCGATGTTGTTGTACCCCGCCCCGAACTTGGCGATGGCGACCAGCCGTTGCGCGCCGGAGAAGGTGCCCGGGGTGAACCGCGCGCTCTGGGTGGTCATCACCACCTCGCACCCCGCGATCTCGTCGGGCCTCGCTTCCGGCGAAAGCTTGGCGAACTCATAAGCGACGCCGGGGTTCTCTTTCAGCAGGTCCAGACCGATGTCCTGTTTCAGCTCGCCGTCCGGGCCGAGAAAATCCCGCGTGATCTTCACGTGAAGCGGGCTCATTGCGTTCCTGCGTCTCCCTTCCTGACCAGCCAGACCTCGCTGACCAGGCAGCTGTACCCGTCGCCGCGCACGTCGGGCGGCGTGGACCACTCGAGGGTCAGTGTGCCGTCCTGGAGGCTTCCCGCGGGTATGTCGAACTCCACGGGCTGGCCGGAGGAGAGGGGAGGCTGGAGGGGATGGAGTTCGCGGCCGCCGGCTTCGAGGCGGATGTCGAGGGGGCGGCGCCGGCTGGCGTAGAGGACGCGCACCGCGTAGCGGGCGGCGGGGTCCAGGTTCGGGTAGGCGAGGCGCAGCGGCCCGTCGATCAGGTTCCCCCCCTGGGCCGTCATCCAGGAGGTGCGAGCCGGGCCGGGGTACTGCCAGGCGAAGCCGGCCCGGGCCGGCGGATGGGCGAGGTGCGGCGGCGGCGTCGGGCCGCCGAGGTCGTCGTAGAAGCCGCCGGGTCCGGGATCGCTCCAGCCGACGATCTCCTCGATGCCCCGGAGGCGCTCCCGCTCGCCGGGACGCTCCCGTATCTCGGCGAATCGGCCCTTTAGCCACGGCCGGTTGTTCAGCGGGGCGTCGATCGTGTCGAGGTTGGCCCCGCGGCGCACGGCGATCGCCTGGTAACGGGGCACGCTGAGCTGCATGCGGATGCTCTGGAAGAGCGCTTCGGCCAGCTCGAAGACGCGGGCGCGCCAGTCGGTCGCGACGGGGTGCGTCACGGCCCGGTCGAGAACGCGCTCGGCCTCCGCGAGCGCGGCCAGGCTGCCCAGCCGCTCGGCATCGCGCAAGAGATGCAGGGCCTGCTCCTCCAGCGCCGTCTCATAAACGAGGCGGCCCCGGACATGGGCGTCGTAGTGGGCGCGATACAGGGCCTGTTGGAAGCGCCAGTTCCGCCGGTCCTGGGGCGCGGCCTCGCGCTCCATGGCCTGCAGCTGCCGCAAGGTGACGGGGACGCCCGTGTTGGTGAGCAGCGGCCCCTGCCAGTTGCGCTCGAGGGCGAGCAGCGCCTGGGCGAACGTGTCGCGGTAGCGGGGGCCGAGGAAGTACTGGCTGTACTCGCGCAGGATGTCGGTGACGTCGGCGTCGGGGTCCCAGCCCAGCGCGCTCCAGACGACCTTGTTCACGTCGTCGTTGCAGCCTTCCGAATAGCACACGGACCCGTTCGTGTGGGGCTGCAGCGCGCGGAACAGGCCGGCCTGGTACGCCGGGCGCGGGTTGATCGGCTCGCGGCCCTGGGTCAGGGCGTAGGCGAGGTCCCAGTCGGGCACCGGGTACTGGCAGAACGTGGTGTGGGTGATGTCCGGGTAGTGGCGGATCGGGTAGCGCTCCGGGACCGCGGCGCGCAGGTCGGCCAGGGACATGTGCGTTTCGGGGCCGAAGACGACCCCGGCCAGCCAGGAAGGCTCCTGCCGGACGATGGCGAGGAATTCGTCCAGCCACGCCTTGCCGAAGCTCTGGGGGGACACCCACATCTGGGCGCCCCGGTGACGGCGGCGCAGCGACTCCGCCTGCTTCTCGAGCAGCGCCATCAGGTGCTTCGGGTGCGTGTGGCCGGGGTCGCCGCCCGGGACGAAGACCGCGTCGACGCGCGGGAGCTTCCGGAACACCTCGTCCCATTCTTCGAGCGCCGACGCCACGGTCCCGGGGTCGGCGTAGCCCCCGCCCATCGCCGGGTACCAGATCCAGACGTCCAGGCCGTAATCGGCGCAGATCTGCGACATGCCGGCCATGGTCTGCATCGGCGGCAGCGGGAAGTGCGGGCTGTCCCGGTCGTCGTCGGAGCGCGGCGGGATCAGCTCGATCGCGTTCGTGCCGAAAACGGCCAGGTCGCGGATGTACTGCTCCCACAGGACCAGCGTCCAGCCGTCGTAGGAGTTGGTTTTGGGGCGGTACCCCAGCTGGTGGCCGCGCAGCGGGTACCGGGGCGCGGTGGTGACGTCCAGATCGCCGGGGAGGGTCACGGCCCCCCGAGTCATGTGCAGGCTCCTGAGCAGGCGGCCGGTGCCGAACAGGACGCCGCGCCGGTCGTTGCCGGTCACGGCGACGGCGGTCCCCCGCGCCCGCACCTGATAGCCCTCCGCGGGCCCACGCCCGTCGCCCCGGACGGCGACGACCGGCCCCTTCGCTCCGCGTTCCGAGTCGACAACCGGCCAGAAGATCTGTGTGCGCTTCTCGACCTCCTCCACCAGGAGCGTGACGGCCTTGCTTTCCGGCCCGGAAAGCGTCGGGGGGGCTACCACCACGGCATCGCTCAGATCCACAAGCCAAACCTCGTCCAACCGGTTGGATTCGTTATTGTAGCATCGCCCCCGAAAGCTGTCAAGCCGGGCGCCCGCCCGGGCGGCGTCGGGCCGAGCCCGGCCGGTAGGAGGAGGCGCCCGTGACGCAGAATAAAAGCGCCGTCACACGTCAGGAACGGAGGTTCGCTGTGCCCGATCTGCTGGTCCCGCTGTACAGGCTCCCCCCGGCGCAGCCGCGCATCGACGCGCTGCGCGCGGCGGGGGTCGTGATCCGCCGCGCCTACCCTTTTGACCTGTCGCGCGCCCGGCGCTTCATCACGCGCCACTTCTCCGAAGGCTGGGCCGACGAGGCCGAGGCGGCCTTCGCCCGCCTGCCCATCACCTGCTACCTGGCGGTCTGCGAGAAGCGGGTGATCGGCTTCGCCTGTGTGGAGGCGACGGCGCGCGGCTTCTTCGGCCCCACGGGGGTCGACCCGGCGTTCCGGGGCCGGGGCGTGGGCGCGGCTCTGCTCGTGGCCGCCCTGCACGGCCCTGCGCGAGGGGCTGCGCCTACGGCGTCATCGGGGGCGCGGGGCCGGTGGATTTTTACGCCAAAACGGTCGGGGCGATCCCCATACCCGATTCCGCGCCGGGCATCTACGTGGACCTGCTCGGGCCAGAGGGGGAGGGGACAGGATCAAGTTGATCCTGTCCCGTTTTATCCTCCGGCTGTGGGGCAGGGAGGCGGGGCGGCGCGCTCCTGGATGGAGATGCGGGCGGCCAGGCGCTTGGCGACCTCGCGGAAGATCTCGGCCTGCGGCGACTCCGGCTGCGCGATCAGGACGGGCTCGCCCGCGTCGCCGCCTCCGGGTGGGTATGTCCAGGGGGATCTCGCCCAGGAACGGCACCCGCAGCGCCTCGGCCGCCTCCTGCCCGCCGCCGTGGCCGAAGATGTGGTAGGACGTGCCGGTGTCCGGGGCGGTGAAGTAGCTCATGTTCTCGACGATCCCCAGGATCGGCACGTCCAGCTTCTGGAACATGCGCACGGCCTTGACGGCGATGCTCGCCGCCACGTCCTGCGGGGTCATCACGACGAGCGCCCCGGTGAGCGGGATCGACTGCGCCAGCGTCATCGAGACGTCGCCGGTCCCGGGCGGCAGGTCGACCAGCAGGTAGTCCAGGTCGCCCCAGTCGACGTCGCGCAGGAACTGGGTCACGAACTTGCCGAGCATCGGCCCGCGCATGATGACCGGCTGCCCCGGCTCCACGAAGAAGCCGACGCTGATGCAGGAAACGCCGTAGCGCTCCGGGGGCGCCATCCGCGCCTGGACCTCGCCGCCGGGCAGCCGGACGCTGGTCTGCCGCGGCTGCTCGTCCTGCAGACCGAGCAGGATCGGGACCGTGGGGCCGTAGATGTCGGCGTCCATCAGGCCGACCTTCGCCCCGGTCTCGGCCAGCGCCACCGCCAGGTTCAGCCACCGTGGACTTCCCGACCCCGCCCTTGCCGGAGCCCACGGCGATCACGTGCTTGACGCCGGGCGCGAGCAGGTCGCCGCCGGGCCTGCGCCCCAGGACGTTGGCGGTCATCTCGACGCGGACGCTCTGGACGCCCGGGATCCGCCCGACCGCCTCCTTGCAGTCGGCCTCGATCTTGGCCTTCAGGGGACAGGCGGGCGTGGTGAGCTCTACCACGAAAGCAACGCTGCCCTCGCAGATCCTGACGTTCTTGACCATGCCCAGGGTCACCAGGTCCCTGTGGAGGTCCGGGTCCTGCACGCCGCGGAGGGCATCCAGCACGTTCTCTTCTGTAATCCCTGTGTTCATTGTGTTATGAAATCTTGCTCCATTCCATCGTACCTCGTCGCCGGGGGCTTGTCAACGCGCCGGGCCGGCGCCCCGCGGCCGGGAGGGGACCCGTTTGCGCCGATTTGGCGGTGGGTACAAGGGGTAAAGATTAGCTGCTACGGGGTCGGCGATGCGGGCATACTCTATCATGGGCGGCACCAGGAATTCTCAGTCAGCACACAGGGGATGGCAGCGGAGGCTCGAGGTGCCCGCGCAGCCGCGGAGCGCGCCGCAGGTCCGCGCTTTCGTCGGGAACAGGCGGCCGCGGCCGGCTTCGGGCCCGATGAGGTGGCCGAGATCGAGGTGGCCGCCGGCGAGGCCGTGACGAACGCCATCCTGTACGGCCACCACGCGCACGCCCCGAGCGAGAAGATCGCCGTCGTGGTGGGGGTGGCCGGCGCCACGCTTTTCGTCGAGGTGCGCGATTCCGGGCCCGGCTTCGACCCGCAACGTGTCCGCCCGACCGTCGCCGGCGACGTGGACGCCCTGGGCGGGCGCGGGCTCCCCCTGATGCAGGCCTTGATGGATCACGTCGACCTCCACTTCGATGGCACCGGCATGCGCGTCCGCCTGGAGCGCTCCCTGCCCCGGGCCTGCTGAAGCGCCCTGCCCACCGCGCGGCACGGTTGTTGCTTGGTTATGGAACGGGATTTGACACGCGCCAAGTTCCGGGCTATAATGGCAGTGCTTTGCTGGGCAAAGTAAAGCCGTGTTTCGAAAGGAGTTCCCGATGCCTCAAAACCTGCGCCCGACCAGCGCCCTCGCGCTGGCGGCTTTGTTTCCCCTTACCGCTCTTCCCGTGCTGGGGCAGGCGAACCCGCCCTCGATGCCGCCGGCGAACCCGCCGTTGATGGCGCCGGTAAACCCGCCCGCGCCGAGCGCCCCCGCCAATGCGCCCGGCGCGAACCCGATGGCCGTTCCCTCCGCCATCGAACCGCTCACCGGCCCGATCCGCGTGGGGGACACCGTTTCGGTCCTGGTGGTCGGCGATCCGACGCTTTCCGGACAGACGGCGGTGGACACCGACGGCACCATCACCCTGCCGCTGGCGGGACAGATAAAGCTCCAGGGCTTGATGCCGTCGAAGGCGTCCCAGACGGTGGCACGGGTCCTCGTGGACAAGAAGCTGCTCCGCCGCCCGCAGGTGACGGTGGTGATCACGGCGCGGCCCGTGCGCACGGTGCTTGTCTCCGGCGCGCTGCAAAGGCAGGACCGCCAGCTTATCAAGGAAGGCGCGCGCCTCAATGAGGTCCTGGAACCCGCGGGCATCCTGCAGACCTCGGACCTGAGCAGGGTGGAGATCACGCGCGGGGACAAGAAGATCGTGGTCAACTACCTCGCGTACCGGACGGGCGGGGGAACCAGCCCGGCCGTGAACCCCGTGCTCCAGGACGGCGACCGGATCTTCGTCTACGGGGCCATCTCGCCCGCCGGCGTCGCCGGGGTGTTCGGCGAGGTGAAGACGCCCCAGCAGGTCGCCCTGAACGCGGGCCTGACCGTCGGCCAGGCGCTCCAGCAGACCGGCGGCGTGAGCGACGCGGCGGACCGCGACAACATCGTCATCGAGCGCAACGGCGCCCGCATCCCCGTCCCCTACGAGGACATCGTGCGGGGGCAGACCAGCAAAGACATAGTGCTCCGGGACAAGGACGTCATCACCGTCCCCCGCCGGGAAAAGCCGAAAGCCTTCAACGTGACGGGCGCGGTGAATAAACCGGACCTGTACCCCCTGCTGGCGAAGACCAACCTGCGGGAGGCCATCGCCCGTGCCAACGGCATACAGGACGGCGCGCGGGAGAACGAGGTCGAACTGCGGCGGACCCTGCCCAACGGCAGCGTGCAGACGGCCAGATACGACCTGAAGAAATCGCAGGACGCCTCGGTCGAGGTCCAGCCCAACGACGAGATCTTCGTTCCGTTCCGGAGGAACCGCCAGGGCCTCGACCTGGGCACGATCATCGGGGCGGCGAGCGGCCTGTGGTTCCTGTTCCGCCGCTAAGGGGAGATCTTCCCGCCGCTCCTTAAGATCGGAGCCGTCCCGAACTTCGGGACGGCTCCGCTTCCTTCCGGGGCGCTTTTCTGGTACAATAGCAGCGATATACCCGAAGAACAACGAGCGAGGTTTCTTTCCGTGGCCGCTACCTTTCCCCTGGACATCGTGACACCGGAGCGCACGGTGCTCTCCGACGAGGTCTCCTCCCTGCAAGTCCCCGCCGCCGACGGGGCCCTGGGCATCCTTGCCGGGCATGCGCCTCTGCTGGCCGAACTGGGCGTCGGGGCGTGCGTCGTGCGCCTGCCCGGCGGCGCCCAGGAGGACCTGGCGATCGCGGGCGGGTTCGTGGAGGTGTCGCGGGATCGGGTCACGGTCCTCGCCGACACCGCCGAGTTCGCGGGCGAGATCGACGCCACGAGCGCCGAGGAGTCCCTGGCCAGCGCCCGCGAACTGCTGGCCCGACTGGACGGCTCGGCGGACCGGGAAAGCGCCAGCGCCGCCGTGCGCCGCGCCCAGAACCGTTTGCGCATCGCGCGCGGGGGAGGGGAGTAGTGGACGGCCCCGCGAGAGGGATAGACAGCGTGACCAATAAGCTGTGGCGTCTCTTCTTCACCCTGCTTCTGACCGCGACGTTCACGGTGCTGGGGTGGTATATCGCGGATGCGTATCTTAACTCCTCCCTGTACTCCCGCTTCACCCCGCCCGCGTGGCTGGAGCCGGTCGAGCGCGGCGTCTTCACCACGGTCGGCGTCATCTTCGGCCTGTGGATGGGCGCCCTCGTGTTCCGGCGCATCGAGATGGTCGGGGAAACGCTGCGGGCCATGTCCACCCAGGACAAACTGGCGGGCGGCATCGGCCTCGTGATCGGCCTGCTGCTCACCGTGTTCGTGTCGGTTCCCCTCCTCATCACCGTCCGGCCGGCGCTCCTGGGCGTGGCGATCATGCTGCTGATCGGCGTCGCCCTGACCTACCTGTGCATCATCGCCACGCTCTCGATGAAGGAGGAGGTCCGCTTCTACATGCCCCCGCCGCCCGACGCCGAGGACGCCCTGCCCAAGGAGAAGTTCAAGATCCTGGACACCAACGTCATCATCGACGGGCGGGCCGCCGACGTGGCGAAGGCGGGCTTCATCGAGGGGCCGATCTACATCCCCGGCTTCGTTCTCGACGAGCTGCAGCGCATCGCCGACTCGGCGGACGGCCTGAAGCGGGCGCGCGGCCGGCGCGGCCTGGACATCCTGAACAACATGCAAAAGGAGCTGACCCTGGTGGTCCGCACCTACGACCGGCTCGCCCCGCCCGGCGCGGACGAGGTGGACGCGCGCCTGGTGCGGCTGGCCAAGGCCCTTGGGGGCGCGATCGTCACCAACGACTGGAACCTGAACAAGGTGGCCGAGCTGCAGGGCATCCAGGTGCTCAACGTCAACGAGCTCGCCAACGCCCTGAAGCCGGTCGTGCTGCCTGGCGAGGAGATGCGCGTCGCCATCGTCAAGGAGGGCAAGGAGGCCAGCCAGGGGGTGGGCTACCTGGACGACGGCACGATGATCGTGGTCGAGGGCGCCCGGCGCTACATCGGCGAGACCGTGGACGTGCTGGTGTCGTCCGTGCTGCAAACGCAGGCGGGCAAAATGATCTTCGCGCACCTGCAGGACGAGCGCGACGAGGAGGACGACGTTGACCGGAGTGTGCGCGCTTATACCAGCCGCCGGCCGCGGCGCCCGGTTCGGTAGCGCGCAAAACAAGGTCCTCGTCCCCCTGCGCGGCCGGCCGCTGCTCGGCTGGACCCTCGGCGCCTTCGCGGCGTGCGCGGCCGTCGAAGCCGTGGTCCTGATCGGCGGCGAGGACGACCTGCCGCGGCTCCGGGAGATCGGCGCCGATTGGGGCGGGGGCAAGGTGCGCGCCGTGGTGCCCGGCGGGGCGGACCGGCAGGCCTCGGTGGCGGCGGGTCTGGTCGCCGCTGCGGGCGCCGCGTGGGTCGTCATCCACGACGCGGCCCGGCCCTGCGTGACCGGGGAGCTCGTCGGGGCGCCGCTGGCGGCGGCGCGCCGGCGCGGCGCCGCGACGGCGGCGCTGCGCGTGGGGGACCCCCTGCTGCGCGTGGGCGCCGAGGGGGTCGGGGGCCGACGTTCTCGCCCGCGAGGGGGGGTGGGCGGGGCAGAACCCCCAGGCGTTCCGGGGCGACCTCCTGCGCGAAGCGCACCGGGCCGCCGCAGAGGGCGGGGTGCGCGCGGGCGACGACGCCGGCCTGGTGCGCCGCCTCGCGCACCCGGTCGAGCTGGTCCCGGGCTCGCCGGAGAACCTGAAGGTGACCCGCCCCGAGGACCGGGCGCTGGCCGAGGCCATCCTGGCGGCGCGGGAAGGGGCGGCGCCGCCCCCGGGCATGCGGATCGGGTACGGCTACGACGTCCACCCCTTCGCCCCGGGCCGGCGCCTGTTCCTGGGCGGCGTGGAGTTCGAGGGCGCCGGGCGCGGCCTGCTCGGCCATTCCGACGCGGACGTGCTGCTGCACGCCGTCTGCGACGCGCTGCTGGGCGCGGCCGGCCTGGGGGACATCGGCAAGCTGTTCCCGAACACCGACCCGGCGCACAAAGACCGGCCGTCCCTCGACTTCCTGCGTGAGGTGGCCGGGCGCCTGGCCGGCGAGGGGTACCGCGTCGCCAATGTGGATATAACACTTTTAGCCGAAGCGCCCAAGATCGGGCCGCACGCCGCCCAGATAAAGCGCAACGTCGCCCGGGCGCTCGGCATCGCCGCCGACCAGGTGGGGGTCAAAGCCACCACGAACGAAGGCATGGGCTTTGTCGGCCGCGGCGAGGGCGTCGCCGCCCACGCGGTCGCGCTGATCTACCGATAGCCAGGCGCCGGCGGGCGCGGCTCGCCCGCCGGCGCGGGAAAGTGAGGTCCGGGATGAAGGTGCAGGTACACGGCAAGGGGGTCGTCGTCACCGACGCGTTGCGCGAGTACGCCGACCGCAAGGTCAACAAGCTGACGAAGCATTTCGCCCAGCTCAGCGGCGCCACGGTCACGGAGATGATCCAGGGCAAGCAGCACCGCGTGGAGGTGCAGCTGATCGGCGACGGGATCACCCTGCGCGGCGAGGAGCACGGCGAGGACATGTACGCCGCCATCGACCGTGTCGTGGACAAGCTCGAGCGGCAGATGCAGAAGTACAAGGGGCGCCACAAGAACGGCCACCACCACGGCGAACACGCCTCGCCGCGCACGGCCCCGGTGCAGATCGAGGGGCTGGAGGAAGAGACGCCGACCGGGCGCATCGTGCGCCGCAAGCGCTTCGCCATCAAGCCGATCCACCCCGGCGAGGCCGTGGCCCAGATGGAGCTCCTCGAACACGACTTCTTCGTCTTCGAGAACGCCGAGACCGGCGAGGTCAACGTCCTGTACCGGCGCGAAGACGACAACTACGGCCTTTTAGAGCCGGAACGTTAAGAAGGACCTGGTTCGCGCGCGACGGGGCACGCGGGCGGCGGTAGAAAAACAAGGAGAACCTGACGTTTATGAGAGTTGGTATCCTGACGGGTGGAGGCGACTGCCCCGGCCTCAACCCGGCCGTCCGCGGCGTCGTGTACCGCGGGCTCGACCTGGGCTTCGAGTGTGTGGGCATCCAGGAGGGGTGGCGCGGCCTGGTCAAGGGCATGTACGAGCCCCTCACCCTGGAAAAGGTCGAAGAGATCATCTACCAGGGCGGCACCATCCTCGGGTCGTCGCGCACCAACCCGTTCAAGAAGCAGGAAGGCCGGAGCGAGGAGCTGGAGGCGACCCTGCGTAACATCCGGGAGGCGGGCTTCGACGCCATCGTCGCCTGCGGCGGGGAAGACACCCTCGGGGTCGCCGCCAAGCTGTACCGGCAGCACGACGTCCCCACGGTCGGCGTCCCCAAGACCATGGACAACGACCTGGACCGGACCGATTTCACGTTCGGCTTCGACACCGCCGCGACGGTGGGCATGGAGGCCCTGGACCGCCTGCGCGACACGGCCCGGTCGCACCGGCGCGTGATGGTGCTGGAGGTGATGGGGCGGCACGCCGGCTGGGTCGCGCTGTATGTCGGTCTCGCGGGCGGCGCCGACTGGATCCTCACGCCCGAAGGCGGTCTGGATCTGGGCGCTCTGTGCGCGCACCTCGAGGCGGTCCGGGCGCGCGGCAAAAAGTACGCGCTCGTGGTCGCCTCGGAAGGGGCGGAGATCCCCGCACAGGCGGAGGGCGGGGAGCAGAAGCTGGACGCCTTCGGCCACGTCATGCTGGGCGAGCGCAACGTCGGCGAGTTTATCGCCGGCGAGATACAGAAGCGCACCGGCTGGGAGACGCGCTCCGCGGTCGTGGGCCATGTCCACCGGGGCGGCTCGCCCTCCCTGTTCGACCGGGTGCTGGGCATGCGGGTCGGCGTCAAGGCGGCGGAGCTGGTCCGCGACCGGCAGTTCGGCCAGATGGCCGCCCTGCAGGGCACGGAGGTCGTCGGCGTCCCCATCGAACAGGCGGTGGCCCGGCTCAAGACCGTGCCGCCCGCCCTGCTGGAGATGGCCAAAACGACCTTCAAGTAAACCCCTCCCTCCGGACGGGGAGGGGTTTCGGAAAGATGACGCAGCGTGCTCGATGTCATAACCTTCGGTGAGGCGTTCGTGGACCTGCCCGCCACCACGCCGGACTCCCTGGAGGACGCCCCGGCCTTTCGAGAAGGTGCCGGCCGGGGCGCGGCCCGCCAACGTGGCCGCGGCCGTGGCGCGGCTCGGCGGGGCGGCCGGCTTCGTGGGCAAGGCGGGCGACGACCCGTTCGGGCGCTTCCTGAAGAAGACGTTCACCCGCCTCGGGGTGGACACGCGCCGTTTTCACCTGGACAGGGAGGTGCGTACGGGGCTCGCCTTTGTCTCGGCGGGGGCGGCCGGCGAGCGCGAAAGGCAGTTCTACTTCGATCCGAGCCTGGACGTGGCGTTGCGGCCGGAGGACCTGGACCCGGCCCCACCTGCGGGGCGCGCGTTTTTCCTGGGCACGCCGCCTGATCGCCGAACCCGCGCGCACCGCGACCTTTGCCGCCGTGGATGCGGCGGGGCAGGGAGGCGCGCTGGTTTCGCTCGGCCCGGACCTGTGCCTCCCCTGTGGCCCTCCGAGGCGGAGGCGCACAAGCCTGCGTGCGGCGCTCCTGCGGGCGAACCTGGTGGAACTGTCTGTCGAAGAGGAGCTTCAACCCTGTACCCCGGCCCGACGTGGAAGGGGTGCTTGGGCCGACGGACTACGTCAACATCCGTTTGGTGGCGGTCACCTACGGCGCGGGGCGGCAGCGTCGCCTGCACCCGCCGCCACCAGGTGATGGTGCGCGCCTTCCTCGTCGATGCGGCGGACGGCGCCGGGCGGGGATGCGTTCACCGGCGCGCTCTGCCTGCACGTCGGCAAGCTCTGCGACGGCCCGCGGCCATCGATGCGCTCGGGCGCGAACGCTGCGCGAGCTGGTGCGCCGGGCCAACGCGGCCGGGGCGCTCGCGACCACCCGGCGCGGGCGGGTCGCGGCGCTGCCCACGGAGGCCGAGGTGCGTCACTGCTTGCCCGCACGCGAGACAACGGCGCAAGCCCGGGGAGGACGGCGGGGAGTAGGCGATGAGACTGAACGAGTTCAAGCAGAGGGTGCGGCGGGAGTTCGGGAGGACCTTCACCGGGCGTCGCCCGCTACCGTCCGGGATTTCTGGACCGCCTGCAGCAGGACGCCCCGGCCACGCGCACGGGCGATAACCGCATCGAGATCCAGGAATCCGCGCGGTCCTACGAGAGGTGATGCGCACCTTCTTCGCGCGCGTCCTCGACCTCCCCTTCCGAGGAGGCCCTCCCGCGCTGCTCTGGACCGCCCTTCGAGGCCTCTCCTACGCCATCATCGAGTCCCACGACGCCGACCGCATCGGCCGCTTTTCCGCGGCCTGGAAGAACCCGCCCCGTAGCCCTGTACCCGGGTACGGTATTTTCCCCGCCGAGCCGCCGCGGCATGAACCTTGCGGCCCCTTACGGATCGTAAGGGGGAGTGTTCATGTCACGTTCTACCATCATCACGAAAACCGGCATCACGAAAACCGGAAAGACGGCTGCGAAAGCGGCGCCGTGTCTTCAGAGGCTATGAGCAGGGCTGACCTTTCGTCGCGCCGCTGGCTCAGCACGGCCGATGAGATCCTTCAGGTGCTGGAGCGGGTGGACGAGATACAGGTCTTCGCGCAGGCGACCGCCTCGACCCCGCCTCTGGTCATTGGACCAAGCGCTCGCATCCCGATACGCTCCAGACGCTCAAGGATTCCACGCCTTTGTCGGCGGGCCAGGGCGGCAAGCCGATCACCCACGGCTGGCTGGTTATGACGAACCGCGGGCGCTCGTACGTGGCCGGTTACGATTTTTATAACGGCGTTCTGGTGGCGGGGCCGGGTCAGGCGGTGGCCGTGGGCGGGACGGTCCGGCAGCGTTTGCTGAACCTGTTTCGGGAAGCGAGCGTGAAGCGGGCCGGCGGCCGGATGCTGTGACACCGGCCTAGGTCAAGGGGCGCTGGCACTCCGGGCAGCGGTGGAACTGGCGCGGCACGGCGTGGCCGCACGAGTGGCAGTAGAGCGTGCCCTCGTCCTCGACGGCGTCTTCGTCGGCCTCGGCCGGCGGCTCGGGCGCGGGCTCCCAGAGGCGGGACAGGTCGTACGGGTCGCGCCGCGCGGCCAGGAGCTGGCGTGTCTGCCACAGGGCCGCGCCGAGCCCCGCCAGGAGCAGCGGCGCGCCCAGCAGGGGGGTGCCCAGCAGAAGAACGCCGCCGAAGGCGGACACCAGAAATGCGGCGATAAGCCCTGCCGCCCGGCGGAATGCCGCCACCTTCTATCCCTCCTATCCCTCGCCGGTGTGCCGCACCAGGGCGGGGGCCAGGCCGACGTAGGAGCGGGGCGTCATCTCCAGCAGGCGCCGCTTGTCGTCCGGCGGCAGGTCGAGCGTTTCGATGAACGCGCGCATCGTTTCGCGGGAGATCTGCCTGCCGCGCGTCAGCTCCTTGAGCTTCTCGTAGGGGTTGCCGTGCCCGGCCTTGCGCATCACGGTCTGCACCGCCTCGCCCAGCACCTCCCAGGCGCCGGCCAGATCCTGTTCCAGGGCGTCGGTATCGACCGAGAGTTTTCCCAGACCCCGCGCCGCCGCCCGCAGGGCGACGCAGGAGTGCGCGATCCCGACCCCCAGGTTGCGCAGCGCCGAAGAGTCGGTCAGGTCGCGCTGCAGCCGCGAGACCGGAAGCTTGCTTGCCAGATGCTCCAGGACGGCGTTCGAGAGCCCCAGGTTCGCCTCCGAGTTCTCGAAGTCGATGGGGTTCACCTTGTGCGGCATCGTGGACGAGCCGACCTCGCCCGCGGCCGGGCGCTGCCGGAAGTAGCCGAGCGAGATGTAGGCCCACACGTCGCGGTCGAAATCCAGCGTGATGTTGTTGAAGCGGGCGAGCGCGTGGAAGCACTCCGCGAGGTAATCGTGGGGCTCGATCTGGGTGGTGAGGGGGTTATAGGTCAGCCCGAGGCCGGTCACGAACGACCGGGCGATCTCTTCCCAGCCGGCGTCGGGATAGGCGGCGGTGTGCGCGTTGAAGTTGCCCACCGCGCCGTTGAACTTGCCCACATACTCCTGCGCGCGGATCTGTCGCAGCTGGCGCTGCCAGCGCGCGACGAAGACCGCCAGCTCCTTGCCCAGCGTCGTCGGCGACGCCGCCTGGCCGTGCGTTCGCGAGAGCATCGGCGTGGAGGCGTTCGCCTCGGCCAGCGCCCTGACCGCCCGGACCAGCCCTTCGGCCAGGGGGAGCCACACGTCTTGTATGCCGCCCCTGAGCATCAGGGCGTGCGACAGATTGTTGATGTCCTCCGACGTGCAGCCGAAATGCGCCCATTCCCGCACGTCGGCGAGCGAGGTGTTTCCCAGGCGCTCCTTCACCCAATACTCCACGGCTTTCACGTCGTGGTTGGTGGCGCGCTCGATCTCCTTGACCCGCCGCGCCGCGTCCTCGTCGAAGCCGGCGGCGATGCCCCGCAGGCAGGCTATCTCCTCCGGCGTGAAGCGGCGCACCTGAGCGATCGCCGGCTCGTTCGACAGCGCGATCAGCCACTCGACTTCGACCAGGACGCGGTAGCGGATGAGCGCCCATTCGGAGAAGTAGTCTGCCAGCGAGCTGACCTGATCCGCGTAGCGGCCGTCGAGGGGCGAAATAGCCTTCAGGAACATGAGGTTACCCGCTTTCCATCGCGCGCTTGCCTATGTCCGTGCGGTAGAACGCGCCGTCGAAGTGTATCTTTCTGGCGGCGGCGTAGCAGCGCTCGCGCGCTTCGGCGAACGTCTCGCCCGTGGCCGTGACGCCCAGCACGCGCCCGCCGTCCGTCACCACCCGGCCGTCTTCTTCCCGGGTCCCGGCGTGGAACACGGCCACCGCGTCCAGCGCCGCGGCCGCCTCCAGACCCTTGACGGGTTTGCCGGTCTCCACCGCGCCGGGGTAGCCGCCCGACGCCATGACGACACAGACGGCGGCGCGGTGCGCGAAACGGACCGGGACCTTTTCCAGATCCACCTCCGCGGCCGCGCCGAGGATGTCGGCC
>JAUJNC010000075.1 GCA_030446525.1 Armatimonadaceae bacterium
CGCCTTCGTGTTTAGCTTGGGCAAGCAAAGCGGCAGCAGCGCCCCGTTCCAAACGGCGTTCGCGCTGGCAAGCGCCACCTTAAGAAAGAGACTGCCATGAGCGACACCCGTCAGTTTACGAACGGCCCCGAGCGCAGGCGCGTCCTCGACCAGGCGTTGTCTGCCACCAGCCTTGCGGAGATCGACGCAGCCGTGCGGGCGCTGAAGGCCTGGGTGAAAGATCACCCGGCAGACCGGGGCATCGTGGACGCCTTCGAGCAGCTGGCCATGATGCGCGAGATCGCCGAGCAAGAAGAAGCACCCGCAGCGCTGGCGGCAACGGCGCCGGCCCAGGAAGCAGCTGCCGGCACCGTCTCTGCCAGCCCGGAAGCCCGGTGACGAACGGCGAACCCTGGGCGGCGCGAGGCTAGCGGGTCGTAGGGGCGCGCCCCTACCTGGCATCAGTCCGCCATCGCGCTCCGGTCGGACGCCGGCGCGTCTGTCAGCCCCCCTGGTGATGTGGTACGTCTTTTTGTATGCCCGGCCCGGCCAGCGAGTCGTCCTGGACCAGCAGCACCGGGGCGCCTGCCTCCCCAGCAAAGCCGCCACCCCCTTCCCCGGCAGGCAGCTCATCTTTATGGGGGTCACGCCGACTTTCTCGTAGATGACGCGCTCCCCGAGGCCCAGCCCTTTGAGCAACGCATACAGCTTCGAGCGCGGCTGGATCCTTTTGTTGAAGGGGATGTGGTTCGGGAGCTGGAACACGAGCAGGCCGCCCGGCCTCAGGACCCGCACGAACTCGGACAGTAGTCCTTGACCATCCGCCCGTCCGGCAGGTGCTGAAGCATCATCACGCTGTAGATGAAGTAAAGAACCCGCGCTGCAAGCGGCGGGGCATTTTAGAACAGATCGAGTTGGGCATCATCGGGGGCATCCCGGTGCGCCTGAATGTAACGGCGAATCACATCCGTGGTCACGTCGCCCCCGACCGTGCGGGCAAGTAGCCATCTTCCCAGAACTCGCCGCCCCCGAGTTGACGCTTGATCTGCGGGTACTCGCGCAAGATCGCCCGCGCGCACAGGCTCTTGAGACGCGTCACCGCTTGCGTGATCGACAGGCTCGGCGGGAACGAGCAGAAGATATGCACATGATCGATGGCCACTCCCATCTCGTCAATCGTGACCCGATACGCTTCGGCGATCTCCCGGAGCAGGGCGTCCATGCGCTCCCGTATCTCACCCTGCAGGATGCGCTTGCGGTACTTGGGTGCCCAGACCAGGTGGTACTGCGTATCGTAGACGGCGTGCGCTGTTCGACGAAAGCTCACACGGCTATTCTACAGCCACTGCGCCACCAAGAGCTTTTCGTTGGTCTTTTGGCGGCGAAAGGCCCGCTCATTCCTCCCGCGCCGCAAGCGGCGGGGCATCCTGAGCGTTTGTCGTGAAAAGGTGTTCGTCCGTACAGGGGACGAGTTCTTGCTCGCGCAATACAAGTGGGCCTCAATTTTACCCCATAGTCTGAATACCGCCACTTATGAACGTGACATGGCTTCGCGAAAAAGATGCCAAGCGGAAACTAACTGCCCTGTACGTAGTTTTAGAGCAGCTAGAGCTCTGTATGCTTTGTCGTTATTGGGGTCAATAGCTACAGCGGTTTTCCAAGCGGCTTCAGCCGCCCTGAAATTGCGTAAGCGATACTCAGCGAAGCCTAAGAAGTATAGATCCTCATACCGATTGGGAAGCTGAGCTGTGGCACGAAGAAAGGCTTCGCGAGCTTCAGAGTCTCTGCGCAAGTGGAGGAGGGATCTGCCCATTGCGGCGGCCACCCAAGTATTATCTGGGTCTAACTCTGCAGCATTTCGATAATGCTCCAAAGCTTTTTGTTGGTTCTGTTCTATGGCTGCGAGCCAGCCCAAAGCCATTTCACGACCAGCACTATCTGAAGAAGTCATACTAGCCCTGTGTAACACGGCGCGCTCAGATTTCTCATCCTTGATCTTTTGATAGATTCCCGCCGCAGCAAGGTAAGCATTCACATTATTAGGGTCGAGTTGCATGGCTTTGTTGTAAGCAGAAAGAGCAGCATCTGTTTGGCCGAGCTGTTCATAAGTCTGCCCAATCTGAAAGTGCGGTTCCGCTTGATCAGGAGCCAGACGGCTCGCTTCCTGAAATTGTTGCAGGGCGGCTTCATACTCTCCAGCTTCGTAAAGCTCCCAACCTAGCGTTAGATATTGTTGCAAGTTACTGCTCATAATCTACTATCCCCATATGGACGAGCTAACCCCGCACCTCGCCTCTACTTGATGTACGGGGCTTGCTCGTCTGTCAAAAATCGGTTAGGATGTTTCGCCACTCCTCAGACGGCCCACGGGTATGGTCATGCTTCTCATGCCCGTGGTACCTTCGCACCCTGTAATTCTGGCAATGTGTACGGTCGCCCCGTTTCAGGATTCAGGAATATGATACCAGGAAACCGCAACCACGTGCCCGGTGGCTTGTTAGGAATGTCTATATTTATCTTAGGTGGTTTAGCCCCGCCAGTGCCACTTCCAGAGCCAGCGCCACCTCCGGGGCTTGGTGGGCCATATTGGCCGGGAGGTCTTGCAGGGGGGGGTGGAGGCGGTTTTGGACCCTCTTCGGGATTGCCTGTAAGAACTCCGAGTAGTTTCATGAGTTCCAACAACCATTTTGGCAGCGGTCTGTGTCCATCCGGGTCCACGAAGTTGACGGGGTCGGCGTCGCAGTAGACGTACGGGTGCTCGGAAAGGAGCGTGTCGCGGCTGGTGAAGCGGCCCACCTGCGGGTCGTAGTAGCGCGCGCCCATCAGCATCAGACCGCCGTCGCCGTGCGTGACGTACCCCGAGGTGGCCCCGAACAGGTAGTCCAGGCCGTGGTAGGCGCCCGCGCTGCCGATGATCTGGCCGAAGCCGTCGTAGCTGATGCCGAAGGTGGCGTTCTGGCCCGCGTCGGTGAGCAGGCGGGTGCTGCCGTGGCCGTCGAAGTGCGCGTACTCGCCGTTCATGCGCACCAGGTCGTTGCCGTAGCTGTAGGTGCGCGCCGCCGCCGCGCCGGCCCGCCACACAGCACCCTGGTCGCCGTCGAACTCGGAGACGACCAGCGCGCCGTTGTGGTTGCGGTGCACGCGCCGGCCCAGCGCGTCGTAGGCGTAGTGCAACGCGTTGCCCCCGCCCTGGACCGAGACCACCTGCCCCTGGGTGCCGTAGTGGACGCTGTAAGCCGTGCCGTTGATGATGCGGCTGGTCTGCTCGCCGTTGCCGTTGTAGCCGTAGCTGTTGTTGAACCCGCCGCTGGTGCCAAGCAGCGCGTCGTCACCATCGTAGGTGAAGGTGGTGCTCACGCCGTTGACGTTGCGTGCGGCGCGCATCGCGAGCGCGAAGGCGACCTCATCGAGCGTCCCTTCCTGCCGGTGGGCGGGCGCAATCAGCAGGCCGCCAAGCGGTGGGAGCGCCAGCGAAACCAGGCAGGCATGGCGACGCAGCTAAATCCATAGCCGGCGCAACAGGGGCATTTCAGCCCGCCCGGGTGCAGATGTTTCTCCAGCCAAAGGAAGCAGGCCTCTTCGTCCAGCAGGTCGCCGATGGGGGAGTCAAGCATACAGCCATTGTACACCAAACGCAGGCCAATTACACATGAGCGACTAACAGAGGCCTAGCAGACGGCATACCTGAAGTCGGACATCATCAGGCAAGATCACGAGCCACTCATCCCAAGTTTGACAGTGAATTAGTCGACACATCTGTTCCCATCCAACGATCTTTTCGAGTGTTGCGCCAAGTAGAGAAACACCTTCCGCAAACCCTTCAGGATATGCAAAGCCTCGTAAGCCAAGTAGAACCCGCCTGCGTTGGGCATTTTTCAAAGCAGAAACATTCAACTGTTTCACCTTCTGCCTATCAACTTGCAGCCTTAGGTCCGCGTAGTCAGTGTAACCTTGCTCACACAAAAGCTGTCGTGTAGACACCTCAGCCATCATCTCGTCTACCCAAAGAAGCTGCCGCAGTCCGCGATGATGCTTCGTGACACGGTGATACATCTCATGGGCAAGAGTGGCAAAACACTGCTCGTAGTATTCATACTTCTTGTTGATTACGATGACATACTCACGGGCGAACATGTCATATCCGATTCCGCTATAAGGACCTCCCTTAATCTTATAAGGCCGCTCAGGGTTCTTAGGAGGACCAAACCATTCAACATAACGAGCGTACGCCACGTCGGCAAAAGTGTACAGGTCTTCATCATCTGATTCGATAATCTCTAGTTCGTCCAGTTTAGCAACGTTGGCGTGAAGCTTTTCTTTGAAACGCAATTGTTTATCCTTTATCAACGATGATCAAAGCATCGGTTTGTTAGCAACCTACCCAGCACGAAAAGAACAGGGCATCCGGTATTTCCTAGAACGCCCTGTTCAAGCAACCAACCTTGGTGGGCCAATGCTAAAAACTGGCTCGCGCCCTTCAGGTATCACACCTGCCTTTTATGGCTGGGTCTAATAGTTATCCTTCTCGTCAGGACCATTATGCACCCATATGCCTGTTTTGCTCATAAAGTAGGTGTGGAAACCCTCAACGGTAAAGTTATAGACAATGGGTGCCCTCTCCCAGTGCGTCTCGATCTTGACAATCTTGACTTCCGAGTTGGCACGCGTGATGCTGCTCATCCCAGGCGCCAAGCGCCCTGCTAGCACGAACCTTCGGCCCGCGATGTAGAACGGATGCTCGCCCGTTGTCTCGACCTTCTCGCCATTAGAGAAGTGTAGCACCAGGGACCCTTTCACTATGCGAGATGAGGTGCTCCGGAGGTGTTGCGTAGCCGTCCGGCCCTTGCCTCCGCCAAGAGTGATAGGGCCGGACTTTTACGTTTTAGGAACGATGAACGCGCCTCGCTTCAGCGCGACGTTATCCATTGTGGCGCTTCGCCCTGCCATGGTTCCTGCCAAAACGCCTGGATTTTTGCCCCGAAGGGGTGAGGAGATAGGATGAACCGGAGCGTGTTGACAATCGTTGTCGTGAATGGCACCCTACAAGCGAGCGAACACAATGGAGACACAAAACCGGCCGCGGAGAACGTCGGACTGGCATGCAGGAGGTTCCTTCGATGTCTGCATCGGAGTTTGGGCAGATAATCGTTTCCCCCACAGCCACATACCAGGAGGTGAGCGCAGTTTTCCGGGTGTGAGGGTCATGATGTGGAACGCGCTCGAGGGCCTGTCTGCGGATCTTGATCAGCGGGGTATCGACTACTGCGTGATCGGCGCCGTCGCGCTGAATCAGCACGGCTACCGGCGCTTTACCGAGGGCATTGCATTGCTCTGCTCCTCTCGCGGCAGGGGCTCCAGACGTTCCAGAAAGAGCTGTGGGGAGGGGTTATCGCCCGGCTTTCCCCGGGGCGACCAAGAAGTTTCGCTCCACCGAGGAGAACGTGCCCATCGAGATCATCACGACGGGGGAGTTCCCGGGCGGCGGAAGACCCAAGCCGGTCCAGTTCCACGACCCGAAAGACGACCACGTCCTGATCGACGGCGTGAAAACGATGACGCTGGAGAAGCTCATCGAGCTCAAGCTAGCGTCGGGGATGAGCGCGCCCGACCGGCTCAAAGACCTGGCGGATGTGCAGTAGCTTTTCCGCCTGAAGAACCTGGACAACCAGCCTAGCCGGAGCGGATCTCTGCGCCGACGGCGCGGTGGCGGCGGGCGACGAACAGGCCGGCCAGCATCCAGAGCACGTAGGGTACGTACGGGAAGTCGTAGGCGTTCTGGCCGATGTTCTGGATGCTGAGCCCGACCAGAAGCGCGAGCGCGGTCAGGCCCACCGCCCGGTCCAGCCCGCGCGCGCCCCGCAGCAGACGCGCCAGCACGAACGCCATGGCCGCCACGGCCACGGCCACGCACAGGACGCCGGGGATGCCCTGCTCCGCCAGGATGCGGAAGATGCCGCCGTCGAAGATGGTGGTCTCCGCGCTGCCGCCGCTGTGATAGAACGAGGCCGTCCCCGCGGCGCCCAGCCCGCGGCCCGCCGGCAGGAGCCAGAAGGTCGCGACCACGTGCTTCCATTGCCACACCCGGTCATAGGCGAGCTGGTTGTTGGTGTCCGCCAGGGCGGCCGTGCGCTCGACGATGCTGACGACGCGCTCATCGCCCTGCAGCACCCATAGCCCGGCCCCGACGAGAAAAAACAGCGCAAGGTAGGCAGCCACGGTAGGAAGGCGGTGCCGCCCGGGGACCAGCAGGAAAACGAGGGTGCCACCCAGCCAGCAGCCGAGCGCGCCGCGCGACATGGACAGCGCAAGACACGCGATCGCCACAAAGAACAAAAGCCAGATCCAACCCCGGCGCCGCGTCTGCGGGACGAGAGCCAGACACAAGAGCGATACCAGCGCCGAAAGCGTCCCCCACAACGCCTCGGCGAAAAGCAGCGACTGCATGCGCGGGTACCAGCGGAAGAAAACATACGGTTCCCACTGGCTCCAGTACCCCTCGCGCACCGCCATGGCGAGCCGTATCCCCCAGTCCGGGCGCAGCGTGTAGTCGATCAGGGACAGCACGGCCAGAAGGGCATACGAGACGAGCAGGGTCGTCACCACGCGGCGTATGTCGTCCCGTGAAGGCCGCGCCCAGCGCGCCACGAAGTAGAATGTGTACGCACTCAGCGAATAATGGACGCCGTACACCGCGGCGATGGGCATCCCGCGCGCCAGCGAGACGGCGACCCCGTAAAGGCCCACGAACACCAGGACGGCCACGGGCGTATCATCCCAGCCGAGCCGCAGAGACTTGCGCCGCCGGATCGCGTCAACGACAATGCCGGCGAGGCAAACCGTCGCCACCATCTCGGGCCACATCCCTACGAACGTGAGGGGGATGGGTATGCCGTACATCTTGGCGATACCGCGCAGGGCCGTGTACATCGGGAACAGGCAGAGCGCGAAAAGGAGACCGTTCATGGGGCGCGCCAAGATCCATGCTCCCAGCCCGCCGCAGCCCACGAGTGCGGCCAATCCCACCCCCACTTTCGGGTAGACGATCCCCCGGGCGACGAGACAGGCCGCGAGCAGCGAGACCGCCCAGGCCACCCACGGCGTGGGCAGCGCTCGCGTCCCCGCCAGGGGCCGCCGGGCGCGAAAGGAAGAAGCTGTGAACGGCGCGTTTATCATGCTCTGTTCAGTAAAACAGAAAACTCATGCATCCCGGCGCTTCACCGATACGAAGGTGAAGCTGCCGTAGGTTTTGTACCTGTCGATCTCCTCGTCGCGCGCCGCGCGGATCGTCGTATCGAACCCTATTTCCGTCAGCTTATCGGGCAGATCGTACCCGAATGACGTTATGGCAGGGATCGCTCCGCGGACAGAATCGCCGTGGTACTCGATGGGCAGGATCGGCACCAGCACCCCGTCCCGCTTCTCGAAGCGGTCCAGAGTCGGTGACTGGGGATCGTACGGGATAGTGAAGACGTGTGTGCCACCCGGCTTGAGCACGCGATGCACCTCACAAAACCCCTTCCGGTAATCGGCCACGTGCTCAAAAACGTCCTCGGAAACCACGATGTCGAAACGTTCGTCGGGAAATGACAGGTTCTGGAGGTCCTGGCACAGCGTGCCTTTTACGTCGGTTCCCGGAGGCACGTCGTCGTAGTACTCCGACAGAGTGACCCGCGGCGACCGGCGCAGCTCGGCCGCCGTGCTCCCGGCGCTCGCCGTGACGTAAATATCTCGATCGCCCTCGGCGGCAAGCTCCCGCAGCGACCGTAGATGGGATCGACCCGTGACATCCAGGATCGTGAGCGCGACGTGCCGCGTCCGCGAAAAGCTGAGACAGTGCGGGCAGAGCACGTCTTCCCGCCAGCGCCGGTCAAAGGCGAAGACGGCGACGTGGCCGCAAGCGGGGCAGACGCCCTTCTCTCCCTTGCGGGAAGCCCGAAACCGGACCACCCCCTTCAGGATCGCTGCCTTGACCCGAGGCGGCGTGCGCCGTTTCAGCAAGCGCGGGATATAGCGGGCGAAACCAACTTGCATGGGCAAAGTACCGATACGGATAACCGGAGTAGATTGCGGCCCTCAAAGGGCGCCGCCGATCGCCTCATTATAACACGCCAGGTGCTTATCGACCATCCGCTCCCGGGTGAATCCCTGCGCGGTTTGCCGGGCGGCGGCGCCCAAACGGGTGCGCAGCGCCGGGTCCGCCAGCAGGCGCTCGAGTGCGGCCGCCATCCCCGCCACGTCGCCGACATCCGTGGTGAGCGCGTTCTCCTCCGGCAGCAGTACCTCGTCGTTGCCGCGGCACAGAGTGCTCAGAATCGGGCAGCCCGCCGCGAGCGCCTCCAGGACCGCCAGGCTGAAGTTCTCGGCCTCGGTGGGAAGGAACCAGACGGTCGCGGCGGCGAGCCAGTCGGGGACATTGGTCTGGTGCCCCGCGAAGTGGAGGCGCGGTCCCAGGCCGCTCGCCGCCGCCCGCTCGCGGACCGCCGCCTCGAGCGTGCCGCCGCCGACGAAGACGAAGTGCGCGTCGGGGCGGCGCTCGCCCACGCGGCGGAACACCTCGACCGCATCGAAGGGGCGCTTCTGCGGGTCCAGCCGCGACGTGAAGGCAACGAGCGGCGTCTCCGGTCCCAGTCCCAGCGCCTCCCGAGCCGCGCCCCCTTAGCCGCCTCCGACGCGCGCCGTGTCGATCCCGTTGTGGATCACCTGAACGCGCTCCTGGGGGACGCCGTAGCGCATCTGCGTCTGGGCGCCGTGCCGGGAAGGGCAGATCACCTTGCGGGAAGCGGCGCGCGGCGGCCCCCGCCCAGTAGCGGGCGCGCGGCCCGCCCGGCCTCATCGCCGACTCGTAGGCGTGGTGGATCGTGGCGAAGGCGCGCGGCGAGCGCAGCAGGTCCATGGCCAGCAGGGTCACGCGCGGCGCGCAGATGTCGCCCGTATGCAGGTGCACGACCGGGGCGCGCCAGCGGCGGAGCAGGCGGACAACGTCGAGGGGGTTCTGGGACTTGCGGCCGATGCGCAGGAGCGGATCACACTCCACCAGAAGGCCCTGCTCGCGATAACGCGCGGCGAAGGGGGCCGTGTTCTCGACAACCGGGATCACGACCCGGACGCGCGGCCCGCGCGCGGCCCCGCCCGCGGCCAGCTCGACCATCTGGGCCGTATCGCCGCCCCGGCTGCCGACGTAGCCCAGGTACAGGATGTCCGATTCGTCACGTGCGGTCGTCATTAGCGCTAAGCCCCGCGGTCCACGCCGAACAGACCGCGCATCCGCAGGCGCAGCGAGAACGGCACTCTGCGGTAGAGTTCGGCAAGCCCCGCGTTCCGGAGCGCCGCCCGCAGCAGCCGGTGCCGCACCTGCAGGCGGGACGGCTCGCGCGCGGGGCTGGCGGCGACGCGCCGCGAAACCTGCGCGCAGCGCCTCGTCAGATGCCGGAGCCGGTCCGGGTCGTTCCGGTGACGCGCCCTATGTTTCGTGTAAACGGCGAGCTCCATCGCGCGCATGGCCCGGGCGTTCGCCGACATGTTCCCGCCGTGCGCCCGGTACTGGAAAAGGGGCTCGTCCACGCGCACGAAGGGGGCGGACTCGGCCAGCCGCAGCCACATGTCCCAGTCTTCCACGCCCCGGAGCGCGACATCCCACGGCCCCTGCCGCAGGAGGTGGGACCGGCGGATCAGCGCGCACCCCGTCGAGAACAGGAAGTTCGCCTCCGCCAGACGGCGCCAGACGTCGCCCTGGTAGTCCTCTTTTTCCGCGCGTCGCTGCAGCACCGTGCCGTTCCCGTCGATGATCTGGGTGCGGCAATAGGCCAGGGCCGCCTCCGGCGCCGCCTCCAATGCCTTCTCCAGTGCGCCGAGCGCAGGGGGCAGCAGCAGGTCATCGGAGTCCAGGAAGCACAAGAGGTCCCCCGTCGACAGCGCCTGCCCCGTGTTGCGCGCCGCACTCTGGTAGGCGTTCGTCTGATACCGGTAGATGACCCGCTCCCCGTAGGGCGCGACGACGCCGCACGTGTCGTCCGTGGAGCCGTCATCGACGATGATGACCTCGTCCGGGGCGCGCTTCTGGCTCAAGACACTGTCTACGGTCTGCCCCAGCAGGTGGGCCCGGTTATAGGTGGGGATGATAACGCTGATCTTCACGCGCCGCCCCCGCCGGTGCGGCACAGGGGCTGGCGGCCCCCTTGCCGCAGGGCCTGGTCGAAACACTGCTCGAGCGTGTCGGCCGATCGCGCCCACGTCCAGCGCGAGGTGGCCGCCTGGCGACCTGCCGCCCCGAGACGGGCCGCAAGTGCCCTATCGGAAACCACCCGGTCCAGCGCCGTCGCGAACGCCTGCGGATCCCGATCCGTCAGGAACCCCGTCACCCCGTCCTGGACGGTTTCCCGGACGCCCGCCTCGCCCACGCCCACGACCGGCGTGCCGCAGGCCATCGCCTCCAAAGACACGAACCCGAACGGCTCCAGGTACGGCGCGAATGCCAGCACCGCCGCGCGGCGATACCCGTCGCGCAGAACGTCGTCGGAAACCTCCTTGTCGATACGCAGGTCCACGCCGCGCTCCTCGGCCAGGCAGAGCAGCCGCTTTGCCACGGGTCCCAGCGCCTTGGTGCCGTAGTCCAGCTCGTAGCCGATGATCCGCATCCGGGGTCGCCGCGCCGCAGGTATGCGGGTCAGGGCTTCCAGGATAAAGTCATGGCGCTTACCGGGCAAGAGCGCGCCCACCGAAAGAACCTCGCGCTCCCGGACGATGGACGGATCCGGGCGGAAGAAGTCAGAGTCTACCCCCAGGTAACACACCCGCGCGTTCACGCCGGTCGTCCGCAGGATCGCCTCCCGCGAGTACCAGGAGTTGGCCAGCACCAGCGTCGCCGCACGGGTACTGGTGACGAACTCCCGCTCCTGGCGCTCGATAAACCGCAGCGTCGCCAGAGTGCGCAGGTTGCCGAACCTTTTGCGCACATAGAAGCTGTCTTCCACCTGATCATAGTCGGGACGCGCCTCGACGGTCCACTCATGCACCTCGCGCAGAGAGTCCTGACAATAGTACACGCTGGGACAGCGCAACATCCGGAGCAGGGGCGGCGAAAGCGACAGGCGGCACTGGTGGATGTACGCCAGATCATACCCACGCCGGTCGATGTCCCGGGCGATCCCTGGATACACCCGCCCCACCGCATCCAGGGCGCGATGGCGGGCGGCAACATTGGCGAGATTGCGGCCGAACCCCGCGCCCCTGGCCCCGAGCAGCCGCCAAAACGATGGCGACAGGTGGCGTGCCGTCGATCCCGCCCTCCCCGCGGCCAGGTCATAGCTATAAAAGTTTTCGCAAAGCGGACGCAGGGCAAGATACTCCTCGGCGGCGGTCGTCGGGACATAGGCGTCGAGCGTGTGTCCCCGCTCCCGCAAACGCTGCGCGTGTTCGTACAGGGCGCGCTTGGCGCCGCCGGCGGGCAGATTGTGGAACAGCGCGATCTTCATTTCCAGGCATGCGCAATCCCGCGGTAGCGACGCGGACCACGCTTCGGGAACAAACGCGGCTTCTCCTCCAAAGCCCCCGTCATGGTCTCTACCCTTTGGAAGCCCGCCGCTCGGCACAGGGCTTCCAAGGCTCGCTCGTTGGGCGCCCACCAGTTGGTGGGATCATTGGCCCGCTCGTTGCTTTCAAAGAACTCACAAAGCGCGAGGTGCTCAAAGCCCGGAAACACCGCCGCGTCCGTCTCGATGACCGCAACTTCCCTTGTCACCGCCGCCACGCGTTTCAAGGCCGCGAGCGGATTCTCCATGTGATAAAGCACGCCGAGATAAAGCACCACATCGAAGACGCCGACCTCACCCAGATCCGCTTCCATGAAGTCCACCACCAACGACTGCACCTTGCTCCCCAGTGCGCGATGGGCCGTGTCGAACCCGCGCTTGCCGGGAAGCTCGTCCGGGCGCCACACATCGGGCGCCGTGTGCCACGGCCCGGGCGTAACCCCCTGCTCCTCGCACCGCCGCACATAGCCCGGCGCCGCGGCCCAATCGATAGACCAGACGTAGTGATCCAGAGCCAGCACGCGCTCCGCCCCATGGCGCTCCGCGGCGAAAGAGTAGAAGCCGTCCCAGGCGCCGATGTCCAGAACGCTTTTGCCTTTGAGGTCCGGCAGGCGAAGGGCAGCGAGCTCCTTTTCCAAGTAGCTCACACTTTTGTGGCCTTTAGTGATGACCCCCTCACCTAAATCAAGGGAGTGAAACCAACCCGGCACGGCGTCTACCATCTCTTGAAGCTGCTCTTTCGGCAACCACATCGGAACAAAACCTCGTTCATCTGTGGAATGTGACGTCAGGCAGCCCCAGAAACGGCGGCTTCATAGGCGCGCAGTGTCAGCTCCGCCGTGCGCTCCCAGGTGAACTGCCCCGCCCGCGCCACGGACAGCGCGCGCTGGCGGGCATTCTCCGCGTCATCCGTCAGCAGCCGGTGCAGCGCCGCGGCAATGGCCTCCGTATCGTCCGGCGGCACCTGAAGCCCCGCCTCGCCCACCACCTCCGGCAGACTCGACACGTTCGACGTAATCACCGGCGCGCCGCACACCATCGCCTCCAAAGGCGGCATACCGAACCCCTCGTAGCGCGAAACGTACACGAACGCCGCGCACGCCGACATCAGCGCGTTCATCTGCCGGTCCGTCACATACCCCGTGGTCACCAAACACGCCCCGGCCCCTTCCTCCCGCGCCAAACGGTGCAGATCTTCGTCGAACCGGTTCCAGCTGCCGCCCGCCAGGACCAGTCGGTGCGCCAGCGCCGGCGCTTCCCGCGCCACCTGCCCGAACGCCCGCACCACACGCTCCAGGTTCTTGCGCGGTTCCAGTGTCCCCGCGTACAGCACGAACGGCGTTTTGGCCAGATCCCATTCCGCGAGCGTTTCGCGTAAAAGATCCCCCTCCTCGACGCGCTCCGTGCCGGCGCGCGGCGCGAGCGGCGTCACATGCACCCGCTCCTCCGGTATACCCAGATGCGCGGCGATATCGCGCCGGGTCGACTCCGAGATCGTCAGGACATGGGAGCAGCGCTTCCGCGCATGATCGAAGAGGCGCCCTGGCGGCGGCTCTGTTCCCGGCGGTATGCGCCTGGGGGAAGATCCGCGTGGTCAGGTCGTAGATGGTGACTATGTCGTGCTTCGCCGCACAATTCTCGAACCGCAGATAGGTCGGGCAAGGCGTGTGCAGCAGGTCATACCGGCGGCTGGCCGCGCCCGCCCGCCGCTGCGCCGCGCGCAGCCGCGCCGAGCGCACCGCCCGCGCCCACGGCGACGGTTGCCCCCCGGCTCGTGATCGGAATCGCCCGCCGGTCAGATCCCGCACGCCCTGCGACGGCGCGAAGGCGGTGATCTCGTGCGCCCTGTCCCGGGCAGACAGCGCGCCGAGCAGGCCGTCCACGTAGTGCTGGATGCCCGTCCTTGGCTGGAACTGACTGTCGATGTTGACCGCTATGCGCATCACGTTCAGGCGGTATTTCTACGGGGCCGCCGCCGTCACCTGCTCGCGAGCGGGTTCGCGGCGCGACGCGGCGTCCTGGTACACATCCAGAAGCGCCCGCGCCTGATTCTGCCAGCGGAACCGCCGGACCCGCTCCAGACCGCGCGCCGTCACCCGCCCGCAGATCGGCGTCACGCGCGATGCGCCGCATCGCTCCGGTGATCGCATCCGTGTCGTGGGGGTCGACCAGCAGCCCTGCGTCGCCCACCACCTCAGGGTGCGACGACCGGTCGGACGCGATCACGGGCGTGCCCGTCGCCATCGCCCGCGCCGCCGGCAGCCCGAAGCCCTCATACAGCGACGGCGTGACGAGCGCGGCCGCGCCCGCGAACAGAGTGACCAGATCCTCGTCGGGGACATACCCGGTCATCACGACCTGCGCGCGGCTGAGCCCCGCGTCGGCGGCGGCCTCCCGCACCGACTCCCGCGTCTGCAGGCTCGCGAGCACGATCTGGTACGGCCGGGATGCCGCGCCGCGAACTGCCCGAACGCCTGCACCACGCGCCCCCGGTTCTTGTTGGGGCTTTCACCTGAGCAGTACAAAGTATGGATTCTGGATGCCGTACCTCTGCCGGCAAACCCGGTGCCGCTCCGCGTCCTCCACCGGCCGGAAATCCTCGGGAACCGCGCCCGGCACGACCCGGATTCTTTCCGGGGCAAACCCAGATACTTGATGGCGTCGTTGCGCGCCGACTCCGAGATCGTTGGCGACGATGTCGGCATCTCGAAGTGATCCGATCTGGCGACGGTAAACATATCGATGATGGTAACTCCACCGATCAAAGTTCTCGTTTTTCAGCACCAACGGGATAAGGTCGTACAGCGTTTTCACGACCGGGCACGGGAGAATCCCATCACTAAAGAAGTGGCGCTCCACTACGCTGGTCAGATGCAGAACGTCCAGGCACTCGCGTGCCGCCAGCCGGCAGAGCGCGCGCACGTTCGCCAGCGCCGCACGCCGCAGTACGCCCGGCAGACGATCTTGTTCGACGCGATCTTGCGCTCCGTACCCATGTAGCGGGTCGGCAGTGCCACGATGCGGCAGCAGGAGGGCAAATCCGCCAGCCGCTCGTGAAGGGGACGCTCGGGAACGGCGAACAAAATATACTCGTTCTGGGGAGCCAGCCGAGTCATGCCCATGATGCTGTCGCAGATATATCTGCCGATGCCGCGAAAACCGCCTTCCTGGGTCGATCCGACATCAATACCTATCTTCATCACCGTTTCCGTACCGGTAAAGGGCCATCACGCCGTCCGGGACCACCTTCTTATCCGACGGCGGCTTCATAAGCGCCCAGCGTCAGGGCGGCCGTGCGTGCCCAGGAGAACTGCCTTGCCCGTTCCCCGGCAAGCGCCCGCCGCCGTGCGTTCTCGGCACGGTCGGTCAGCAGGCAGTAGATCGCGGCGGCGATCTTCCACATCGGTGGGCGACATCGAGCAGGCCTGCGTCGCCTACCACTTCGGGGATGCTGGAAACGTTCGACGCGACGACGGGCGCGCCGCAGACCATAGCCTCCAGCGGCGGCATCCCGAAGCCTTCGTATTTGGAGACGTACACAAACGCGTCGCACGCCGTCATCAAGGCGTTCATCTGGTCGTTGGTGACGTACTCGGTCGTGATGACTTGCCCGCCGACGCCACGCTCCGTCGCCCGTCTGCGCAAACTCTCCCCATCCAGGTTTTCCCAGGTCCCGCCCGCCAGCACCAGGCGGTGGTCGGCCAGCGACCGCTCCTGCCGCGCCACGCGCGCGAAGGACTCGATCAAAAGCGGCAGGTTTTTCCGCGGCTCCAGCGTCCCCGCGTAGAGCACGAACGGCGTGCCAGCGAGGCCCAGGCTGAGCAGCAGGCGGCGCAGCTCTTGCGGGTCCTCGATCCGCCGCGTCCTCGCGCGCGCCGCGAGCGGCGTCACGTCGATGCGCCCCTCCGGTATATTCAGGTAACGAACGATGTCTTGCCTGGAGCACTCGGAGATGGTGATGACGCGGGCGCAACGCTCTTTTACGAACCGGTAGTATCGCTCCCAGTTGGCGCCCCCGCGTTGGTGCGCTTCGGGGTAGATGCGCGGCGTCATGTCGTAAATGGTGGCGATCTGGCGCCTGGCTTTGTGGCGGTCGTAGGACGGGTGGACCGGGTCCACCGTGTGGAGCAGGTCGTACCGGAGCGTCGCGCTGCGCACCCGTGCGTCACCGATGCGGTACTCCAGCGAGTCGAGGACGCGCTTGTTCAAGCGGCCCAGCACGGGAAGCCCCTGAGCGTGGCGCGCCACGCGAAACAGGGTCCCCAGCCATGGCTCCGGATCGACCGTATCCACCCGGGCGCCCGGGTACCCGCGCCATCTAAACAGATCGTCACGGATGCCTTCGGGGGTCTCGAAGATGGCCGCGGACGACGACGTGAACGCGGTTATGCAGTGCGCTGTGTCGCTGGCGTACAGCGCCTCCAGCAGGCTGTCCGTGCAGTACTGGAGACCGGTGATCAGCTTCTGGAACTGACCATAAATGTTTATGGCGACGTGCATGGAATAGGGTCATCCCGCCCGCGTTCCCGAACGGCCCGCCCATCGCTTCCAGACCGCCACCCGGAAGGGCTCAGGAACGCCGGCCACCGCCGTCGCCGCAGCTCGAACCTCCTCGGCCGTGTCACTGCGCAGCGAATTAACGGCAGCTCTCACCCGGCGGTGCGACTGGATCGCCTCCGGCGCGCCGGCAATAGCCCGGACAGCATAAAGCCGCTCCGCGACGTTGGCCGAGGCGCAGGAGGCGAGGAGTCGGTTGATCACCTTTTTCGGCGACATGGACTCCTCGATGCGCCAGCCATCGAGATTGGCGGGCGCCTGTTTGAGCGCGAGATAATCGACGCAGGTGGCTGGCTGCAGGTCCCCGGCCCGAACCCCCACGAGCCGGCCTGGCTCCATAAGGTAGTTGCGGAAGCCGAAGCCCTCGAGCGCGGACTTGAGGCTCTGGGGCGTTTGCTCGTAGAAGCTCAGCGTATGGCCGTTTGCTTCGTAAACGATCGGCGGGGCATCAGCCCGGGAGAGCAGTTCGGCCATTCCGCGGACGCCCGCGACTTCCGATCCTTCGATGTCCATTTTAATGAAGTCGGCGCGATCCCATCCCACATCGGCGAGCAGGTCATCCACCCTCACGGCGGCGACCTTTACGCTGGGAAAGTTGGTGGCCGGGGTGAGGACATGGCCATACGGCCCGTGGGGGCAAAATTCCAGGACGCCCGGGCTGTCGCTGACGCCCGCATGGACCACCTTCAACCGATCCCAGTCATT
The DNA here is from genome assembly GCA_030446525.1 of Armatimonadaceae bacterium. Next base: position 16,770 of record JAUJNC010000075.1, read on the forward strand.
TCGCGCGACGCTGGCTTTGAGCAGGGCAACGTTTCGTGGGGAGGCTTCTACCGAAGTGACCTGGTAGCCCGCGGCTGCGGCGGCCAGCGAGAACGTGCCGACGTGCGCGCCCAGATCGAGAACCCTGCCGCCCGGCGGGACGAGTTCGGTCAACAGATGAAACAAGGGTAGATAATCCGCGGGATAGACCCCGGCCGCCAAGCTCTGGCTGATCGGGTCGTCGGCTTCGCTACCGGTCACTACGGCGAAGCGGACGCCTCCTGTGGCCGTGACGGTGCTGCCGACACCCAGGATCTCTGCATCCAGATCCCGAACGACGTCGTGCGCTCCGCTGTTTTTACGTGAACCTATCATACATTCCTGTTACTGACCTGGGCCGTCCGAGCGCCAGGTATCACAACGAAGCGTTCCTGTCAGTACGTGTCGCACGCACCGGAGCGAAGCTTCGCACGCTCATGAACTCTCACCGGATGCGCGCTCACCGCAGGGCTGACCGCGTCCAGGAGCGCCTCCTCGATCCTGTCCACCATCCGGTCGGAGGTGAACCTTTCCTCGATGGTCCGGCGACCGTTCCGCCGGACCCGTTCGAACAGATCGGCATCCTGCACGAGCCGCGCGGTCTGACGGGCACACGCCCTGGCATCGCCCTTGGGGAAAACGAGCGCGTTCCTCCCATCCTCGAAGATCTCGGGGCTCCCGCCGGTGGCCGTGCCAATCACGGCCAGGCCGGAAGACATGGCTTCCAGCGGAGTGATGCCGAACGGCTCTTCCCACATCGATGGAAACAGCAAAACGTCGTGCTGCTGGTAGACGGAAACTAATTCGTCGCGAGCAAGCATACCCGTGAAGCGGATATTCTCTTCCAAGAAGAGCGTACGGACGAGCTTTCGCACCTGCGCCTCGTATTCCGGAAAGGTACTTCCCCCCACGATCGTGAGCTGAACAGTACGGGCTTGGGGCTCGCGCACCAGGATGTTCATGGCCTCGATAAGCGTATGGACCCCCTTATGCGGCGCGATCTGCCCCACGTACAGCAGCTTTCGCGGCAGGCCCACCGTCTGCTTATAAGGGTAGCAATCGACATCGATGCCCCAGTGGATGACGCGGGCCTCATCGACGGGTTTACCCTTCGCCTGCGCGGCGGTTTTGAGGAATTGGCTCGCGAACTGCGTGTGGCGTAGGTCCAGCGCCGAGGCAGGCAGCGCGGCACGCCGCGCCCCGGTAACCTGATGCAGCAGCGCCTTGCGGACCACACCAGCGGGGGTGCGGGGCCGGTAGAAGCACTGATGATACCAGGGATCTTCCTCCCAGCGCGACAGCCAGTGATCCGACACGAAGTAGCTGACCGGCAGTCCCCGCTCCTGCGCGGCAAAGACGAGCGATATCGAGATGGCGTAAAGGTTCCAGGCATACACGACATCCGGCCGGAAGCTATCGACTACCTGATGGAACGCGGCCTGGTTGTTCTGCTCCCGCCGGCGCAGCCGCCTGAGGTGCCGCACGTTGTCGACGAAACCCGGGCAAGTCCCCAGATCGGTTCGCATCAGGAGCCGATGAACGCTGCCTTGACTCTGCGGCCCGTCAACGCCGTGGGTGGTCGTCAGCACGGCGACGGTGTGACCGCGGGCTTCGAGCGCCTGCACCACACTGCTGCACCCTAGCTCGTAACCGCCGATATAGTGCGGCGGATAGAAGTTGGAAAGTACCAGTATGCGCATTTACGGCTTTCCGACGAGCTCCGCTCGGCTTGTCCGGCGGTGCGACGGACTGTCGGCAGAAGCTACGCGTGTCCTGCGTCGCGGCATCTTAAAGCGACTCGAGCACCACCAGGTCCTGCTCGTTGATGTTGGTGTCGTGCGCCTTGGACCAGTATCCGGGCAGAACGGATCGGACCTTGAGCCCGGCGTCGGCGGCGATCTGCCCGATCAGGGTACTCGTGTAGGCGATCACTTGCTCGGGTTGCTCCGGGTCATGCACCGCCACGTCTTTGGAGCCGTTTAGCGGGTAATCGAATTGGTACATCTGCGCGACCGAGGTTCCCGGCCCCCGGTAGTTCTCCAGGAGAAAGAAGCTGAAAAGACAGCAGCCACCCTGTCGCAGGACTCGTTTGGTTTCCTTGAGATAGTTGCTAAGGACTGCGGGAAGAAGGTGCGTGAAAAGTGAGGCGGCATAGACGACGTCGAAGGAGCCGTCATCATAGGGGAAGCGGTAGCTTTCCGCGCTCAGCTTCCCTTGCGGGTTATACAGCCTGTTTTGTATGTCGGCATGAGTGAAGTTAAAGATAGGGAGCGCCGCGTGGATATTTTTCTGCGCGAACTCGATCTGCTCCGGCAGGATATCCAGCCCTTCATATCTGCCCGGCGGTCGCAGATAGTCCACCAAGCCCAGCATCGTTCTGCCGTGGTTACAGCCCAGTTCCAGCACCGAGGCATCCTGCCGCATGCCACACAGGAGCGTCAAGTACGCCCGGTACTCTATCGGCCAGCGCAGGAAGTGCGTTACGGGATCCGTCGGGCCAACCCACAACGCACGTGGCGGTATCAACGCCTCCCAGGGTCCGTAAATGGACGCGGCTTCTGCGGGCTGGTCGGAAGCGGATGATACGCCGACATCCGAGTGGCCGGGGATTTTTGATGTCTGTGAGATGGTCAGCTTTGCCAAAAGATTACGCAATGGAGGGGTTCCTTGAAAGGGACAGGGCCGGTACTCGGCGCGATAAACGCGCCGTTATTCTAACACGCCATCGGCGGGCCGTCAAACTAAGTCCGCCACCGCCCAGGGCAATCGCATCTAAACGTATCAGCAACTAACAGGCGTTCTGTCAGCAG
>JAUJNC010000076.1 GCA_030446525.1 Armatimonadaceae bacterium
CACCGGCCGGGCTCGGGGGCCGTCGCCCCGGGCGCCCACCAGGTCGCGCAGGCCGGCGTCGCGGTACAGCGTCGCGCGCGAGATGCCGGCGCGCTCCGCCACATCGGCCATCGTGAACGGCACCCGGGCCGACTCCAGCTCTTCCACGGCCCGCACCACGCGCGCCCGCCGCTCGTCCGCGTCCTCGGGCCGCCGCCCGCGCCGCCGCGCCGTGTCCGCTTCGGTCATGCGGTCTACACCCCTGTCCAGCGTTCCCGAGGCGGCGCGACGCTAAACAGGGGACCCCCGGAGCCGGCTGGCTCTTTCGGCGGCGCGCGCAAAAACGGGGTTGATGGTATACTTCTGTTTGACTGACACATGGACATGACCGTTTACTGCCTCGCGTCCGGGTCGTCGGCGAACGCGCTGCTCGTGGTGGCGGGCGGGTGCACCCTCCTGGTCGACGCCGGGCTGGGCGTGCGGGCGCTGCGCCGGGAACTGGAGCAGCGCGGCGTCGCGCCGTCGTCCCTGGCGGGCGTGCTGCTGACGCATGAGCACATCGACCACGTGCGCGGCGCCGTCCCGTTCGCCCGCAAATACGGCGTGCCCCTGGTGGCTAACCGCGCGACCCTCGACGCCCTGTTCGCGCAGGAGCGGCGCGACGCCCCCTGCCACGAGGTCGGCACCGGCGGCGAGGCGGGCGTTGGCCCGTTCGGCGTGCGCGCCGTGCGGCTTTCCCACGACGCCGCCGACCCGGTCGGCTTCCGCGTGTGTTTCGGCGACGCGGCCCTGGCCTACGCCACCGACACCGGGGCCGTGACGCCGGAGTTCCGGGGCGCCTGCGCCGGCGCGGCCCTGGTGGCGATCGAGTCCAACCACGACATCCACAAGCTGCGCTTCGGCCCCTACCCCGAGGCGGTCAAGGCGCGCATCCTGTCGCGCCACGGCCACCTTTCCAACAACGCCGCCTGCGACCTGATCCTGGCACACACGGCCGAGCACGGCCCCGCCTGCTTCTGGCTGAGCCACCTTTCCGAAACCAACAACACCCCGCGCATGGCCCTGAACTACTGGAAAAAGCGCGTCAAAGCCGAGGGGCTGCGCGCGTCGCCCGCCGTGGTCGAGGTCGCCCTGCGCGACAAACCCTCGCTCGTCTACCGCACCCGCTCCCGCGCCGTGCAGCTCCCCCTGTTTTAGCACCCGCCGGGGCCACGAAGCACGTCCCATCCTTCTAGCCGCCCGCCGCGCAGGACGGGCACGGCGTCGTACAGGTCCCGCCGGGCGGCGTGCCGCACGTCCCCGCCGAAACCCTTGGCCCGCAGCTCGCGCCCGCTCCCACAATCCCACAGGGCCGCGGCAAGATCGCCCCCGACCTGCCGGAACGCGCCCTCGCACAGGCAGGCTTCGGGGGATTTCTCGTGCGCCAGGAGCGACAGGATCGCCCCCGCGCCCAGGTAATCTTCGGCGGCGAAGCGCAGCTCGCCGTCCTCGGAAGGCGCCGCCCAGCGCTCCCCGCAGGCGAGCACCGTGACGCCGAGATCGGCGGCCTCCAGCACCCGCGACACGGCGGCCGCCACCGCCCGGGCGTTCAGCAAAGCCCCCACAAAGAGGTATGGCACCCCCCCGCCGTATCGGATGCAGGTCGCGCCGTTGGGCGAAGGGAGCACGACGCGCGTCCCCGGCTCCAGGCCCAGATAGGTGAGCGGGGACAGGGAGAAGCGGCCCCTGGCGGGCACATCAGGGCGGGCTACCGCGACCTCCGCCCCGGCGCGCTCGGCCAGCGCGTCCGGATCGTCGGCCTTGCCGCAGGGATAAACGACGCCCCCGTGCTGGACGGCGGTCGCGACGCACGAGGAGAAGCTCAGCACGTCCACGACCACCAGCACGTCGCCGCGCTCGGCCGCCTCCCGCGCGCCGCGCCGCCCCCAATGGAGGCGGCAGCGGTATCCCTGCTGGCCGAAGACCTTTTCCTCGATGCTCAACGACACGCCTCCCGGGAGGCCCCTTACGCCAGCGACGCGGTCTGCCAGGGGCTCTGGCAGGGCGGGCCGTCGGTCAGGTGCAGGGTCCGCGTGTCCAGATCCATGACCACGCCGGTCACGGTGATGTAGCGCTGCTCGGGCGGGTCGGCGGGGTTCTCGTGGCGGCAGACGCCGAACGGGTACTCTTCGTGATCGCGCAGGTAGCCCTGGATATCGGCGACCGAAACGGGGCGCTTGCCGTCAAGCAGCCGGCGCAGCCGCTCGCGGCGGAAGAAGGAGTAGGGGCGGCGCGGATTGGGCGGCACCTCGACCGGGAGGGCGGCCGGGTCCACGAAGTGGTTGGTGTGCACCAGGCAGCCGTCCTCGCACCCCAGCAGGCGCGCCCGGTCCGGCGCGGCCTCGATATCGACCACACGGTCCGGCGCCTGGGCGATCAGGAAGTTGGTGGAGCAGGCGCGGCTTTCGCCCGTGATGACGCCGACGGCGCTGTCGAAGTCGCGCGCGCGCAGCACCTCGTAGCAGCGGACGTGGACGGGACGGGCGAGGCGCGACCAGTCGTCGTCCGTGCTCGTCATGCCGTTGATCGCCAGCCCCACGCCCGCGCTGTTCAGGCCGATCTTGGCCCCGACGATGCCGGCCTCGGTGAAGGCGAGCGTCTCGAAGCCGTCGGGTTCGGTCGTGTGGAGGACGGCGCCCTGCACCTCGGGTATCCAGTCCCAGTTCTGGCCCAGGAGCAGGTGGCCGCTGTCCGACGCGCCGGGAAGGACCGCGAAGGCCGTGCAGCCGTCCACGGCGGGCTCCAGGCCGTCCACCGCCGGCTCCGAAGAACGCCCCGCCTCCGCCAGGGCGTTCTTGCCGAACTGGTAGTACAGGATCTCGTAGCGCACGTTGAGAGCCGCGATCTCCCCGAGCGGGAAGCCCGCCCCCTCGGCGACGCCGCGCATGCCGGCGAAGTAGTCCGCGTTCTGGGCCTCGATGGCCTGGGCGTAGCGCCCGGCCCACCGGAGCGCGTCGGGGCGCGACAGCTCCACCTCCCGCTCGAAGCGCTCGAAGTAGACCCGCAGGTTGTGGGCGATGCGGTCCTTCAGCTCCCTGCCGTGTCGGACGCCCTGCTCGTAGGGCGTCCCCGCCAGGCGAACCACGGGCAGACTCATGCCTTTTCTTCCTTTACGACTTTGACGAAGTCTATCCAGGCGGGCTGCCGGGCGAAGCCCAGCTTTTCGTTGATCGAGAGCATCGCCCGGTTGCCGGTCTCGTTGCCGGTCCGGATCACCGGGGCGCCCCGCGCTTTGGCATAGGCGACGGCCCGCAGCTTCAGCGCGAGGGCGATGCCCCGGCGGCGGTAGGCGCGCAGGATCCCGGTCAGGCCGGTGTGGAGGTGGTCGTCGCCCTGGCTCTTCCACAGGTTGCTGAAGCCGACGTACCTGTCGCCGTCGAGCGCGATGAAGTTGGCGTCGGGGAGCAGGCCCGGGTTTTCGAGCCGCTTCCGCCACTGCTCGTAGTCCACCCGGTGTGCGGCTCGGGGCTGGGCACGTCCCTCCTGATCGCCTGCGTCCACTGTACAGCTTCCGGTCGCGGTCGGGGTCCCCCGCCGCCTCCGCCATCGTCCTGATCGCGACATGCTCTCCCGGCGCGCACCGCTCTTCCGCGCCGGCGTACGGGGCGGGATCGGAAGGCGGCCACGTCCAGGCGCGACTCCCGTAGCGCATGTCCTCCACGACCCCGCTTGCGCAGGAACCGACGCTGCGCGGCATGTTCTCGCGCGTTGCTGCGCGGGACAGCGGGGTCGAACGGCTGCAGGGCCCCGCACAGGTGGCGGCGGGCCAGCGCGGACCCCGATCCTCGCCCTGGCGCTGGGACGACCGTCACCCAGACCCCGAACTTGCGCGGGTGGTACATCCCTCGAGGACTGTCCGTGGTCGGCGACGGCCACGCGCCCGCCCGATTCGGCAACGAAGCGCCCCCACGCGCACTTGGGGTCGCGGTGCGCATCGCCCCAGCGCAACTCGTCCACGGGTGCGGGTATTCGGGAACACCCGGTTGCCGATCTCGCAGACGGCGGCGTAGTCGCCGTCGGTGAAGGCCGGATCTGTGCATGGGGCCTCCTGTTTGAGCACTTTGGATGAAGTTGATCCATGCGGGCTGCTTGACGAAGCCGAGCCGCTCGTTGATCGAGAGCATCCCGCGGTTGCCGGTCTCGTTCTCGGTCCGGATGACCGGTGCCTGTGCACCCGGGCGTAGGCGATGGCGCGCGCCTTCATCGCCAGGGTGATCTCCTTGCGCCGGTACGCGTTTGACGCCCGTCAGGCCGGTGTCCAGGTCGTCGTCGGCCTGGCGCCTCCACAGGGCGCTCACGCCCACGTACTCGCCCGCATGGACGGCCACGAAGACCGCCTCCGGCAGCGGGTTCGCCATGAAGCACGTTCCGGACGTAGTGTTCGAAGCTGACCATGGTCTGCGGGTCGGGGGTGTGGCACGTTGTGATGCGGCTTCGCTTTCCAGGCTCGTAGATCTTGCGGTCGCTCCCGGTCGGCCTCCAGTTCCCGGAGCGTTTTTGTCTCGATGCCCTGTCCGCGCACGCTCTCCTGCGCCCGGCGAAGGGCGCGGGGTCGAACGTGCGCCCACGTCCAGGCGCGACTCCCATTCCCGCATGTCCTCCACGAACTCGCCGCTTGCGCAGGAACCGACGCCGCCCGTCATATCCTCCCGGCGTGGCTGCGCAGCGACAAAGGGTCGAGCGGGGCGAGCTCGCTCGTCAAACGCTCGTACAGCGCCGCGCCGGCGCTCCCGGCACTGGTGGTCCGGGTGACGCAGACATAGATCCCGAATTTGCGCAGGTGGGTACATCCAGGCGACTGGCTGTAGGGGCTCGAGGCGACGACGTGGCCGTCTCGCTCTGCCACCCACCGCCGGAACTTGCGCTTGGGGTCGCGGTGTTCGTCGCCGGCGCGGCATCTCCTCCACCGTGCCCGCGTACTCGGCAGCGCGGCGTTGCGGACGTGGGTCACGGCGGGGTAGTCGTCCGGCGTGAAGGCCGAATCAGCAGGTTCATGGTTTTTATCCTTTTGCTGCGTCGCTGCGGTGAATTCCTCCCTCTATATCTCGGCGGGCCCGCGTTTCGTTAAACGCCCGGCAGAAAATGGGGCATATTCTTGCCATATGCCCGAAGGAATGGTAAAACTTACCCGTAAGCGTGCCCCACAAACCTGCGGCTCTTTTTTGCCTCCGCCCTGCGAGACTCGCCCTTGCCGCCGACAATGGGGAGTATGAACGAGGAACAGAACCGCACCGATCGCCGCCAGGCACGCGAACCGCGCTCCCCTGGGGCGCAGGCTGCCTCAGCCAAGGAAAGGAACCTCCCTGCGAATGCTCCGCCGCGCCTTCCTCCCGACGTTTTATGACCTGTACCAACTGATCATCGCCGTGATCGGCATGGTCGGCGTCAACCGGATGCTCTTCGAGTTCTCCTGGCGTCTGTCCGTCGCGTACGCCGCGGCCACCGTGGCGGCGTATTGGGCCGGTCAGGGCTTCGTCGCCCTGCTCCAGAACCCCCGAAAACGTCCCTGGACTGAGCCATTTTAGATTTTTGGATTACGAGGCTCCTCCCCGATCCCAGATCCAAAATCCAGAAATGTCGGACGATCAGGCACAGCAGCTTCGCCGCCTCGCTCGTGAAGCGCCGGCGGCCGCCGGCGCGCCGCCCGAGGCCTGCGCGCGCCGCGCACCTGGCGGTCACCGGCGGCAAGGGCGGGGTCGGAAAGACCAACCTGTCCGTCGCCTCGCCCTGTGCGCGGCGCGGGCCGGGCTGCGGGTCGGCATCCTCGACGCCGACTTCGGCCTGGCCAAGATACACGTTCTGCTGGGGTTCCCCCAGGGCCGACCTGCGCGACGTGCTGTCGGGGCGGCCCGCCTCGGGGATACGCTGATCGACGGCCCGGAAGGGGTGCGCATCCTCCCGGGCGCTTCGGGGCTGGCCGAGATCGCCAACCTGGGCCGGAGCAGCGCGGGCTGCTGCTGCAGGGGCTGGAGGAGGTGTCCGAGAACTTCGACCTGCTCCTGGTCGACACCGGCGCCGGCATCAGCGAGAACGTGCTCCTTCGTCGTGGCCGCCGACGAGGCCGTGGTCGTCACCACCCCCGAGCCCACCGCCCTCACCGACGCCTACGCACTGATCAAGGTGGTCGCCGCGCGCCGCGCCGATGTGCCGTTCCACCTGCTGATCAACAACGCGGTTTCGGCCGGCGACGGGGACGCGGCGGCCCGGCGCATCACCGACGTCGCGCGGCGCTTCCTGAGCGCGCCGGTCTCCTACCTGGGCAGCGTCCCCGCGGATCCGAGCGTCGGGGCGGCCGTGCGCGCGCGCAAGCCGTTCCTGTCCCACGCGCCGCAGGCGCCCGCCTCCGCGGCCGTCGTCCGCATCGCCGGCCGGCTCGTGCCCGGCCCCCGAACGGCGGCGCCCTCCGGCGTCCCGCCCCAGAGTCCCCAAAACAGGCGGCCGGCGCCGGGCTTCGCGCGGCGCCTCGCCTCCTTGTTCGGCAGGCAGCCGTAGCGCCCCCGTCCGGACGCTTCCCCGCGAAAATTACCGTCTGTAATAATTGACCGGTGCTGCCGACAATAGGAACCAGAAACGAGCAACAGAGCCGCACCGCCGGCATCGCTTGGAGGTATCATGTCCAATATCGCAGTTACCGCACAACACTTCCGCCAGATCGCTCCGCAGGCGTATGACCCGATCACCCCCAGGGCGGCCGCGCGCGACGCCGCCGGCGGAGCGTCGTCCCCCATCCGCAACGCCACCCGCACCCTGGCGGTCACCGGCGGCAAGGGCGGGGTCGGAAAGACCAACCTGTCCGTCGCCCTCGCCCTGTGCGCGGCGCGGGCCGGGCTGCGGGTCGGCATCCTCGACGCCGACTTCGGCCTGGCCAAGCTGCACATCCTGCTCGGCCTGACCCCGCAGGCCGACCTGCGCGATGTGCTGTCGGGCAGGCTGCGCCTTTCCGACACCCTGCTGGAGGGCCCCGGGGGCATACGCATCCTTCCGGGCGCTTCGGGGCTGGCCGAGATCGCCAACCTGGGCCCGGAGCAGCGCGGGCTGCTGCTGCAGGGGCTGGAGGAGGTGTCCGAGAACTTCGACCTGCTCCTGGTCGACACCGGCGCTGGCATCAGCGAGAACGTGCTCTCCTTCGTCGTGGCCGCCGACGAGGCCGTGGTCGTCACCACCCCCGAGCCCACCGCCCTTGCCGACGCCTACGGCCTGATCAAGGTGTCCTTCGATCGGCGCAAGGACCTGCCCTTCCACCTGCTGATCAACAATACGTCGTCGCCCGCCGAGGCGGACTCCGCGGCCCGGCGCCTCACCGAGGTGACCCAGCGCTTCCTGCACGTGCCGATCACCTACGCGGGGCGCGTCCCCGCCGACCCGCTCGTCCGGGCGGCCGTGCGCGCGCGCAAGTCGTTCCTGTCCCACGCGCCCGACGGGCCCGCCGCCCTGGCGTTCCGCCCGGTCGCCGCCAAGATCCTGGGCATCGACGACATCTCGCTGCCGGCGGCGGTGACCGCGCCCGCGGTGAGCAATGTCTACGGCGTGCACCGGGACGGCGCGCCCGGGAACTCCCAGGTCATGCCCGCGCCCGCCCCGCAGCAGACGTTCGTGCAACGTCTCTCGGGCCTGCTCGGCCTGGGCCGCCGCGGCTAGTGATGGCGACGGTCACAGGTTCGTAAGGGCGCCACGCTCTCTGCAGGCGCCCTTACGGACCGGACGGCGGCAGGAGCGCCTTGTCGACGGCGGCCCGCAGCGAGTCCACGCCGGTGACCGACAGGTCGGCGCCTTTGGAGTCGCGCCCGACGTTCTTGCGGGCCACCAGGGCGGACGTGAAACCCAGCCGCGACGCCTCCCTCAGCCGTTTCTCGATCTGCGAGCAGCCGCGCACCTCGCCCGCCAGCCCGATCTCGCCCAGGAAGACGGCCTTGGGGTCGACGGGCATCTCCTTGAAGTTCGAGGCGACGGCGAGCGCGATCGCCAGGTCGACGGCGGGCTCCTCGATGCGCACGCCGCCGGCGACGTTGACGTACACGTCCTGGTTCGCCAGGGAGAACCCGACGCGCTTCTCCAGGACCGCCAGGATAAGGTTCATGCGCTCCCGGGACACGCCGCTGGCCATGCGGCGCGGCGCGGCCAGGTAGGAGGGGGCGACCAGGGCCTGTATCTCGACCAGGAGGGGGCGCGTCCCCTCGATCGTGGCGGTCACGGTCGAACCGGGGTCGTTCTCGGGGCGCTCGGCCAGGAACACCTCCGACGGGTTCTCGACGCCGGCCAGCCCCTCCTCGCGCATCTCGAAGATGCCCAGCTCGTCCGTCGAGCCGAATCGGTTCTTGACGGCGCGCAGGATGCGGTAGGTCAGGTGCCGGTCGCCCTCGAAGTAGAGGACGGTGTCCACCATGTGCTCGAGGACGCGCGGCCCGGCGATCGCCCCCTCCTTGGTGACGTGCCCGACCAAAAACACGGGGACGCGCTGCCCCTTGGCGATCGCCGCCAGCGCCGCCGTGGCCGCCCGCACCTGCGAGACCGTGCCCGGCGCGGACTCGACGTCCGGGCTTTGCATGGTCTGGATGGAGTCGATGATCAGGTACCGCGGCTGGATGGACTGGACGTAGCCCGCGACCGCGGCCACGTCGGTCTCCGAGGCCAGCAGCAGATTTTCGTGGTCCGCCTGGAGCCGCGCCGCGCGCAGCTTGATCTGCTCGACGCTCTCCTCGCCGCTGACATAGAGCGTCTTGCCGTGCCCCCGCGCCACGTTCCCCGCCACCTGGGTGAGCAGCGTGGAGTTGTGTACGACGAGGTCGCTTGCCACGAAGTTCGCCGCGCCCGGCACCGTGATGTCGAACACCGGCTCCTCGCCCGCCGGCCGTATGTCGGTGATCTCGTCCCAGTAGATGTCGCCCTCCGCGAGACGGCGCAGGTAAGGCGTCGGGTAGGCATCGGCCAGGGCGGCGACCGTTCTGCGGCACAGCGGGCGGTCGAAACGGCGGTTGCGGATCATCACGCCTGCTTGTTGGGAGATCGTCCCGAACGGCATCCCGCCTGCCGCCTCACGCACATGCCGCCAGAAACCGGCCTCCACCGGAACGGTGTCGAAGTGCGTGGAAGGCAGGCTCGCCAGCGGCAAAGAGGCGATCCGCTCCTTTGCGAGGTCACGGCCCCAGATGCCGATCTCGCTTAGAAACCTCCGAATCTCCGCCCCGCCCAGCATCTGGAGCTCGTAGGCGATGTACCGGGCGCCGCGCACCCGGCTCTCCTTGACGCGCAGCCTGGTGACAAAGCCGAAGCGCAACAGCAGGTGCTGAACGTCCCGTGCGAGCCGCTCGCTGATGGTGCTGTACGACAGCGCCGGTGTCGTCCGGTTAACCAGGTAAACGGAGCCGTCGCAGGAAAAGAGGACTTTCAGGAACAAGGCAAGCTGCGGTTCGGGCAGGCGGAAGATGGCATCCGGCACCGCCTTGTTCTGCGCGCGCGAGAAGCGCAGGCCGAACTTCTCCAGGAGCCGTGCCATCGGCGTCGCCATCGCGGCCGCGTGCGCGGATTCGGGAGCGAGATCCGCGACCGGAACGCCCAGCGCAGATGCCAAACGCCCCGTCTCCTCCGGCGAAGGTACGGAACGCCCACCGTACCACATCCGCATCCGGCTGTGCGGCACCCCTACCTGACGCGCCAGCGCCATCCAGGCGACCCGCTTACCGTTCCGCACTCGGGTCAAGGCAGCCGCAAACTCCTGCCGGGCCTCTTGGCGCGACGCACCGGTAATGACAAACCGGAACTGCTTGGCGCGGCTCCCGGGCTTCGGGTACACGCGCAGGGTCATGCCGAAGTAGTCCGCAACGCGGAGCAAGTCGGCCTCCACCTCAGGCAGGGCGCTGGTCACCGTGACGGCGGACTGCGCGGAGCCGTCCGACAGGATGTACGCGATCAGCTTTATCACGTTCTCATCCAGCTCGTCCGAGCCGAAGAACGGCAGAGCGCGCGGGGACGCGATGCGCGTGCCGGGCGTCAGGTCGCCGACCGGCATCCACCCGCCGGGCGTTAGCACGGGATGGCTCGGCGTGCAGCGCAGTGCTCGGCCCAACCGGGTCCCGCACTTCGACTATCTCGCGCACCCCTGCTGATGGAACGCACTGACCGCCGCCGGGACGAGGCCGCCGGTCTCTTCTTCCAGGGCAAGCACGGGTCGACGTTGCGCCGCCCAATCGGTGATCGGCAGATAAGCCCCGGTGCAGGGGTCGAAAACGCGCTCCGATCCGCCGAACTTGCCGATGCGGATCTCCGCCGATCGGTACGAGCAGGAGCCGGGCACCACGCCGCCGCCCAGCACCCGGTCGAACTCGCCGATAAAGGTGGTGCTGCGCTCATGAAGGGTCGCCTCGATCTCGGTGATGGGACGGGGGCCGCTGCGCGCGGCGCCCATGCGAGAACGCCGCGCCGCCTTCCCGCCCGCCGGCCAGCAGCGCCGCCGCCCGGGCCAGCGATTGGGCAGGCTGGTCGGCGCCGCGCGCGCGACCTCCTCCGCCAGGGTGTTCCACTCGCCGCACTCAGGGCAGCGCCCCATCCACTTGGGGCTCACGCCCCCGCACGCCTGGCAAACAAATCGCGTCGTCGTTTTCGCCATGCCGCCCTCCCCATCGCGCCGAAGTCGTAAAAAACCACGTTGTTGTACAACTCCTGACGGCGATTGTCAAACATCTGTTTCCCATGCGCGCCACGCTCCTTGACACGCCACCCCACGATCTGATAGCATCCAATCATCATGAGAGCAATAAACCTCCCGATCCCCTCATCCTGACTGCCTGCCTGGCGCTCGCCGGCCCTGCTTCGCCGGCGGCCGCGGACACCGCCCCCGGCCCCGGGGCGCCGATCCAGGACGGCCACGCCGTCGGCTCCTGGTCGCGAGCCTGGGGATCGAATCCGCTCGTGCGCCATCTGGCCGCCCGGCAGTTGACCGCGCCGGAGGCGCCGGCCGGCGCCGTGGCGGCGGCGCTCGGCGAGGCGATCCGCAGCGCGGATAGGCGCACCCGAACACATCGGGCCTACGCGGAGATCCTGCATGCCATCGGGCCGCCGGCCGCCGCCGCGTTCCGCCGCGATCTCTGCTGCAGGCGCAGCAGAGTCGCCCCTGCTCCGGAACCGGGCCGCCGGCGACCTGATCCGGGTTACCTGTTCGCGCGGCCCGGGCGGGCGCGCCGTCCAGGCGCTCCCCGTCCTGCGGGCGCGCAGCGGGCGCCCGGCGTGTACGCCGGCGCGGCAAAGCGCCGAGGACCCTGGGGCCGGCGGCACGGGACGCCGTCCCTTTCCTCCTGCGCGCCCTGGAGCCCGGCTTCCGGGACACGGCCACGGACCACCTGTTCGCGCCCGCCCCGCCCGACGCCGGCCTGCGCCCCGGCCACGGGTCGGCGACCACCGCGCGGCGGGAAGCCATGCGGGCGCTCGGCAAGATCGGCAACGCCGCCGCACCGGCGATCCCCCTGCTGAGGCGGATCGCGCAAAACGGGACCAGGGACGCGGCCTCGCGGGAACAGGCGCTCCTGGCGATCCAGGCGCTCGAGGGGATGGGCCCGGTGGCGCGCGACGCGTTCCTGCAGGAGTGGGCGCGCCTGTCCAAGGGCGCGCGGGCGCGGCTCAACCAGCCGGCGCCGGACTTCTCGTTCCGCGACCTGGCGGGACAGACGCGCCCGCTCAAAGCGTGGCGCGGCCGGCTCGCCCTGTTCGTCTTCACCGACACCCGCTGCCCGTGCGTGGCCGCCTACCACGAGCGCATCCGGGCGCTGCACGAGAAATACAAAGGGCAGGGCCTGGACGTCATCTACGTGTTCGCCAACCCGGACGACAGCGGCCACGACGTCGAGCACTTCCTGGCCAAAAAGCCGTGTCCCTGGGTCACGATGCGCGACGAGGGTCAGAAGCTGACGCGGCTCCTGGGGGCGCGCGTCGCCTCGGAGACCTTCCTGCTCGACCGGGGCGGCGTGCTCCGCTACCGTGGCCGCGTCGACGACAGCATCTACGACCCGAAGGCCGTCAAGGAACGCAGCCTGGAGGACGCGATCCGCGCGCTCCTGGGCGGCCGCCCGGTCGCGAAACCGGAGACACCGGCTTTCGGCTGCGCCTTCCCCCAGGGTGAGGAAGGTTAGACCCGAAAAAGCCCCCGCGAGCGGCCGCTCGCGGGGGGCTTTTGGGCGCGTCACCCGACCGGCTTTGGCGCCCTTAGTGCATGAAGCCCAGGTAGGGCGGCCTGGGCCGGTCCATGTTGCCGACGTTGGGCATGATCGCCTGGATGTCGACGTCGCGCACGCCGAACCAGGAGGCGAGCGTGGCGGCGTACTCGTCCACCGACGTGGTCGGTATGAAGCGCCCCGACCTCCCGCTGTCCACGTTGTAGGGGCTGCCGGGGTCGACGATGCCCGCGATCGGCGGGTACTGGCCGTAGAACCAGCCGCCACGCACCGCGTCGCCCAGGATCAGGGCGTGCGAGCCCCAGGCGTGGTCCGTGCCGACGTTGGTGTCCGAGTTCTCCTGGAAGGTGCGGCCGAACTCGCTGAGCGTGAACGTCGTGACCTTGTCCGCCAGGCCCTGCGCGGCGATCTCGTCGTAGAACCACTTCATCGCCTGGCTCAGCGACCGCATCAGGGTCGGCTGCGAGACCAGCTGCCCGGAGTGCGTGTCGAAGCCGCCCGTGGACGCGAAGAAGATCTGGCGGCGGTTGGTCCCGAGGGTGTCCCGCTTGCCGATGATCCGGGCGATCTGTGACAGCTGGGTCGCCAGGCCGTTCGTGGTGCCGAACGGGAACGGCGTGGCCGTGGTCGTGCCGGCCAGCGCGGTGAAGGCCTCCTCGCCGTTGTCGATGGCCCTGGCGACCCGGTCGCTCATGCCCTGCACGAGCGTCAGGTTGTCGCTCATGCCGTACACCTGCAGCTGCCGCAGCGCCGCATAGCGCGAGCCGGTGGGCAGCTGCCCCGCCGCCTGCCCCGTCTGCACGATCAGGTTCGCGCCGTTGTTCTGCACGGTGATATAGGGCTCCGTCCCGGTCAGGTACAGCGACGACCCGCCGGTCACGTTGACCAGCATGGGGAGCCTCGGGTTGGTGTGCAGCTGCTTGGCAAGCCCCGCGAGGCTGTTCCCCCAACCCTGTCCCAGGCTCAGATCCTGCCAGGTCTCCTTCTGGACGCGGTGGTCGTACAGCGAGGCGGGGCGCGAGGCCGGGTTGTTGACGTACGTGTTCCGGTCGATGGGGTACTTGAGCGTGCCGACGTTGCACACGACGGCGAGTCTGCCCTGCTGCCACAGCGGGTACAGGCCCTCCGAGGTGACCGTGCCGCTGCCGACCGTCACTGACGTGGTCCCCAGGTTGGGGTGCATCCCGAACGTGCGGCCCGCATGGCCCCCGTCCCCCGGGTTGATCCCCAGCAGATCGTTGAAGGGGACGCCGACGCGAGGGCGCTTGGAGCGGTAGTACGCGTACTCGCTCCCCGCGGCGTCCGAGTCCCGGGGGGCGATCATGTTGTAGGCGTCGTTGCCGCCGTCCAGGTAGATGCAGACCAGCGCCTTGTAGTCGTCGCCCGTGGACTGCGCCATGGCGGTGAGCATACCCAACCGGGACATGAGCGCGGACGCGCCCAGGGCGACCCCGCCCTGGCGCAGTAGGTCCCTGCGTGTTAATGCCATCTTCCTCATCCTTTCTTACTGTTGGACCTGATACTGCATCGAAGACCCGATCAGGTAGAGAGCGATCCGCGCGCGGTCGCGCATCTGGTTCGTGCCCGCGGGGACCTCGTTGACGGCCGTGAGGATCCTGTCCCGCATCGCCTGCGGCATCGCGCCGTGCATCAGGCGCTGGTTGAGCGCGTCGACGAGCTGCGCGGGGTTGCCCGCCAGCGCCTGCCATTCCGAGATGTTGATGGCGACACCGGGGATCGTCCCGTACAGGAGCGTGTTGACGAAGTTGACGCGCCGTACGACGGTCTCCGTGGTCAAGAGCTGCGCCTCCGGCGAGAGCAGGGACTGGTCGCCGACGTTGATCCGGTAGTCGGGCAGGTAGAAGTTGAACACGGTCGGCGAGTTCAGGATGTTCTGCCCCATGTTCGTGGAAAGGTTGGGCGCGTCCTGGAAGGGGTTCGCGCCCGTGCCGGTGGCGTTCAGGGCGCGCAGCAGGCTCGTGATAAACAAGGCGGGCTCGCGCAGGTGGCCGTAGCCGGCGGCGGTCTTGAGGTCGCCGCGCGCCTCCGAATCAAGGAGGATCGCCTTGACCACCTCCTGGAGCTGCACGGGGTTGCTGCGGTTGCTGTTGAACACCTGGACGACGCGCTGGACGTAGCCCCGGCTCGGGTTGCTCGTCACCAGGTGCTGGATCAGCTGTTTGCAGATAAACGGGCCGACGTTGGGGTGGTTGTAGACGTTGTTGATCACGGCGTCCAGGTCCTGCTGCGCCGTCCGCCCCGCCGGCAGATCCCGGTTGGCGGGGTTCACCCCCTGGTAGTCGAGAAGCCGCTTGGCGCCGCTGTCGTGGTTGCTGCTGGCGACCGCGCGCCGGTCGGCGATCAGGGGCCGGTAGGTGGTCAGCGTGGCCCGGCCCGCGCTGCCCGTGCCGGAAAGCGCCATCGACCCGTAGTGCAGGGCGTTCAGCCCGTTGCTGGCGATCGTCCCGTCCGGCCGGGCGTAGGTCCACCCGGTCAGGGCGCGCGCGAAGTTGGTGATCTCGGCGTTGCCGTAGGTCGGGATCGGCTCCGAGGTGGCGGGATCCAGCCGCAGGGTGCCGTCGGTGTTGAGCACGAAGACGCCGATCGAGAACAGCTGCAGCAGCTCGCGCGCGTAGTTCTCGTTGGGCTGGGGCGCGGTGGCGGAGCTGGCCTTGACGTTGTTGGCCATGTTCAGGTAGCGGCCCATCGCCGAGTTCAGGGTGATGTTGTACAGGAGGTTGCGGTAATTGCCCAGGGCGTTCTCGTGGATCACCTTCTGGTAGCCGAGCAGGGCGGCCACCTTACCGCTTTCGTTGCGGGTGGTGGTGCCGGCGTTGCCGACGCCGCCGGGGAGGTCCGCGGCCGAGACGACCAGTATCTGGTTGAGGGCAAAGGCGACGCGCTGGCGGAGCTGGTCCGAGCCCTGCACGGCGTTCTGGAAGAACCGCTCCCGCAGCCCGACGAAGTCGTTCTCGTTGAAAAAGCCGGTCGCCGCGTTGAAGGTGACGCGCACGTTGTCGTAGCCCGACAGCGGGGCCGCGAACTGCTCGTTCAGGTAGGCCGGGAAGCCGATCTGCGTCACCCGGTCGATGTCCGCCTTGGTGGGGCCGAACGTCGCCTGTTCCAGGAAGCGCACCACATCGGCGCTGGTAGCGCCCGTGCCCATGCCCACGGTCACCGGGCCGCTGCGCGCCGCGAGGGTGTAGCCGTCCTGCAGGAAGTAGCGAAACTCGTACGAATCGGCTTGTGCCGGGGCGGCGAGCGAGCGGCTGCCTGTAGCCGTGCCGCCGGTGTAGTCAGCCCACACGTAGCTGTCGTTTCCCGCGCCCGTGCGGTATAGCCCGACCCAGTCGGTCGAAGGGCGCCCCGCGGGCGCCGTCCAGCTGACCGTCAGATTGCCGCCGGGCGCGACCGTGCTCGGGCTGGCCGTCACCGCGTAGCTGTCGTTCGTGCCGGCGGGAAAAAACTGCCCGCGGATCTCGCCGTTGGGGTAGTTGGCGCTGTGGACGTTGATGTACAGGCGCCCGCCCTTCAGGGCGTTGACCTGATCCTGCACCGACAGGCTGCCCACCGGGGCGAAGGTCCACACGAAGTTGCTGAACGGTTCCCGGGGTATGTCTTTGACGGGCGAGGCGCTGACGCCGGGGTCGGCCGGGCCGTGGACGTGGGCGGCGCTCGCCGCGCTGGAAAGCCCGGAGTAGTTCAGCGACAGCGTCGCCGAGGTTTCATCCGCGCTGAGCACGAGCGTGGCCGTGCCGCTCGCGTTGGTGTTGACGGGGGGCACTTCGTTGTTGCCTCGCAGGGCTGCCACGAATGTGGTCTGCGCGCGCGTCGCGGGGGCAAGCCCCCCGACAAAGGGCAGAAGCATCAGGAGCGCTGGGAGCAACGCAGGTCCTCTCTTCGGGAACGACATTGTGCAGGTCCTTTCCAGGTGAACGGGTTCACCTTCGGATGTCGTTAACGTGTTTTCGTTCTTCGCCGGGAATCTGCCGTCGGCGCGGCGTGTGGTTGTTCCGATCCCGCTGCGGGCAGGCTCGCCTCCTTCCTGTCCGGGCCATCGCGAGGTTAGCCGCTCCCCCGCATTTTCCTGCGTTCGCAGGAATCTTTACAGGAATGCCCCGAGGGCGTCGCCCCGCTCCAGGGGCACGTGCCGGCGCCCGCTGCCGGGCCGTTATAGCCGTTCAGGAAGCCAGGTTGGCGGGGAGGTCTTTGCGCCCGCGTTTAGCAGGCGCGATCGTGACCGCCCCGATCCTTTACCTTCCCACAGTGGGTCATTTCGTCCCCGGCCGCCGCGAACCGTTTTGCGCGAACCGTGCACTCGTTCGCTCCAGAGTTCAATGTATCCTGTTTTTCCCCGCAGGTTGCCGGGAAAAGAGATGCGGTCGGGCGAAGGCGATCCGTTAAAACGATTGCATACACAAACGCCAGAAATAGTAGACGAATTATTTTGAAGATGAGCAGCGCGCGGAAGCTCCGCATAATAGCCAGGCCGAGGGCAGGGCCATACCGACGGTGACCGGCAGTCGCCGGCGCCCCCGCGGCCGAACTCCGGGTCGCTGACCGGGCCGGAGTTAATGACGTTCCCGCGGCTGGCTTGTTCAAAACTTCATCCTGCATGGCGGGCCACCACCGTGACGGTTCGCCTATCCCGAAGCCGGCGGCGTTGTGGCACGCGTCCGGCGAGTCCACCTGTCTACCTTGAAATCGAACGTCACCCCCGCGACCCGCAGGTTATCGACCGATTACGTGGGCAACTTCATCAGCGGTGCGTCCCCCGAGACCAGGCGGCCCTTGCCCGTCGCCAGCACAAACCCCACGCACAGAACGAGACCCAGCTTCTTTCATCGAACGTCTTCCTTCACCGCGCACCGGGTGTTTGACCGTCATTATCCCCAGAAAAGAGGATTCAAACCGTTGAACCAGGAACCGGCATGTTTACGGGGAAAGCGGAATCTATGCCGTGGCCTCCCAGCCCTCAGGAGCGCAGGGCGGGCGGCGAGTGGGCGGTCAGGTCGAGGTGATCGGGGTGACGGAGATGTAGCCCTCGCCGACGGCCTTGACGTCCATCTTCCCGCGGCCTGCTTGTCGATCCGGCCGCCCAGCCAGTAGTAGGGCCGGCCCCATCGGGTCGTGGCGCTTTTCCAGGCGGTCCACGTACTGCCGGTCGCCCTGCGTGGTGACGCGCGCGCCGCGGATCTCGCCCGCGGGCAGGTCGGGCGCGTTGACGTTGAGCAGGGTGGCCGGGCGAGGCCGTGCTCGGCAGCCGGTTTCGCGAGCCGCGCGGCGAAGCGCGCGCCTCCCAGTGGATCTCTTTGGCGTAGGAGGCGACCGAGACGGCGAAGGCGGGCACGCCGATGATGACCGTTCCATCGCCGCCGAGACCGTCCTGGAGTAGGTGATGTCCTGCAGCCCAGGTTCGGCCGTGGCCGATGCCGGACACCACCAGGTCGAGGGCGTGGTCGAGCACGTCGAGCACGCCGAGGGCGACGCAGTCGGCGGCGTCGAGGCCGCGGTTGATGCCGTCAGGAGCGCCACCGTGCATGCGCAGGGGCTTGCAGCGTGATCGAGTGGCCCGACGCCGAGCGGGGCCGGTCGGGCGCGCAGACGGTGACCTTGTGCCCGGCGTAGCGTCGAGCGCCCGCTTGAGCGCGAAGATGCCCGGCGCGTGGATGCCGTCGTCGTTGGTGACGAGGATGCGGAGCGGTGTGGCCATAGCCAGGCGGGCGAGGCCACCCGCTTGCGGGTGGCGCGCCTCGCCCCGCTCGTCGCCGGCGGGGGCGCTGGCCCCTGCCCCGCCGGCGCACCGCGCCGGCTCAGGCCCGGGTGACGCCCCGGAAGCGGGGCGCGTAGTCCGGGAACACGAACGACAGGTTGGTGGTCCCGAGCCGGTTCTGGACGACCTCGGCCAGGACGTCGCGGTAGTCGATCGTCACCTGCAGGTCCTGGTTCTGGTACAGCTGGCCGGAGCCGAGGCCGGGCCACTGCCGCAGCACGCGCCCGCCCGTGATGTTCTGGCCCAAAACGAACAGGGCGTTGCCGTGCCCGTGGTCGGTGCCCTGGCTGGTGTTCTGGCGCACGGTGCGGCCGAACTCCGAGACGGCCACCAGGGTGACGTTGGTGACGCTGCCGGAGAAGACGTCGCGGTGGAAGGCGGCGATCCCCCCGGCCAGGGTCCGCATGTTGGCGGCCATGCCGCCGCTGATCGGCCCCTGGTTGCTGTGGGTGTCCCAGCCGCCCAGGTCGATCTGGATGGCCTCGACGCCGACCTGGGCCTTGATCAGGGCGGCCGCCGATCTCAGCGCGTTGCCGAAGCCGTTGTTGGGGTAGACGGCGCCGCCGCCGGGCTGGTACGACGCGAAGCCGATGCTTTGCAGCAGCCCGAACGTGTTGATCGTGTTCTGGGCCGCCGCCTTGACCGCGTCATCGGCGTCGCCGTAGTCGTCGCCCAGCCAGTCGACCCGCTGCTGCGCGCTGCCGGCGCTGCCGGTCAGCCCGAAGCTGGCCGGGTTGGGGATCGGGAGGGCCAGGGGCGCCCCCTGCAGCGTCTGCTGCAGGCCCGTGGCGATGCCGAGGGCGCGCAGCGACGCGTCACCGCGCAGCGGCGGGACGCTGGCCAGGTGGCGGCCCAGCCAGCCCGTGTTCAGGCCCGCGTCGCGCGGCTTGCCGACCTCCATGAAGCGCTGCGCGTCGAAGTGCGAGCGCGACGGGTCGTTGGAGCCGGTCGCGTGCACCACCAGCAGGTGGCCGGCCCGATAGGCGTCGGCCAGCGCGCCCATGGCGGGCGGGAAGCCGAAGAAGCCGTCCAGGTCGATCGCGCCGTCCGTCTGGCCCGGTCGGGGGATGGCGATGTTCGGCCGGGCGGTGTAGTAGGCGTTCTCGCCGTGGGGCACGCACAGCGTCAGCCCGTCCACGCCGCCGCGCAGGTAGATCGACACGATCACGTCGCGGCCGGAGGCGTAGTCCTGCGCGAAGGCGACCTTCGGCAGCCAGGCGGGCAGCGTCGAGGCCAGCAGCGCGCCCGTGGCGGTGCCGGACAGGAATCGGCGTCGGGACAGCCGGTTGTACTCGCGGCAGCCGTACTCGTTTGACTCGCTCATGATGTCTTCCCTTCGTCGTTGTTCGATGGCTCGCCCGCGGGCTTTAGTACCACTGGAAATTGGAGGAGGCCAGCGCCAGGCCGAGGGCGTCGCGGATGCGCTGCGCCGACGGCGGGTTCGGCTGCAGGTAGGCCCGGAGCGCGTTCTTCCTCGCGGCCGGCATCTCCCCCCCGAAGAGCTGGGCGTCCAGCTGGTTCACGATCGCCTGCGCGTTGCCGGTCTGTTGGAGCGCGGTGATGTTCACGGACGCGCCGCCAATGCCGTTGTTGGCCAGCGAGAAGCCGAAGTTCCAGCGCGGCAGGATCAGGCCCGCCCAGCGGCTCAGGCTGTCCGGGTAGCCGTTGGGCGGCGCCCACGCGAACGGCTGCTGACCGACCGTGTTGGTCTGGTTGCGCAGGGCGGTCAGGAACACGGGGAAGTTGGTGATGGTCGGGTCCGCGGCGCGCACGGCCGAAACGAGCAGGTGGAACGGCCGCTTGTATTTGGCGGGCGCGGCGGCCAGATGCTCGGGCTGCAGGATGGTCCGGATCATGGCCTTGATGTCGCCCCCGGTGCTCAGGTAGGTCTGGGCGACGCTGTTGACCACGTGCTCCGGCGCGTCATAGCGCAGCAGCCACCGCGTCATCTTGCGGGCGATGAAGTTCGCCGTGTTCGGGTGGTTCGCCAGGATGTTCAGCACCCGGTCGCCGTCGCCCTTGCCGCCCCCCGCCGGTATGGTCTGGCCGAGCACGACCTTCTGGCCGTTGTTGTGGTAGGTGCTGTCGTAGCGGAACGTGCCGTAGCGGGTCTCGGCCGCGTTCGTCCACATCCGCCAGCCGCTGAAGCACTTGGCGACCTCTTTGACGTCGTTCTGCGTGTACCCCGCGTCCACGCCCAGGGTGTGCAGCTCCAGCAGCTCGCGGGCGTAGTTCTCGTTGGGGGTGCGGCCGTTGTCGCCGCGGCTGTTGACGTTGTCCAGGTAGAGGAGCATCGCCGGGCTGTGCGCGCTGGCCCGGAGCATGTCCGGGAACTTGCCCAGGGCGTGGCTGCGGACGACGTCGCGGTCGTCGGCCCCTTTGAGGTAGCCGATCTGCGCCTGGGCCAGGTAGATGTTGAAGTGGTCGGTCCAGAACTCGCACATGCGCTGGTACAGCTGCCGCCGGGAATAGATGGACCGGTAGATGGTCGCCTCGATGAGCTCGTTGCGCGCCAGGCCCTCGGCGTTCTGCCCCCGCTGCCGGATCTGGTAGGGGCTTTCGGCGAGCGTGGGCCACCGCCGCGCGACCTCGTTCTGGACGGCGCTGTTGTCGATGGCGGCGTGGTTGAGCTGGTACTCCAGGTAGCCCTGGTATCCAAGGCCGCGCGCGCGCTGCGCCTCCTCCTGGGTGAGGCCCAGGGTGATGCGGCGCGCCAGGCGCAGGTTGAGGTCGTTCCAGCTGGCGGCGGGATCCTGCTGGGCGTCCGTCGACTGGGCGGACGCCTGCCGGTTCATGGCGAGCAGGGCGGACGCTAGGGCGCCGGCGGCGAACAGCTGCTTCCGCGACGGGCGGAAGCCCGGATCAACGTCCTCGTCAGCGGCTTCGAGCGGGTCGGCGTTGAGGTCGGGGAGATTCGAAGCGGTCATACGGTCCTCCATGCGTGGGGGTTTTGTTGCGCCCTCTTGGGCTTAGGACGGGACAGGTCGCGACGTCCCGAAGACGCGGAGACATACGGGGAGCGGGTAAGAGGCACCTCCTTCCGTTCGGGACAGTACCAGGGCTGTTATCGCAGTGGTGGGTTTGACGCACATACGTTCCTACAATTCTAAGCCGCCGGGGACGGCAAGGCCGGCCGTAGCGTTCGCCGCACCCTTCTGCCTTTCCTCCCCCGCGTCAGAATTTTTCCGGGTATGCGTGACAGCAAGGACGCCCCCGAGAAAGCGGTTACTTTCTCGGGGGCGTCCGATAAGCGCCGTCGTCACGCCCCGGAACGCGGGCGGGGAAGGTCTAGCCCGGCTGGTTCGGTTCGGTCGTGAGGTACGCCGTCGCCGCCGCCGAGTCCTTCTCCAGCTCGTTTTCCAGCCGCCGCAGCTGTTCTTGCAGCTCCTCGAGGCTTCCGTCGCCGGGGTGCGCCCGCAGGTACTCGGCCAGCGCCCGCCGCACCTCGTTGATCTCCTCGAAGGTGTCCGCACCGATAGCCTGGTTGATCAGCTTCGCCCGCTCCTCGTTCGCGCTCGTGTCCATGGCGATCCCTCCTCCGTTTCCTCACGCACAGGGTACCCGCACGAGCGGCGCGCCTACACGCGCCGGCTTCCGGGGCGCACGTCCCGCACGGCCCCGGCGAGGGCGTCGGCGGCGGCCAGGAGGTCTCCCTCCGTCGTGGCGCGCCCGAGCGAGAAGCGGACGGCGGAGCGGGCGAGGGGCAGCGGCAGGCCGAGCGCCAGCAGGACGTGCGACGGCTCGATGGACCCCGACGCGCACGCCGACCCGGACGAGGCCGCCACGCCGCGCATGTCGAGGTTCAGGAGCAGCGCCTCGCCGTCGGCGCCGGGGAAAGACAGGTTGATGTTGTTGGGCAGCCGCCGGGTCGGGTGGCCGTTCAGGACGGCGTCGGGGACCCGCCCGCGCACCGCCGCGATAAAGCCGTCGCGCAGGGCGGCGAGCCGCGCGGCTTCCCGGTCGCGCCACGCGGGCAGCAGCGCCACCGCCTTGCCGAAGCCGACGATGCCGGGAGCGTTTTCCGTGCCCGCGCGCTTTTCACGCTCTTGCTGCCCGCCGTGCAGCCATGGGGTGAAGGGCGTCCCCTTGCGCACGTAGAGCGCGCCCACCCCCTTGGGCCCGTAGATCTTGTGCGCCGAAACCGTCAGCAGGTCGACGCCCAGCTCGTCCACGCGCAGCGGCATCTGCCCCAGCGTCTGGACGGCGTCCGTGTGGAAGTACGCGCCCCGCTCGCGCACGCGCCGCGCGATCTCGGCGACGGGCTGGATCGTGCCGACCTCGTTGTTGGCGTGCATCACGGACACCAGCGTCGTCCGGTCGGTCATCGCCGCCGCGACGGCGTCCGGGTCCACCCGCCCGTCCGGGCCGGCGGGGACATAGGTGACGGAAAACCCCAGCGCCTCGGCGGCGAAGCGGGCGCAGTCCAGGACGGCGTGGTGCTCGATGGCCGTGGTGACCAGGTGATCGCCCCGGCGCCGGTTCGCGAGCAGGACGCCGAGCACGGCCGTGTTGTCCGCCTCGGTGCCGCCCGACGTGAAGTAGATCTCGGACGATTGGCATCTCAGGGCGCCCGCCAGGGTGTCGCGGGGGGCGGGGGCTGCGGGGCGCCGCCCACAGAGGGAGGGGGCGGGGGGGGGGCAAGGGGTGAGGTGGGGGTGTTGGGGGGGGGGGGGGGGGGGGGGGTCAAGGGGGG
>JAUJNC010000077.1 GCA_030446525.1 Armatimonadaceae bacterium
CGCCTCCACCATCGTCCGCCCCTCGGCGATGGTGTGGGAGATGGGCTTCTCGCAGAAGACGTCCTTGCCCGCCTGGCAGGCCAGGATGGTGGGCAGGGCGTGCCAGTGGTCCGGGGTCGAGATGATCACGCCGTCCACGTCCTTCATCTCAAGCACGCGGCGGAAGTCTTTGACCTCCCGGGGCCGCTTGCCGTACTTCTTCTCAACCTCCTGCGCGGCTTTCGCCAGGTGCCCGGTGTCCACGTCGCAGACGGCGGCGATCTCGACGCCGGGCATGTTCATGAACCCTCTCAGGTTGCCGGACCCCATGCGGCCCACGCCGATGGCGGCCAGCACGACCTTCTCGTTCGCGCCGACCGGCGGCGCGCCGGCGGGCGCCGGGGCCGGCTGCTGCCCGTAGGCGTGGGCGGCGCGGCTCAGGCCGGTCTCTTCGCCGCTGATCAGGCCGGCGCCGGTAAGACCCAGCCCCAGGCCGGCGGCGAGCCGGCCGGTGCGTTGGAGCCACTGGCGCCGTGTGATCGGGTCTCGGTCATCGTTCTGCATATCGTCGCTCATGCGATGGTATCTCCTCAACGAGCGGGTTTCGCAACCCGAGATTCATGCCCCGGCCAGCGGAGCGAAAGAGCCGCCGGTGGTGTCCACCTGCAGGGAGCCGCCTGGCGCTTCCTGGGCGATCAGTAACGCCGCGTCCGGGCGCCGCGCGGCGCGCCCCGCCCGCCCCGCCTCGCCCAACACCAGCAGCCCCGTCGAAAGCGCGTCGGTGTCGGTGGGCGAATCGGCGATTACGGCGGCCAGAACGCTCCGCTGGACGGGGCGACCTGTGCGCGGGTCCAGGACGTGGCCGAACCGCCGCCCCGCCGCCCAGAACGACTTGCCGTGCACGGCCGAGACGCTCAGCGATCGATCCCGCAACAGAATCTCTGCCAGCCGCGCATCCCGGCGGGTGGGGTGCTGCACGGCCACCTTCCAGGCCGCGCCGCCTGGCGGCGCGCCGAGCGCGCAGACCGTGGACGTGCCACCGTGTATGAGGGCGTTTCGGACGCCGGCCTCGCGCAAAAGCTCGGCCGCGCGCTCCAGAGCGTACCCTTTACCGATGGCGCCGGGATCGAGACGCACGCCCGGGCGGGAAAAGCGCACCGTCAGCGCGTCGTCGTCCAGAACGACGTTCGCGCGCATCCCCACGAGCGCCCGGGCCCGGCATACGTCCGCCTCGTCGGGCGGCGCCGGCTCCGCCCCCGTGAACCCCCACAGGGTCAGGAGCGGCCCGACCGTCGGATCGAACGCACCCTCCGTTTGTTCGCTGAGCAGGGCGGCGCGCCGCAAAAACCGGAAGAAGCGCGGCTCGACACGGACAGGCCCGTCCGCGGCCCGCGCGTTGACATACGACAGGTCGGAATCGGGCCGGTAGGCGCTCAGCTGCGCCTCCACGCGCTCGATCTCGCCCAGGGCCTCCTCGCCGGCCGCGCGCAGACGGGCGGGGTCGGCGTCATCCGCGAGCACGATCTCGAAGCGCGTCCGCATCGCCTCGCGGGCAAGGAGAACCATCCTAACCCCCCCGGCCCCCTTCCCTAAAAGGAAGGGGGAGCCCGTTAGGGAAGGGGGCCGGGGGAAGGGTCAACCTGCCGTCACCTTGCGGGTCTTCTCGTCGAAGAGTATCGTCTTGTCGGTGCGCGCTGACATCTCCGCGAGCGAGATAATCGTCTGTACCTTGGTGGCCAGGTCGATGTCGCAGTTAGGCTTCTTGCCCGTCCGGATGGCGAGCAGCCAGTCCGCTTCATGGCCTGGCACGCTCTCACCCGGACCCTCGGTGGCTGGAAGGGAAGCCTCGATCTCCTCCGCGTAAGGACGTTCCGGGCGCATCTCCAGCCCGCCGCCGCCGCCGGGGAAGTAGATCGTCCCTTTATGGCCGCGGATCAAGTCCGGCAGTCCCTGCTCGTTGACCGTCGAGCCGATCCAGAGCATGGTCCAGCCACTAGGAAACTCGGCCAGGACCTGCACGGTGTCGTCCACTTCACGATCCGTTGAAATCCGGCGCGTTCCAGTTGACGTAACCCGGACGGGGTACTCCGGGTTTCCCGATGCGATGAGGAACGGGTGCAGCGTATGGGGCATCAGGTCCCCCAGAATACCCGCCGAATAATCCCAGTACTTGCGGTAGCGGAAAAAGCGGGTTTTGGAGTCATCGCGTTCCCGCTGTTCCCCCTGGGCCGCCCCGGATCCATCCGCCTTCCACGGACGTTTGGGTGCCGAGCCGAGCCACATCTCCCAGTCCAGGTTGTTCGGTCCCGCGTCGGCATCGATGGCGTAGTTCCACTCGCCCTTCGTGCCGGCGTTGCGTGTGTAGGAGCCTTGTCCGGAAACCAGCGGCCCGATCTTGCCGGAGCGGATCGCTTCACCCGCCGCATGATACCGGTGGTCGTTGCACCGCTGAGACCCAATTTGAACCACGCGGCCCGTCCTCTTGGCCGCATCCAGGATCTGGAACGCCTCGTCCAGATAGCGGGTCATCGGCTTCTCGATATAGACGTGCTTGCCGGCTTCCATGGCATGGACGGCGATCTGGGCATGCCAGTGCTCCGGGGTCGATATCACGATGGCGTCGATGTCCTTGTTTTCGAGCAGACGGCGATAATCCTTCTCGGCCTGTACGCTCGACACCCCGCCCTTCTCCGTGATGTAGGCTCTGTTGCGCTCCAGGCGAGGCAGATAAACGTCGCAAACGGCCACCGGCTGGATGTTGTTTTCCTTGACGTGCTTGTCCGTGAAGTTGCGGACGTGAACATGTCCCTGCCCGCCGGTCCCGACAAAGCCGACGTTGATGCGGTCGTTGGCTCCGATGGCCCGGCCCGTCGCCATCACGGGACCCTTGGGAAGCTTGCCGCCGGAAAACTTTGCCGGTTCGGCCTTGGGTACGGGGACCGCGCCGGCCGTCTTTTCCGCCGCCGCGACACTCGCTTTGCCGCTCAGGCCGGTGACCAGAACGCCTGCCGCCGCGCCCCCGGCGACCTTCAGAAAGTCGCGGCGCGTTGTAGAATCATGACTGCTGCTCATTTACCTGCTGCTCCTTGCACTGTGAGTAACGCGCCTGTAAGCGCGGCCTGCCCGTCGACATCACCCGGTCCGCGCCTCACGCCGCGCCGAGGTCGAACATCTCTTTGGTCAAAGCGATCTTGGCGCCGGTCGTCGCGGCCTCGTGGGCCTTGAGCGCGGTCAGGGTCGCCTGCCAGCCCTCGTCCGGGCCGCAGACGCTGGGCTTGTTTTCGCGGATCGCGGTCAGGAAGTGGTCGCCCGCGTAGTACAGCGCGCCGCGGGTCGGGTCGGTCTCACGGTTTTCGCTGGGGTTTTTACCCGCCGCCAGCAGCTTGGTGGCGTCGGCGACCAGGGCGATACCCGTGTCATCGCCGATCTTCTCTTTGTAGGCGTACACCTCCCAGCCCAGCGCCGGGGCGTCAACCTCCTTGAACATCCAGGCCCGGCCGTCGCGGATCATGATCGCCGCATTCGTCCCCTGGAACAGCTCGTAGGCGCCCTCGAACGAGTTGGCGAGCGTGGCGTTGTACGTCAGGAACAGCTCGTTCGGGTACTCGAACTGGCACTGGACGGTGTCATCGACCGTGCGCCCGTCGCGCCACTGCTGGATGCTGCCGAAGCCGGTCACCGAGACGGGGGTCCCTTTGACGAACCAGCTGGACACGTCCACCTGGTGGATCCCGATCTCGCCCATCAGACCGCCCGAGGTCTCCTTGTTGAGGCGCCAGTTGAGCGCCTGCTCGCGCTCCGGTGTGGCGGCGGGCTTGCGCCATGACTCCTTCTTGTTCCACACCGAGCGCATGTGCGCGATCTTGGAAAGCGCGCCGGTGCGCACGAAGCCCATCACGTGGTTGTGCTGCGGGTTGGTGCGCTGCTGCAGGCCCGTGTGGAAGATCAGCTTGGGCGCGGCCGCCTTGCCCGCCGTGGCGATCGCCCGGGCGTCCTCGACGCTGCTCGCGAGCGGCGCCTCGCAGTACACGTGCTTGCCGGCCTGGAGTGCGGCCAGCACGATGTCCTTTAGCAGGTGCGACGGCGTGCAGATGTAGACCGCCTGGACCGCCTTGTCGTCGAGCGCCTTGCGGTAGTCGGTTACGGCCGTCGCCTTGGGCGAGATCTCGAGCGCGCGCCGGTGGATCGTCTCGTACGTGTCGCACACGTAGCGGACGTTGGCGCCGGGCACGTGGTTCAGCGACGTCAGATGCTTGCGCCCCTGGTCGCCGAGCCCGATGACCGCGATGCCCACGGGCGGGACGTTCGTGGCCGCCGGGGTGGCCGGCTTCTTGGCGTTGCCGCCCTCGGTGCCGGGCTTGGGCGGCGCGGCGGGCGTCTGGCCCGGCGGCGGCACCTCGCCCGGCTTCGGGGAGGCCGCCCCCGGCGGCGCCTGCAGCTCCTCGGCGTGCAGGCCCGCGGCCCCGAGGGACAGGAACCCGAGAGCGAGCGCGGAGCTGCGTTGGAGCAGGTCGCGCCGGTTGAGCGTGCTGTCTTTGCTGCTGTCTTCTGCCATGGTCTGTTTGTTCTTCTCTTCTAAGCCTAAGCCGTCAGCGAGCCGCCTGCGCGGGCGGTGCCGGGGTCACGGGCGACACGGTGGGGCGGATCGGCTTGACGCGGATGTTCCGGAAACGGACGGCGCTGTGGTCGCCCTGCAGCAGGATCGGGCCAGGCTCGGTCACGTTTTTGTCGAGCGCCGCCCCGGTCACGCCCTCGACGGGGGCGTTGTCGATGATCTTCGTGCCGTTCAGGATCACCGTGACCCGGTTCCCGATGACGGTGGCCTCTACCTGCTGCCACTCGCCGGCGGGCCGGGAGGCGAACACGGACGGCGCTATCTTGTTGTAGATCGAGCCGTTGCCCCGGATGTCCGGCTTCTTGGTCGCGAAATCGTCGGACACCTGGATCTCGTAGCGTCCGCGAAGGTAAAACCCGGAGTTGCCGCCGGGGGGCACGCTGTACTCGTAGCGGACCGTGTGGTCGCCAAACGTCTCGTCCGAAACCAGGTCGGTGCCCTTCTCGGCGTTCACCAGCGCGCCGTCCTGCACGCTCCAGGAGGGTTTGCCCCCCTGCCGGCGCAGGTGCCAGCCGGCCAGGTCACGGCCGTTGAAAACGGCGCGGAAGCCGTCGTCGCGCTTCTCCGCCCCGGAGGTTCCCGGCATCATAGACGCGGTTTGCGACGTTTTTGTTTGCCCCGGCGCGCCGCTTTTTTCCAGGCCGAGCGCCCAGCGGATGCCGCCCAGCACGTGGGCCTGGTACCACGGCGCACGCCACACGTCCTGCCGGTGCCCCAGGGCCGTGTAGAAGACCCGGCCCTTGCCGTGGGCGCGGATCCAGGCGATCGGGTAGTCGCCCGACTCTCCGCTGTTGGGGTGCTTGTCCAGGGTGAGCAGGCCCTGGAACCGGGCGCGGTCGTAGTTCTTGAACTGGTAGATCTCGTCGAAGACCTTGAACGAGCCGTCCAGGTGCCGGGTGGCCGGGTGCGTCGTGTCCTCCACCCGGCACTCGACCTCGCTCTGCGGGCCGTGGGTCTTGAACTCCGCGCCGATCATCTGCAGATACGGCTCGTATTTGTGGTAGGTGTCCGTCGCGGCGTGCGCGCCGACGAAGCCGTGGCCGTCCGCGATCCACTGCAGGAACGCCTCGCGGTCGGGCAGGGGCAACTCGCCGGTGGTGTTAGCGAAGAAAACGGCGTCGTAGTTGCGCAGCCCGCTCGGCGTCATCTTCTCCGCCATTTCGGCGTCGGTGCGGACATAGTCCACCGAGAACGCGCCGTCTTTCTCCGCCAGAGTCTTCAGCACTTCCTCGGAAACGGGGATGACGTCGTGCCGGAAACCTTTGGTAACCGTGACAACCAGGAGGCGCTTCGCGGGGGCGGCTTGGGCGGGGGAAGGTTTGGGCGCCAGGCATGCCAGCGCGGCGCCAGCCGCCGCCAGCAGGGCGCCGCCGGTCAGTGCGCGGCGGCGACGGCCCGAAATGGCGAACCGAATCATTTCCATCTTCCTTGAAGGCGCGGGCGGGGAGCGTTGGCAACCGTGGCGCGCGCATCGGGGCGTGGGTACACCTTCGTACCCGGGTAAAAGATAGCGATACAGAACATTATATCCAACTTTAGGACATACCGCAACGGTCAGGCGGGTTTTCCGACCGAGCTTCCCCGGGACGTCCTACCGTCCATCGCCGGTCTGTTCGGCGCGGGTCTGCGCGATCTGGCGCAGGGTAAGGAACTCCATCAGGTTTTCGACGGTCAGCATCCCCACAAGCCGGCCGTCCTCCATCACGAGGACCGGCGCGCGCTGGACGCCGTCGGGCCGTGAAAGCATCTCCTCGAGCGGGTCGCTCGGCTTGGCGAAAAAAACGTCACGGAGCATCACTTCGGAGACGTAGGTGCTTTCCCCCTGCTGGGCGAGCCCGCGGAGCAGCGCGCCGCGCGGCAGCACCCCCACCACTTCCTCGCCGTGGGTGACGGGGAAGTCCTGCTGGTGGGTCGAAAGCAGCACCTCGGCGGCGCGGCGCAGCGAATCGCCGATGCCCAGCGTCTGGAACTGGCGCACCATCGCCGCCCCGACCTGCGCCCCCTCGGCCACCGCCCGGCTCTGCTCCGCCGCCGCCTCCTGTCCCGCGCCGAAGAAGACGAACAGGGCGATCAGCATCCAGAAGAACTGGCCGTTCAGGAAACCGAGCACGCCGAAAAGGACGGCCAGCGCCTGGCCGATGAGCGCCGCGATGCGGGTGGCGCGCGGGCGGCCCAGGCGCAGCGCGAGCACGGCACGGAGCACCCGCCCGCCGTCCATCGGGAAGGCCGGCATCATGTTGAACACGACCAGGGCGACGTTGGCGGCGAAGAGCAGAGTCAGGGCGTCGCCGCCGACGGGCCGGGTCCGCGTCGGCCCGAGCGACGCGATGCGCTCGGCGAGGGGGACGTCGCCGGCCGCCGCCAGGTAGATGCCGAGCAGAAGGGCGATGACCACGTTGACGGCGGGACCGGCCAGGGCGATCCAGATACCGTGGCGCTGGTCGGGGGCTCGACTCGATCGACGCCACCCTGCCGATGGGGTAGAGTACGATGTCGCGGACCCGTAGCCGTAGCGCTGCGCCACGAGCGAGGCGACCGCAGCAGTGCAGGGCGACGCACAGGAACAGGCCCAGCAGGAAAAGCAGCTGCCCGAACCCGCCCCGCCCGACCCCGGTGACGGCGAAAAAGGTCACCAGCAGCAGGAACGTGAAGTGCAGCCGGATGGGGATGCCCGAGACGGTCGCCACGCGCAGCGACCAGGCGTCCTGGGCGGCAGACTCCGTCGGCCGGAGCGGCTCTCGGCGCCCGGTCTGGTCGCCCGAAGGAGGGGGTGATGTGCTCATGGATATGTTCGGTTTTCTCGGTCGTCGTTACTTGATGCTGCCAGGCGCTCGATCTCGTCCCGCGTCAGGCGGTAGCACTGCCAATCTTCCAGGTGTTTCGCCCCGCGCTTCTGATAAAAATCCTGCGCGAGCTCGTTCCAGCACAGCACCACCCATTCCATACGTCCGCAATCGCGTTTAAGTGCCTCGCGGGCCAGGCGGGCGAACAGCGCCGACCCCGCCCCGCGCCCGCGCGCCTCGGGGACGACGAAGAGGTCCTCGATGTAGAGCGTCGGGCGCGCCAGGAACGACGAGTACGTTTCGAGGACGACGGCGTAGCCGACCGGCGCGCCGTCGTCCTCGGCCAGGAACGCCTGGTAGCGGGGCGGCGCGCGTTCGAAGCCGTCTGCGAGCAGCCGCTCGCGCGCCGCCGCATCGGGCCGGGTAAGCTTTTCGTAGTCGGCCAGGGCGTCGACCAAGGACAACAATGCCGGTCCATCCTCGCGCCGCGCCCGTCGAACGGTGATCACCCGTCTTTTTCCCCTCTGGCTCGATTTTACCCGAGAAGGGCGCGGAAAATGCAGGGTGCAAAGACGGCCGGCGTTAGCCGATCCGGGGCATGCCGGTGTATACTGTGCCCTGGGGCGGAAAACACGCCCAATAGTCTAGGAGGATCTACCCAGCGCGCCCATGGAAACGTTCAAAACCATCGCGGACCTGTTTTTGCACCTCGACGACAACCTTCGTGGCATCATCGGCGACTACGGGACGTGGACCTACCTGATCCTGTTCGCGATCATCTTCGCCGAGACGGGGCTGGTCGTGACCCCTTTCCTGCCGGGGGACTCGCTGCTGTTCGCGTCGGGGATCTTCGCAAACCCCAGGTACGGCCCGCTCAACGTGTTCCTGCTTTTCGCCCTGTTGACGACGGCGGCCATCGTCGGGGACACGGTCAACTATTGGATCGGCAAGTACTTCGGCGCGCGGCTGTTCGGCAACGAGAAATCCCGCGTCTTCAAAAAGGCGCATCTGGACCGCACCCACGCCTTCTACGAGAAACACGGCGGCAAGACGATCATCCTGGCGCGGTTCGTGCCGATCGTGCGCACCTTCGCCCCGTTCGTCGCCGGCATCGGCAGCATGACGTATGCGACGTTCCTGGCCTATAACGTCATCGGCGCGGTCGTCTGGGTCAGCATCTGCCTTTTCGGCGGCTACTTCTTCGGCGGTTTCCCGGTCGTCAAGGACAACTTCGAGGTCGTGGTCCTCGCCATCATCTTCCTGTCCGTCCTGCCCGTGCTCATCGAAGCCATCCTCCACCGCCGCTCCGGGCACCGGCGCGGCGCGGGGGAGTCGCTCACTACCGTGGCGGACGAGAAGTAGTACCGGCTGGCTCAAGGCCTGTGGCACTCAGGTGGTCAGGGAGAACCCGGCCGGCGGTCTTTATTGACGATCTCGCAAAAGGAGCCGGGCAGAAGGCGGTCCGGGGAGAAGTTCAGGCTATCACCGTGATAAGGGGGCGCACGTAACCCGAAGATACGGGAAGGGTCTGATCTTCCTGGCTGCGGGCTGATCACGGGTGCGGGGCAAAAGAAGCCCCGGCGTATCAAGACGCCGGGGCTTCTCGATGTCTCGTTACGCCTGGGCGATGAGCTGGCGCAGGACGTAGGGCAGGATGCCGCCGTGGAGGTAGTAGTCCACCTCGATGGGCGTGTCGATGCGCAGCGTGAGCGGGACGACGGTGCGGCTGTGGCTGCCGGCGCGTCGGATGACGAGCTCGACCTCCCGGCGCGGCGTGATGCCTTCCTCGAGGCCGATCAGGTCGAACGTCTCGCTGCCGTCGAGCTTAAGCACGGCGGCCGAATCGCCCTCCTTGAACTGCAGCGGCAGCACGC
Organism: Armatimonadaceae bacterium; assembly: GCA_030446525.1. Next base: position 9,252 of record JAUJNC010000077.1, read on the forward strand.
CCATGCCGACCAGGTTCGAGCGGTGAATGCGCTCGAAGCTCTGGGCGATCACGGCCTTGACGCCGAGCAGCCGGGTGCCCTTGGCGGCCCAGTCGCGCGACGAGCCCGTCCCGTACTCCTGGCCCGCGAAGATGACGAGCGGCGTCCCCGCCGACTGGTAGCGGATCGACGCGTCGTAGATGCTCATCTGCTCGCCCGACGGGTGATGGACGGTGACGCCGCCCTCCACCCCGGGCACCATCAGGTTCTTGATGCGCACGTTCGCGAATGTCCCGCGCACCATGACCTTGTCGTTGCCGCGCCGCGAGCCGTACGAGTTGAAGTCCTCGGGCGCGACGCCCTTTTCCTGGAGGTACAGGCCCGCGGGCGAACTCGGCTTGATGGCCCCGGCCGGGCTGATGTGATCCGTCGTCACCGAATCGCCGAAGATCGCCAGCGGCCGCGCGCCCTTGATGTCCTTGGCGACCCCCGGCTCCATCGAGAACTTGTCGAAGTAGGGCGGTTCCTGGATGTAGGTCGAGCCCTCGTCCCACTGGTACACCCGGCCGGTCGTGGTCGGGATGTCGCTCCACAAGGGGTTCTGGCTGGTGAAGTCGCTGTACAGCCGCCGGTAGGTTTCCGGGTCCGTCGCCGCGCCCAGGACCTCGCCGATCTCTTGGGCGCTCGGCCACAGGTCCTTCAGGTACACGTCCCGGCCGCCGCTATCCTTGCCGATGGGCTCGCTCGACAGGTCGATGTCCACCCGGCCCGCGAGCGCGAAGGCGACCACGAGCGGCGGCGACATCAGGAAGTTCGCCTTGACGTTCTGGTGGACCCGCGCCTCGAAGTTGCGGTTGCCCGACAGGACGCTGGCGACCACGAGATCGTTTTTGGTGATCGTCTCCTCCAGGTTCGGCTCCAGCGGCCCGCTGTTCCCGATGCAGGTCGTGCAGCCGTAGCCGACCGTATGGAAGCCCACCTGATCCAGGTACGCCTGGAGGCCCGTCTTCGTCAGGTACTCGGTGACGACGCGGCTGCCGGGAGCGAGCGACGTCTTCACCGTGCGCCGCACGGTCAGCCCCCGCTCCACCGCCTTTTTGGCGAGCAGGCCGGCGGCCAGCATGACGCTGGGGTTCGACGTGTTGGTGCAGCTCGTGATGGCGGCGATCACCACGTCGCCGTGGCGCAGCTGGCCGCCGCTGGCCATGTACTCCTCGGCGACGGCGGGGCCCGCCTCGATGCGGTCCGGGGTCGGGCGGTTCGTCATCATCTCGATCTCGGTGATCGTCGCCGTGTCCTTCTCACTTTCCAGGCCGGCCTGACCGGGCTCGGCGTCCGCGGGGGCGGTTTCGGGCTCCTGCGCGCCGCCGCCCGCCAGGCTCAGGTCGGCGGTCTTGGCGGCGTTGATGGCTCGCAAGATCACGAACCGCTTGTTCAGTTCGGCGCGGCTCTTGTTGTAGCCGTTCTCGCTTTGCGGCATCTGCAGCAGCCCCTGGAACGTTTTCACTTCGGGCAGTGCGATGCGGTCCTGCGGGCGCTTGGGGCCGGCCACGCTCGGCTCGACGGTCGCCAGATCCAGGTGGAGCAGGCTCGGCTGTAGGCGATCTCGCCGCCACCGGCTTGCCGGTGCCCGGCATGCCGAACAGGTTCTGCGCCTGGAAGTAGGCGCGGAAGGCGTCCACCTGCTCCCGCGTTCGGCCCGTCGCCAGCAGATAGCGGCAGGACTCCTCGTCCACGGGGGAAGAAGCCCATCGTGGCGCCGTACTCCGGGGCCATGTTCGCGATCGTCGCCCGGTCGGTCAGGCCCAGGGACGCCGCGCCCTCGCCGTGGAACTCGACGAACTTGCCGACGACCTTGGCCTTGCGCAGCATCTCGGTGATCTGCAGCACCAGGTCGGTCGCCGTCACGCCGGGCCGGAGAGCCCCCGACAGGTGGACCCCCACCACGTCCGGCGCCAGGAAGTACACCGGCTGGCCCAGCATCCCGGCCTCGGCCTCGATGCCGCCGACCCCCAGCCGACGATGCCGAGCCCGTTGATCATCGTGGTGTGGGAGTCGGTCCCGACGAGGGTGTCCGGGTAGTACACGCCGCCGTCCGACAGCACGCCCTTGGCCAGGTACTCCAGGTTGACCTGGTGGATGATCCCGATGCCGGGCGGCACCACGCTGAAACCGTTGAAGGCCTGCGTGCCCCACTTGAGGAGCCTGGTAGCGCGCCCGGTTGCGCTTAAACTCCATCTCCATGTTGAGCTGGAGCGCGTTGCTGACCTCGGAGAAATCGACCTGGATGCTGTGATCCACGACCAGGTCCACCGGCACCAGGGGCTCGATGATCCCGGCCTCCTTGCCGAGCCGGGCGACCGCCGAGCGCATCGCGGCCAGGTCGACGAGCAGGGGGACGCCGGTGAAGTCCTGCAGCACGATGCGCGCCACGACGAAAGGGATCTCCGCCGTCCGCTCGGCGTTGGGCTGCCAGTTCGCCAGCGCGCGCACGTCGGCTTCCTGTACCCGCTTGCCGTCCACATTGCGCAGCACGGACTCCAGAACGATGCGGATGCTGACCGGCAGCCTGGAGATGGGCCCGACGCCCTCGCGTTCGAGCCCCGGGGAGGGAGTAAAACCTGCCGGTGCGTCCGTCGCCGTAGGTGAACGTCTGGAGCGCGTTAAAGGTTGTGCGGTTCCGTCATTTTCAGTCCATCCTTCGCCTGTGTAGTGTCATCCTGTTCCCTTCATTTTACTGCGCTTCGTTGGTATACTGCAAATGAAATTTAATCATCGAAACCATTCATTTCCCGTATAGATAGGATGGAACTTCATCAAAGCTTCGGAAGCGGTGGTGGCCCACCGCAGTTTCACGCGGGCGGCGGAGGCGCTGCACCTGACCAACCGGCGGTCACGCGGCAGATCGCCGCCCTGGAGGCCGAGCCTGCGGACGCGGCTGTTCGAGCGGCTCGGGCGCAGCGTGCAGATGACGGCGGCCGGGGAGGTTCTGCACCGCTACGCGCAGGCCATCGTCCGCCTGGCGCAGGAGGCGCAGCACGCCGTGGCCGACATCCATGCGGGCGCGACAGGGCGCCTGGCCGTGGGCGCGAGCAGCACCCTCGCGACCTACGTGCTGCCGCCGTTGCTGCGCCGTTTCCGCGGCGCGCACCCGGCCATCGAGATCTCGATCCACACCGGCGCTTCCGCGCGGTGCTGGTGATGGTGCGCGCGAACGAGGCCGACGTGGGCCTGGTGACCGGCGACGTGCACGACCGCGTGCTGGCCGCGACGGCGCTGGCGGACTACGAGACGTGCGTCGTCGTGCCGCCGGCGCACCCCGCTGGCCGCGCGCCGGTCGGTGCCGCCGAGCCTGGCCGGCAGCCCGCTCATCCTGATGGAGGCCGGCACCAACCTGCGGACTTACGTGGACCGCCTGCTCTCGGCCGCCGGCGTCGAGGAGCAGGTGGCCCATGGAGCCTGGACAGCGTCGAGGCGATCAAGCGGATGATCGAGGCGGATCTGGGCATCTCCCTGCTGCCGGAGGTGTCGGTGCGCGCCGAAGTGGCGTCGGGCCGCCTCCATGCCCTGACGCTCGCGGACGTGCCGCGCGCGCACCGCCGCATGGTGCACCGCCGGGACAAGTACCTGTCGGCCACCCTGCGCGCTTTCCTGCAAACCTGGTCCACGCCGAGGTGCGCCCCGCGGAACAGCCATAAGAACGCGTCAAAAATCGAAAAGGTTTAGGAGTCAGGGCTGCAGGGAATTGAAAAGCCGTTGCCCTTGTGGTAAAATGCGGAGGTTTGCCGCCAAGCCGAAAAAAATGCAGACGAGACGCGTGGATGTGCGCAAAAAGGGTCTGCGAGGATGAGACTAATGAACAGCGAGACAGAAGTGACGATGACCGCCGAAGACAAGACGCCTTCCGCCAACTGGGTGCGGGCCGTGTCGGATTTCCTGGACACCGACCCGACGGATGTGCTCGGTAACCAAGTTACTACGACCGGTCCGACGATGCCGTTGACGATCCTGAAGTAGAATCCGGGCGCTGACGTTTTTCCGGGAAGAAGCGGGGGGCCCGGCCCCCGCTTTATTTTTGTCTTATCAGCGCGCGGCCGCCCGGCGTCACCTCCAGCCGGTAGGTTGCCGAACCGTGCCGGATGCCGGTGATGGTGAGCCGCTTCCACGAGGGGGAAGGTGGGCACGGCCCGGGCGCCCTGCCTCTTTGTCGAACTCCCGCCAGTCGAGGCCCGCGAAGCCGTACAGGACGCTCTGCAGGATCCCGCCCGCGCCGGTGGCGAAGTAGCAGCGGTCGAGGCTGCGCTTTTCGAGAACAGCAGGAACGGCCCGCGCACGAACGGCCGGTACGAGGCGCGGAAGTGCCGCTCGGCTGCTCGGCCCGCCCCAGCCGTGCGGCGAGCAGGGCGTGGATGGAGGCGGTCATGGCCGGGCCGGCGGGGCCGCGTGGAAGTCGAAGGTGCGCGCGGCCGTTTCCCGGCTCATCGGCAGGTCCGCCGGATACAGGATCGAGCTCGCCGTCGGCCTGCTTGGTCCTTTCTCCCGGTCGCCCCCGCGGGCCAGGTAGCGGCCGTTCGACCGGTCGTAGGGCAGCGCGATGTGTTGGGCCACGTCGGCCCAGCGGGGGTCCGCGCGCCGCCCGAGATCTTCGCCGCCTCGCCTGCGGCAAGGAGGCAGTGGCGCGCCAGGGCGTTCGTGTAGGTGTTGTTGTCCACCAGCCCCTTGTTCTCGTCGGGCCCGAACACGCCCCGGATCTCGTATCCGCCGCGGCCCGTGTTTCCGGGCCCGCGACGCCCAGTAGTCAGCCACGCGTTAAAGCAGGTGCATGCCGCGCGCGCTGAGCCACGCCCTGTCGCTCGTCGCCAGCCAGTACTGACAGTGCGCCCAGCCGACGCCGGCCGTGACGTGCCGCCCCTGGCGGAAGCCGCCCGGCGCGACCTCGAGGCCGGTTTCGGCGCTTTCCCAGGGGAAGTCCGCGCCCGCCCATCCGGCGTCCCTGGCCTGCCGCCGCGCCTGGGGCAGGTGCTTGAAGCGGTAGTCCAGGATGCACCGGGCCAGGTCGGGGTGCTGGGCGAGCAGGGCGGGGAACATCCAGACGTCGGCGTCCCAGAAGATGTGCCCCTTGTAGAAGTCGCCGGACCACGTCTCGGGCGGGATCGAGTCCGCGCCGCCGGGCCGCACCGAGCAGAGCAGGTTGAACATCAGCGCGTGGACGAGCTGCTGCGCCTCCGGGTCGCCCTCGATGAGGATATCCTTCCGCCAGAGCTTTTCCCAGGCGGCGGCGTGGGCCGCTAAAGTGTCGGCATAGGAGGGGGCCGGGATCCTGCGAGTCTCGTAGCCGTAGGCGGACCGCGCGTAGCGTGCATCGGGGTCCGCCCGCTCTTTCTTATTTGCGTTCCCGAAGATCGGCGTGTTTTCCGGCAGGATGGTGATGAACCGTGTCCATCCGGTCCCCGTCGGGTCCGGTTCTTGCGTTATGTGCAGGCTGATCGCCGCGTGCCTCGTTTGATACAGAACACTGGTGTCTGACAGTTTCTGCATACTCCCCCGCGCCGGGGCAGGCAGCTCAGGCGGCTGTGGTGGCAGCGGCGCCCCTTCCACGTGCATGACCGCAAGGTGCGGATCGTCGCGCGCGACAAAGGACGTGACGGTAACCGCGCCCATCTTCGTGACCAGCACGCCGCGCTTCATATCCAGCGTCTGTGAGTAGGGGCCCTGGGTCAGGTTCTCCGGCAGGTCCAGCTGGTTCCAGAGCGGGATCGGCGCGAGGCTTTCGTCGTCGTACAGGCCCGCGACATAGCAGGCCGAGTTCGGGCCTGCCCCGCCGTCGGGGCCGAAGGTTGCGCCGAGGTAGCCGTTGCCCAGGAAGATGCCCCGGTTGCCGCGCGCCGCGCCGCGATCCATAGTCGTGAGCAGCCATGGGTGGGTCTGGGCGAACGCGCCCGCGCTCCGGTCCTGAGCAAGCGCGTTCGCCCCCTGCGGGCCGGTGTCCGCGGGGCGCGAGCAGCCGGTCAGCAGCAGGGAGAGGAGCAGTAAACCCCCCCCTGCCCCCCTCCGTCGGAGGGAGGGGGCACCCAGAGGATACGCGGGGGGTAGGTTGAACCGCATCATCCCTTCTCCGCGACGAAGAGAAGGCGGTCGGTCTTGGGGCCGGGGGGGCGCGTGCCGTAGTTGCCGAAAACTTCGATGTCCGTGAAGCCGGCTTCGGCCAGCCAGGCCATCATCTCCGGCACCGTGTAAGCGCGCTGGACGTGGGTTTCGCTGAAGTGGCGCGTTTCGCCGGTCGCGTCGTCGCGCACCCAGAAGTCCATCTCCACCCGGCACAGGCGGGTTTCGCGGTCCCAGCGCGAGCGCCAGTGGTGGTGGACCGGGCCGTCCGAGCCGCTCTGATCGAAGAAGCGGTTCGCCAGGGCGTACAGGGCGTTCAGGTCGAAGGCGAACAACCCCCCCGGCGCGATGTGCGCGAAGATGCGCCGGAAGGCCTGGCGCAGCGCGGCGGGGTCGGTGATGTAGTTCAGCGAATCGAACAGGCTGACGACCAGATCGAAGTCGCGCACGGGCAGGTCGAGCCGGGCGGCGTCCTGATGGACGTAGGTGACGTCGTAACCCTTGGCGCGGGCCTTGGTGCGCGCGACCGACACCATCGGCCCGGAAAGGTCCACCCCCCAGACCGGGGAGTAGCCGTGCCGGTGCAGGTGCTCCGTGACGATGCCGGTGCCGCAGGCGATGTCGAGCGCGGAGCGCGGCGTTTTGCCGCGCGTCCGGGCCGCCTTCTCGATGCGCAGAAGCCACAGGTCGTGCGGGACGCCCGCCATCAGCGTGTCGTAGACCGCCGCCACGTCCCCGTACTGCCTGGCGTCCGGCGCCGGCGGCGTTCCGCTTTCCTCGTCCACTGCCCCGCATTCCTCCCGGCACGAAAATTGCTGGCCGTCTTTATTATACAGATACGTAGCCGGGGCACGCAATCGCGCCGCGACACCTGTGCTGGCGGAGCCGCCGTGCCATAATGCAAAGAGAGCGGAATCAAAAAGGATGAACAAGTCTGGGTCCGATCTGCTATTGCCGACGGGAAGCGACGCCCGCGCCGGGGACGGGGGCGCGGCGAGCCCGCGCCTGCTCGCCGTGTCCGAGGACGAGCGGCGCGAGCGCCAGCTGGCGGCCTTGTACGAGCTGTGGCGCGCCGTGCCGTACACGGCGGTCGACCGCCTGCTGCAGATGCTCGCCGAGCGGGCGACGGCGGCCCTGGACGCCCACACCTCTTCGCTCCTGCTGCGCGAGCGCGGCGGGGACGAGATGACGGGGGCGGCGTCGGTGGGGCTGCCCCAGGACGTGGCCGATTCGGCCACGCTCCTCGTGGGGGAGCGCATCGCCGGGCGGGTGGCCGCGACGGGCCAGCCCGTGCTCATCAACGACCCCCGCACGCACCCGCTGCTGGCGGGCGAGACGAGCGAGGAGGTAAGCCCCCGCCCCGAGGTGGAGAGCGCGCTCTGCGCCCCGCTGCTGGCCGCGGACGGGGACGTGCTGGGGGTGCTGTGCCTGTCGCGTCTGGCCCCGGCCGCGCCGTTCACCGAGGGAGACCTGCGCGTCTTCTCGCTGTTCGGGGCGCAGGCGGGCTCCGTGATCGCGCAGGTGCGCGTCGGGGCGAACCTGGCGCGGCGGGGTCAGGAACTGGCGGCCCTGGCCCAGGTGGCCGAGGCGATCCGGGCGCGCCTGCCCGAGGAGGCGCTCCTGGAGCACCTCGCCGAGGGGGTCCAGGAGGTGATCGGCTTCGAGCGCTGCCAGGTGTGGCGGCGCCAACGAAACCCGGACGGCGCCTGCGAGGAGTGGGTCCTCGCCGCCGGGCGCGGCTACCTGCGCGGCGCCCCGGCCAGATCCGCCGAGAGCCTGCGCCTGCCGGAGTGTCTGCGATCGCTGCAGGCCCCCGCCCTGGTGGCCGACGTGGCCGCGGAGCACCCGGAGGGCGGGGCGTTCCCGAGCGCGCTGGGCGTGCGGACCGGGGTGGCCGCGCCGCTCCTGGTGCGCGACGAGTGCGAGGCCGTGGTGCTGGCGGATGTGGGCGTCGGGAAACGGGCGGTTCCGCGCGGAGATGGCGGAAACGCTGGGGCTGTTCGTCGGGCACGTGTCGGTGGCGCTGGAAAACGCCCGCCTGTTCGCCGAGCTGGAGCAGGCCGGGCGCGAGGCGGCGGCGATGGAGCGCGAGATGGCGCGCACGGCCAATCTGGCCGCGCTGGGACAACTGGCGGCGACGGTGGCGCACCTGGTGCGCGCAACCCGCTGTCGTCGATCAAGGGGGCCGCGCAGTTCCTCTTGACGGAGTATGTCGAGGCCGAGGACCCCACGGTCCGGGACTTCCTGAGCATCGTGGTCGAGGAGGTGAACGGGCTGGGGCGCCTGACCACGGACCTTTTGGAGTTCGCCCGCCTGTCGCCGCCGCGCCCGGGGCGCTGCGACCTGGTGGCCGTCACGCGGGGCGAGGTGGATTTCCAGAGGGCCGAGCTCCGGCGGCAGAACATCGAGATCCGCGAGTCCTACGATGCGCCGGCCTGGACCGACCTGGACGCCGCCCAGGTGGGGCGCGCGCTGCGCAACCTGCTGCTGAACGCCGCGCAGGCGATGCCGCAAGGGGGCGCCTCGGGGGTATCGGTACACGCGGTCGCGGATCCCGGCGGGGGCGGGATGTACGAGTACGGCGGTCGCCGACTCCGGGCCCGGGGTGCCGGAAGCGATCCGCGCCCGCCTGTTCGAGCCGTTCTTCACCACCAAGGCCAAGGGGACGGGGCTGGGGCTGGCCCAGGTGCGCCAGGTGATCGAGGCCCACAACGGCAGCATCGCCGTGGGCGATGCGCCGGGCGGCGGTGCCCGGTTCACGGTGCGCCTGCCGGGGGCGTGACGGGCGGGACAGACTTGACAAAACCGGCGCCTTGTGTTAAACCTAAAAGTACTTTGTAATGCAAAGCACAAGGCGCCGCCGATCTTACAAGGGAATAACGTATGTCTGACGGGGGAGCGACAGGGGCGGAGCGCCGACGGTACTGGTGGTGGATGACGAGCCGAACCTGCGGCGCGTGCTTTCCGCCGTGCTGGCGCGCGACGGTTACAACGTGCTGGTGGCGAGCGGCGGGCGGGAAGCGGTGCGCCTGGCGAAGGAGCACGCGGCGGACCTGCTGGTCACGGATTTCCTGATGCCGGACATGAGCGGCCTGGAGGTGCTGGGGGCGGTGCGCAAGGAGCATCCGCGGCTGCGGGCCCTGCTCATCTCGGGCCACGGGACGGTGCGCTCGGCGGTGGACGCGATGCGCCTGGGCGCCTTCGACTTCATCACCAAGCCGTTCGACGTCGAGCAGGTGCGCGCGACCGTCCCGCGGGCGCTGGCCGCCGAGGACGAGGCGCCCGCGCAGCACCCGGCGGCCGCCACAGCGGCCGTTCAAACGCCGCCGGGGCGGGCGCCCTTCCTCCGCCGCGCCGGCCGCCCCCCGCGCGGGGCGGGGTGGTGATGCGGGGGGTGGGGCGCCACCTGGTGGGGATGCGCCGGCCACGCGGCAGATGAAGGAGCGCCTGCTCCTGGCGGCGCAGGCCCGGGCGACCGTGCTGCTGCTCGGCGAGTCGGGCACGGGCAAGGAGGTGGCGGCGCGGCTGATCCACGAGGCGTCGCCCCGCCGGCGCGGGCCGTTCGTGGCGGTCTCCTGCGCGGCCCCGCCGGACACCCTGCTCGAGTCGGAGCTGGGCACGAAAAGAGCGCCTTCACGGGCGCGCTCGCCGCCGCCGGGCCGCTTCGAGCTGGCCCACGGCGGCACGCTGTTCCTGGACGAGATCGGCGACATCCCGCACATCACGCAGGTCAAGCTGTTGCGGGCGCTGCAGGAGCGCGAGGTGGTGCGGATCGGCGGGGTGAAGACGGTCAGCGTGGACGTGCGCGTCGTGGCGGCCACCAACCGGGACCTGTGGCAGGCCGTGCAGGAAGGCACGTTTCGTGCAGACCTGTACTACCGGCTCAACGTGGTGCCGGTGATGCTCCCCGCCCTGCGCGAGCGGGCGGGGGACATCCGGCCGCTGGCGGAGCACTTTTTGGCCAGCTACGCCCAGGAGAACGAGCGGTCCTTCCCGGAGGGCATCTCCCCCGAAGCGCTGCGCCTCCTGCAGGGGCACGCCTGGCCGGGCAACATCCGCGAGCTGCAGAACGCCCTCGCGCACGCCGTGGTCCTTTCCGCGCCGGGCGCGCGCCGCATCGAGGCGGCGGCGCTGCCGCCGGCCCTGCTGGCCGGCGAGTCAGGGGGCGAGGGCGAACTGCGCCTGCGCGTCGTCAAAGGGAAGTGAGGTTTCGCGCGCGCGAAAATCGGGGTATAATTGCGGGTGATTTGCGTCGTTCTGCAAACGCTCCCTTCTCGGCGGTCGGGGCCCGGCGGCGTGCCGCGCCCGGGCGCCGAGCGCACCCGCTGACGCCTCTGTTCTTACGGTGAGAGAAACGGTTCGCAGGCTGCTCATCCCGTTGTTCTCGACCCTACACACCGCCGTTTAGAGCGCGTCACGCGCGGCGGCATCCTTGGGAGCGTGGCTTCCCGGCAGGAGAAAATCGTACATGGAATTCTGGAGAATTTACCGCTTGGTGTACGCCAAGCGTTGGCTCATCGCGGCCATCATGCTCATCGCCTCGGCCGTCATCTTTATCGGGGCGACGCTGCAGGCGCAAAAGAAGCTGTACCAGGCCGATGCCATGATCAAGCCTTTGGAGCGCGCCGTCTCGCAGAACGTCGGGGCGTCGGGCGGCGGGCGGGATAGTGGCGGCGTGCGGGATAGCGGCGTGCCGATCACCGACCTGATCATGCTCCCGCGCACCAGCTACGACCTGCACCGGGAGGCGGCCCGCCTGCTCAAGCTCGGCGAGGACGAGCGCGCCAGCAAAGTCCAGAGGATCCTGGAAGAGAACGGCATCTTCGGCCAGCGGGACGCCCTCGTCCGCAAGGAGGCGCTGCGCGTCGCCAGCGAGAGGGGCCTGGGCGAGGCGGCGACGGAGGAGCTGGTCCGGAAATCGATCACGGAGTCGCGCAAGCTCTACGCCGAGAACCTGGCCAAGGCGCGGGATGCGCGCGGCGCCTGGGGGGCGGCGGGGCTGAACTGGCCGGAGGATGATATCGCCACCGACATGCAGGGGCGTGTCAAGTTCGGGCCGGTGTCCGGCCCGCTGGCGACGGAGAAGGAACCGGACATCGCCAACCTGATCCGGGTTCAGGCGTACCACGAGCGGGAAGCCGCCGCCGAGCTGTACGCCAACCTGGCCTGTGTCGCGTTCATCGACTTCTACACGGCCCAGAGCCGCAACCAGATCCAGGTCCAGCGCAACGTCCTGGAGCAACAAAGGGATCTGGCGAGGGGCCAGTGGCAGAAGGCGCGCAAGGAGCTGGTCGCCTACCAGAGGCGCGGTGATGTGGTCCCGCTCAACCCGAAACAGAGCGCGGCGGTCAGCAACGTCGTCAAGTACGAGGACGCGCGTAACCTTCTGCAGGCAGAGATCGAGGCGGCGAAGGCCACCATCAACACGACCCGTGAGTTGCTGCGGCAGCAGGCCATCGTGAAGACAAAGCCGCTCCCCTCCACGGAAGACCCTCTGGTCAGGAGTCGTGAGGCGGCTCTGTCCGAGGCGGAGGTCGTTTTTAGAACCGTTTCCGCGAACAAGCTGGAGAACCACCCGGACTATAACGATGCGAAGGCCCGGCTGGACGCCGCCCGCAGAGAATTAGAACGTGTCCGGAGTATCCCGTTCACGGTCAGCGCGCCGAACGCGGCGGTGGAGAACTACGAGGCGCAGCTCGGTGCCGCGCAGGTCCGGCTGAACGACGCGCAGGCGAAGCTGGCGGCGGTGGGGCAACAACTTGCCGCGGAGCGGGCGAAGGTGGCGCGGCTGCCGGCCGCGCAGGCCCAGCTCGCGGAGCTGGAACGCGAGGTGACGCTTTACGAGGACAACCTGAACCAGATCGACAAGGCGCTCACGGGGTTCAACATCAACTCGGTGAACCAGGACACGGCGGGCACAATCACCATAACCAGCCAGGCCAACGGGAAGCGGGTCGGCGGCGACGGGGACACGCGCTGGCAACTGATGGCCTACGGCGCCGTGCTGGCGCTGATCTTCGGGATCGCCCTGGTGGTGGCGATGGACGCCCTCGACAACTCCGTGCGCTCCACGGAGGACGCGGAAAAGCTGCTGGGCCTGCCGGTCGCCGGCGTGATCCCGGCGCAGCTGCCGGACCCGAACCGCGCGCCGCGCATCACCTATCTGGACCCGCTGTCCCCGGCGGCCGAGGCCTACCGCCTGCTGCGCACCGACCTCCTCTTCACCGCCGAGGAGCACCCGTTCAAGTCGCTGATGCTGCTGACGGGCAAGCCCGGTCAGGGGGCGACGACCACGGCCTGCAACCTGGCCATCGCGATGGCCCAGGCCGGCAAGCGCGTGATCCTGGTGGACGCCGACCTGCGGCGGCCCAAGCTGCACGACGTCTTCAAGGTCAAGAACGACATCGGCCTGACGACGCTCTTGAACGACGAGTGCGAGATCGAGGAGGCGCTCAAGGCCACCGAGATCGACAACCTGCTGCTGCTGCCCTCGGGGCCGCTGCCGCTGAACCCGTCGGAGCTGTTGGCGTCGCCCAAGATGAAGGCGCTGCACGAGCAGCTCAAGCCGCACACACTTCATCCTGTTCGACACGCCGTCTGCCATCGCCTTCTCGGACGCGGTGGTGCTGTCCTCGTTCCTGGACGCGGCGCTGATGGTTACGCGCGCCAACGACGTCCCGCGCGGCTCCGAACAGCAGGTCAAGGCGATGCTGAACAAGGCAAAGGCGAACATCATCGGCGTCGTCCTGAACGGCATGGATCCGGAGCGGGTGGATTCGGTCCATTACCATTATCATTACTACCCGGTCGTTACCCCGCGGGGTGCGCTGAACGGCGCCAACGGCAACGGCAACGGCCACCACAGCGGGGCGGCCGTTACGCTGGCGCTGCCGGGCGGCGAGGGCCAGCCGGTGCCGTCGGGTGTGGCGGCCGCGTCCGCGGCGGAAGGCGCGGGCGGCGTGGCCGGGCTGCGGCCCGCCTCCGGCGAAAAAACGCAGAGCTTCGCGTCCCCGGTGCAGAGCCGGGGCGTGGCGCCGGAGTCGTTCGTCCGGGAGAACAGGAAGAGCCTCTGGCAGCGTTTCAAGGCGGCGGTCCCCTACCTGCTGATCGCCGTGACGATCGCTCTGCTGGTGCTGGCGCTGAACAGCTCGGTCAACTCGGTCGCCCCGGCCGGCACGATGAGGCCGTAAAGCGTACGGTCCGGCGTCTGCGGGACGGAAGCGGGAAGGGCGAAAAAGCCCTTCCCGTTTTCTTTTGCCTTCGTCTGCCTTCCGGGGATAATTAACGGTATAATGAGCGAAGCTACCGCCTTCTCAGGCGTTCGCAGGGGCGTTTTGCCGCATGTCGTCTCGTTTGTTTGGCGTTCCCGCCCTCCCCGTGGCGCTCATTTTTATCGCGGCGTTGGGGGCGTTTCTGGTGCGCCCGGACAGCATCGCCGTCCGGGGGGCCGCCTGCGCGTTTTCCGCGGCGGCCTTCGTTTGGGCCGTCCGCGCGCATCTCGAGCTCTCCGCGCTGCGCAAGCAGGTCCGCGCGATGGAGGCGCTGGGGCGGCAGGCGATCGACGCCCAGAACCTGGACAACCTGCTCGCCCACCTGCTCACGGCGGCGCGCGATCTGATCCGCTTCGACCGCGCCTTCATCTGGATCGCCGACACGGGCGGGGAGCGCCTGCGCCTGCGCGCCGCGCGGCCCGCGAACGCCGCGCCGAAAGTCCCGGCCGAGATCCTTTCCGGGGAGGGGCTGGTCGGGCGCGTGGCGGAGCGGTGCCGCGGTCTCGTGATCATGGGCGGCGATGACGCGCCGCAAAGTGACCCGGCCGGTGGCGAAGGCATGGCGTCCCTGCTGGTGGTGCCGCTGGCCACGGGGGAGCGAACGGTGGGCGTGGCCCTGTTCGCGCGCCGGCAGAAGCGGCAGTTCGCGCCGCGCGACCTCGACGTGATGCAGGGGGTGGCGGGCGGCGTGGCGAGCGCCATCGAGAACACCCGCCTGCACCAGAGCATCCGCACCCTGGCCGTTACCGACGGTTTGACGGGGCTGACCAACCACCGCCGCCTGCAGGAGATCCTGAGCGAGGAGGTCTGGCGCTCCCGCCGCTACGGGCGCCCGTTCTCGGTCATCCTGTGCGACGTGGACTCCTTCAAGGAGTTCAACGACACCTACGGACACCCCCAGGGCGATGACCTGCTCCGGCGCATGGCGGGCGTGCTGCGGGCCAGCGTCCGCGTCGTGGACACGGTCGCCCGCTACGGCGGCGAGGAGTTCTGCATCCTGCTGCCGGAGACCGGGCGCCTTCAAGCCCAGAAGATGGCGGAGCGGCTCCGGCGCGCGGTCGCCGAGATCCCCCTGCCCGGCAAGGACGGGGGGCAGGCCGTCCACAAAACCATGAGCTTCGGCGTGGCGTCTTTTCCCCAGGACACGCCCGATGGGGACCGGCTGATCACGCTGGCTGATGAGGCCCTGTACCACGCCAAGCGCGCCGGCAAGAACCAGGTCCAGCTTGCCGGCGGCGCGCCCACGGTACCGACGGCCGCCGACGCATCATAACGCGGAGCCCGGTTTTCCGGACTCAGGCCCTGCCACGCAGTAGACACAGTGCACGAGACAGCAACCATGTCCGATGTTTGGCCGGTGCGCCCGCTGGGACGCGCGCGAAAGGACGGCACGCCCTACACGCGCGAGCCGGAGGTCGAGGAACAGGTGCGCCATCTGTCGGCGCTGCCGGACCGGGCGCGGCGCGAGCGCCTGATGATCACCGACCGGGCGCACCCCGGCTTCGTGCGGGAGGAGGCGCTGGTCTACTGGCTGCGCGCCTACCACGTGCGCGCCGACGACGGGGTTGCCTGGCAGATCGCCGACCTGCTCGCGCAGCGCACGGCGTCGCACATCCGCCGCAAGCTGTCCCGGTGGCGGCTATCCGCCGACGAGAAGGAGGAGTGCGCGCGCGACCTCTTCGCCGATCTCTGCTCGGCGCTGTTCCGCCATGACCCGGCGGCGGAGTTCTGGGAGGTCCGGTTCTGGGTCTGTCTGGACCGGCGCCTGTGGAACCTGGCCCAGAAGCGGCAGGCGGCGGCGGACAGTGAGCTGCGGCTGGCGGACCGGGAAGACAGCGAAGAGGGGGGGAGCGCCGATCCGCTCCAGCAGGTCCCGGACGCGGGTCCGGGGCCGGAAACGCTGGCGGAGCACCGGGACGCGCTCGGGACGCTGACGGAGAACGAGCGCCTGGCTCTCTATCTGCGCTACGTGGAGGGCTGGCCGGAGGAGAGCGAGAACCCGGACCAGCCGTCGGTGGCGCGGGTTTTGGGCGTGACGGGCCGCACGGTGCGGAACTACCTGCGGCGCGCGGAGGTGAAGCTGCGGGCGTGGCGGCAGGGCGGCGAAGGGGAAAGTCATGACAGGAACAACTAGGCAAGAATTGATGGATACCGACGGCGACGCGGTTTTGATCGCCTTCGCGCAGGCGGGGGCGGGCGCGGACCTGGCCGATTGGGTGCGGCGCCACCCGCGGCACGCCCGCGATCTGGCGCGTATGGCCGCCGAGCGCTGGACGGGGGGGGAAGGGGCCGGGGCGGATCACCCCGAGGACGTTCGCGCGGACCAGCGCCTGATGGAGATCGGCCGCGCCGTGTTCCGCGCCGCGCGCGAAAGCGGGTCTGTCCCGCTGACGAGCCTGAAGGCGGCGGCCCAGGCGCGGGGCCTGGACGCCGAGGCCGTGGCGGCGCTGCTGGGCCTGCCCGAGACCTACTTCTGGAAGCTGCACCGCCGGCTGTTCGCGCCGGACTCCCTCCCGCACGCCCTGGTAGCCGCCCTCGCCCGGGTCCTGGATCGCACCGCCGCCGAGGTCGGTGCTTCCCTGGCGAAGCCGCCCACGCTCGCCGCGGGGCCCACGACGGGGAGCGCCACCAGCCGGCCGCCCTGGCGCGGAACCCTCAGCGGGAGCGCTCGGCCCCCGGAGCGCGCCGCGCGCAACGCGCGTGTGGCGCCGCTCGCGTCCTCCCCGACGACGAGCACGACGTCCGACGCGACGGTGATCGCCGCGGCGCGGAGCCGCGGCACCGCGTCAGGCCAGGGGCGCGGCGTGCACCCGGCCG
>JAUJNC010000078.1 GCA_030446525.1 Armatimonadaceae bacterium
GGGCTACGGCGGCAACGCGCTGCTGGGCAAGAAGTGCTTCGCGCTGCGGATCGCCAGCGTCCAGGCGCGCGACGAGGGATGGATGGCCGAGCACATGCTGATCCTGGAGCTCACGGACCCGGGCGGCGACCGGACGTACTTCGCGGGCGCGTTCCCCAGCGCCTGCGGCAAGACGAACCTGGCGATGCTGATCAGCCCGCTGGAGGACGAGGGATACACGGTGCGCACCGTCGGCGACGACATCGCCTGGATGCGGGTCGGCGACGACGGCCGGCTCTGGGCCATCAACCCCGAAGCCGGCTTCTTCGGCGTGGCGCCGGGCACGAGCAGGGAGACCAACCCGAACGCCCTGCTCACCGCGCATTCCAACACCCTTTACACCAACGTCGCCGCGTCCGACCAGGGCATCCCGTGGTGGGAGGGCAAGGGCGAGGAGCCGCCCGCGCCGCTGACCGACTGGAAAGGGCGCCGCCCCTGGACCGGCGAGGAGCCCGCCGCGCACCCCAACTCCCGCTTCACCGCGCCCGCGCGGCAGTGCCCCTCGATGTCTCCGCACTGGGAGGACCCGCGGGGCGTGCCGATCTCCGGCATCCTCTTCGGCGGGCGGCGCTCCTACACCGTGCCGCTCGTGTTCCAGGCATTCGACTGGCAGCACGGGACCTTCCTGGGCGCCACCATGGGGTCGCGCACGACCGCCGCCGCGGCGGGCAAGTCCAACGTCCTGCGCCGCGACCCGATGGCGATGCTGCCGTTCTGCGGCTACCACATGGGCGACTACTTCGCCCACTGGCTCCGCATGGGCCGCACCATCCCCCACCCGCCGGCCATCTTCCACGTCAACTGGTTCCGCAAAGACGGCGACGGCAACTATCTGTGGCCGGGCTACGGTGAGAACGTGCGCGCCCTGATCTGGATGCTGGACCGCATCAAGGGCCGGGGCAAGGCCGTCGAGACCCCCATCGGCCACGTCCCCACGCCCGACGCCCTGCACCTGGAGGGCCTGAATATCTCCCGCGACACGCTGGAGCTGCTGCTCAAGGTCGACCCGGAAGAGTGGCGTGCCGAGCTGCCGGACATCGAGGAGCACTTCGCCCGCTTCGGCGAGCGCCTGCCGCAGGAGCTCCGCGACGAACTCGACGCCCTCCGCCGGCGGCTCGAGGCAAAGAGGCCGGCGCTGGCACGGTTATTGCCCCCTCGATGGCCATCCCTTGCGCAGCAGGCGTATCATTCAAGGGGGAATAGCGTCGTTGACGCCCGCGCGATCGTGCGGACGAAGAGTTCACGGAAAGCCCGTGTCGACTCTTGCGCGGTTGAGCCGGGTGGCTTTTGGATGCTCGGACGCGGAAAGGCCAAAACATAATGCGAATACCGAAACCGGGCGGCCCCGCCGCCGAGGCCACCAAGCACCAAGCCGAACAGGCGGCCCGCCAGGCCAGGCCATGGGTCGAGCGCCTGGCGCGCCTGGGCTACGGCGCCAAAGGCGTCGTGTACCTCGTGGTCGGATGGCTGGCCGTTCAGGCGGCCTTCGGTCTGGGCGGGAAGAAGACGGGCGCGGAGGGTGCGCTGGCGACCATCGCGGGGCAACCCTCCGGGAAGCTGCTGCTGGCCGTGCTTGCCATCGGTCTGGCCGGTTATGCGCTCTGGCGTCTCGTGCAGGGGATCGCGGATCCGGAACACAAAGGGGCGGACGCGAAAGGGCTCGCCAAACGTTTGGGGTACGCGCTCAGCGGACTTGCCTACGCGGGTCTGGCGCTCACCGCCGTGCAGATCATCCGCGGCTCGAGCGGCGCCAACGGCGCTTCGACCCAGGACGCGACGGCGCGCCTTCTGGCCCAACCCTTCGGCCAGTGGCTGGTCGCGGCGGTCGGCGCGGTGATCATCGCGGTCGGGATCAACACGCTCTACGTCGCTTTCAAAGAAAAGTTCCGGGACAAGCTTAAATGGTCGGAGATGAGCCCCGCCGAGCAGACGTGGGCGAGGCGCATCGGGAAAATGGGGCTTACGGCACGCGCCGTTGTTTCCGGCGTGGTCGGCACTTTCTTGATTCAGGCGGCTCTGCGGTCCGATCCCAACGAAGCGCGGGGACTGGACGGCGCGCTGAAAGTGCTCGCGCAGCAGCCGCACGGCCGATGGGTCCTGGGCGCGGTCGCGGCCGGGCTTGTGGCCTTCGGCATCTACTCGTTCGTGGAGGCACGTTACCGCCGCGTTCTTGAAGCATAAACGGCGGCCTTCGCCGCAGTGACTTCTTTAAGGATGCGACGCCCGTGGGCGGTGTCACCAAAGCGGGGCTGGCGCTTGTCAAGAAGCTCCTCGGGGACAGGCCGGAACTGGGGTGGCTCAGGCGTGGCATCGACGGCGCCAGCACGGTGATCGGCTCATGGGTAGCCAGGGTGCGGGCCGGAAGAGGAGCCTGCGGTCCCGTACAGAAGCCTGTTGAATGACAACGCCTCCTGACGCAACAACATCGTTCGGGAAAAGGTTCTGGCCCCTTTTCGGCGCCGGCATGGCAGGGGTCGCCTCGCTGGCGCTCATTTTACCCGGCCTGCTCGCCGCGCAGCTCGCGAAAATGCCGCAGCCCGTGCCCCTTCCCGTCCCGCTCCTGGTGGTCTTATCGCTGATCCAGCCGTCGCTTCTGCTCGCCGGCGCCGTCGCGCTGGGCGCCGCCCTCGCGCCCCCGCTCGGGCTGCGCTCGCACATCGCCGAGAAAGCCGCGGAGGGCAAGCCCTTTTGGCCGTCTGTGCGCCGCGAACTGCCCGCAGCGGCCATAGCCGGTATCGCCAGCTTCCTCGTCATCGTGGCTCTGGAGGCCGCGTTCCGCCCGTGGATGGGGGAAAGCGGGCAAACCTTGTCCGGGGCCGCGCCGGGCGCCCCCCTGGCTGCCGCTCTGGCCGGGGTGCTTTACGGGGGCATCACCGAAGAGCTGCTTTTGCGCTGGGGCGTCCTGTCCCTGCTCGCGTGGCTGGGGTGGCGCTGGCTACAGCGGACGGGCGGCCCTCCCCGGGCTTCCCTCCTGTGGGCGGCGATTTTCCTGAGCGCGCTGTTGTTCGGCGCGGGCCACCTCCCGGCGACGGCGGCGCTCGTGCCGCTCACCCCGTTCCTGGTCGCCCGCGCCCTGCTTTTGAACGGGATTTTCGGGGTCGTGGCCGGCTGGCTGTTCTGGCGCCACAGCCTGGAAGCGGCAATGGTCGCGCACGCCACCTTCCACGTCGCTTCCGCACTCGCGGCCCTTGCGGGTCTCCGTTTATCCAGCTTATCCAGCTAACGGTACTTTGTTGACAGCGGATCACCTGCCCTATCTCGTGCGGGGGCAGCAACGGAAAGCAAGCAACCTAATGAGCGTGCCAAATCTGCTGTACGTCAATGTCAACAAAGTACCGTTAGCGGTACTTTGTTGAGAGTGGATTACTGACCGTTAGGCGAGATTTTGTCCAAGCGGCGATCCTGCACAAAAATTCGGCTCGTAAAAACCGCGTTTGTGTCTGTAATACTCACCTTACGCGGTTTAGATTGGCTATGGAGCGGAGCGCGTTGTTCGAGTCAGGTGCTTGCTTGCTTCCGGCATCGTCAGTGAGCACAGGCTTCTGAATACGAAAGCAGGCAGGCTTTTCTAGCAACAACGCAACGCGATCCATAGCCTTTAGATTTGATATAATGGGCTTGACCCAATGACTACACACAACGCACGTCTGCTGGATATCTACACGGATTATCTGCTCGTCTCCTTCGGCCAAGCTAGCGCCACGGGACTTGCCCGCCGGTTGCCTGACATCAGCCACGATCAAGTCACGCGCTTCCTGTCACAGCAGGAGCTAACCGACAAAGACCTCTGGAAGATCATCAAGCCCCACCTGCGGCGTGTCCAGTCCCAAGACGCTGTCCTAATCATCGATGACACAGTTGAAGAAAAGCCCTACACCGACCAGAGCGAACTCATTACCTGGCACTTCGATCACAGCCAGAACCGCACCGTCAAAGGCATCAACCTGCTTTCCGCTCTGTATCTGAGCCAAGACAGCTCCCTTCCCGTTGCCTTCGAATTGATCAAGAAGACCGAACTGGTCACCGACAAAAAGACCGGCAAGGACAAGTGGCAGAGCAAGAGAACCAAGAACGAGTACGCCCGCGACATGGCTATGGATTTAGCTGCGTTGCTATGCTTGCCTGGTTCTGCCGGCGCTCCCACCACCTGGCCGCCTGCTGGTTGTGCTCCTCTACCAGCAGGAAGAAACGCCCGATCAGGTCGTCCTCGCGCTTGCGGTGCACCCCGCACGAGCGGCGTACCAGGCTCGATTGGCGCTGACGCCACTTGGTGCCCAGACCCTCGACACAACGCGTCTGGCCCGAACCTTTATCGCAGCAGTGGTGCTGCTCCTCAGCAAAGAAGCGCGCATACGCGCCCAGATAATCCCTGTAGACCGGCTTGCCCTGGTAGTCCAGGGGCACATCCGAGCAGACCAGTTTGAGCATAGCATCGGTGCGATCGCCGATCACGAACCCGACCACCTGTCGCACCAGACGAGACACGGCGCTCCACCGCCACAGGCTGGGCGTGACCCGGATGCATAGCTCGTCTATCTCCATGGCCTCGCCTTCGGGCGCGGGCACAGTCGTGATGCCCTGTTGCTGGGACTTGGCTTCTATGCGGGCAGCGTTTTTTGCGCAGCGCCCGGATGGTCTGGCGCCCGACCTTCAGGGTACGGGCGATGCCGCGCTGGGAAGTGCGCTCTTGCAGGGCCCGGCAAATCTCTTGCTGTTTTGGGGCGTCAGCGCCCGGCTCTTGGGATTGCGCGTAAAGGTCTTGCCGCAACCGTGACAGCGGCACCGGGTTCACGTGTGTGAACGAGGCCGTGCCGGAGCGGTTGGTGCCGTAGCGGATGACGTCTTTGGTGTTGCCGCAGTGCGGGCAGGGAATTGCTAGCATACTGCCATTATATCAGCAACGCGGATAAGCCCATAGCCGACAGCGGGCGCAGGAGACGCACCACTAGCGCCACCCGGATTTGCTAAAAGAAGTCCTGTTTTTCATTTTTGCCCTCCAGTTGTTAGTGCCGAAGGGCGGCGGAACCGTGAAAGAAGCTGTGCTTTATATCGGGGAATGTGCAGAAAATCTTGAGGGAGGATGGGCGGTACAGGATTTGAACCTGTGACCTCTTCCGTGTCAAGGAAGCGCTCTACCCCTGAGCCAACCGCCCACGATTTCGAGGGTGAGGAACGTGCTTATTTTACGGTGAAATTGGCCGGGCGTCAAGAGGGCGGGCGGCGAGCGCTCAGTCGCCCGCCTCGCCCTGCTTCAGCTTCTCGGCCTGGTCGGTGGTCACGAGGGCGTCGATAACGTGCTGGATGTCACCGTCCAGGATCTGGCCCATGCCGTGCGTGGTCAGACCGATGCGGTGGTCGGTGACGCGGTCCTGCGGGAAGTTGTAGGTGCGGATCTTGTCGGAGCGGTCGCCCGTGCCGACCTGCAGACGCCGGGCCTGCGCCTGATCTTTCTGCTGCGCTTGCAGGCTCCATCTCGTACAGGCGCGCGCGCAACACGCGCAGGGCCTGCTCGCGGTTCTGGAGGCTGCGGCGCTGGTCCTGGCAGGCCACGACGATGCCGGTCGGCTTGTGCCGGATGCGGACCGCCGTCTCGTTCTTCTGGACGTTCTGCCCGCCCGCGCCGCCGGAAGATAGGTATCGATCTCCAGGTCGCCCGGATCGATCTGCACGTCGTCTCCTCCACCTCGGGCATCACGGCAACGGAGGCCGTCGAGGTGTGGATGCGCCCGCCGGACTCTGTCGCCGGGACGCGCTGCACGCGGTGGACGCCGCCCTCGAACTTGAGCTGCGAGTAGGCGCCCTGCCCGTGGATGGACAGCGACGCGTCCTTGACCCCGCCGATGCCGGTCTCCTGCGCGTTCAAAAGCTCGGGCTTCCAGCCGCGCCGCTCGGCGTAGCGCATGTACATGCGCAAAAGCTCCGCGGTGAACAGCTCCGCCTCGTCGCCGCCCGTCCCGGGGCGGAACTCCACGATCACGTCCTTCTCGTCGTTGGGGTCCTTGGGGAGCAGCATGACCCGCAGCACGGACTCGAACTCCGCCAGCCGCGGCTTCAGATCGTCCAGCTCCGCCTGCGCCAGCCCGCGCATCTCCGGATCGAGCGGGCCCTGGAGCATCTCTTCGGCGTCCGCGATGCCCTGGCGGACCTTTTTGTACTCGCGGAACTCCTCGACGAGCGGCGTGAGCGCCGCGTGCTCCTTGGCGACCTTACGGTAAGCGTCCGGGTCCGAGGCCACCTTGGGGTCGGACAGCTGCGCCGTCAACGAGTCGTACCGCTTTTCTACATCCAGTAGCTTTTCAAACATGGGAAACCTTCGTTACTATCACGCGACCGCCGCGGCCCCGCGCTGCGCCGCATCGACGGGCGACGTGTCCCGCTGCTCGGCCTCCATCACCGCCTTAAGCGACGCGAGGGCGACCTCCAGCTGGCTGTCATCGGGCTCGCGGGTGGTGAGCAGCTGCGTCCACATGCCGGGCCGGGAAAGCGCGGCGGCCACAGGGTTGTTCCGATAACGGCCGGCCAGGCGCAGCAGCTCGAAGGCGACGCCCGCCACGGGCAGGGTCAGCAGCAGCTCTATGGGGATGCGCAGGTACACCGGCAAACCGAGCTGACGGGAAAACGCGAACACGATGGTCGCGATCACCATGACGATGACCACGAACGACGTGCCGCAGCGCGGGTGCAGGCGGCTCTGCGCGCGCGCCGACTCGACCGACAGCGGCTCGCCCGCCTCGAGGGCGTTGATGGCCTTGTGCTCGGCGCCGTGGTACTGGAACACGCGGCGCACGTAGTGCATGCGCGACACCAACCCGATGTAGCCGAAGAAGATGCCGAGCCGTACGCAGCCGTCCAGAAGCGCCAGGGGAACGGCGCCCCGCACCCGCGAAAATTTGGCCGCCTCGGCGACCAGGTTGGGGAGCACCACGATCAGGCACAGGCCCAGCGCCAGCCCCGTGACCATCGCGCCCCCGATGGCAACATCGGTCACCCGCGACGGGCGCGCCGCATCCGGCGGGGAGGAGGGCTCGGGCGCGGCCGCCGCGGTCCCGAGGGCCGGCCCGACGGTCTCCTCGGCGGCGCGCGCGCCGGCTTTGCGCCCGGGGGAGACGGTGTCCTGCTCGGCGATTTTGGCGGCCCAGAACAGCGCCCTGGTCCCCAGCGCCATCGCGTCCACCAGGGCGAACGCGCCGCGCAGGAACGGGCGCTTCTGCCACGCGGGGCGCAGCACTTTGGGGACGGGCTCGCAGGTCAGGGCGATCTCGCCCGCGGCGCGGCGGCAGGCCACGGCAAAGTGATGGGGGCCGCGCATCATCACCCCTTCGATGACCGCCTGCCCCCCGTATTGCTGCGGCGGCACCCTACTTCTTGCCGCCCGCCGTCTTCATGCCGTACTTCTGCATGAACTTCTCGACCCGGCCTTCGGTGTCCACGATCTTCTGCTTGCCCGTAAAGAACGGGTGGCACTCGGAGCAGATCTCCACATGGATTTCCGGCGTCGTCGAACGCGTGGTGAACGTGTTGCCGCACGCGCAGGCAACCTTCGCCTCTACATAATTCGGGTGGATTCCCTCACGCATCTTACACACTCCTTCGCAACAAAAACCCGGCGATTACCGACCGCCGGGCGCATCCGCTCGCATACTCTCTACTGCTTATTATACCGCACGGTTCCCGCCGGCGCAAACCGCTGGAACCGGGCCGGGGTGGCCTGAGGGTCACGCGCGGGCGAGCTGCGCCAGCTCGCCCCGCAGCTTGTCCCCGGAGGCGACGAGCCTGGTGCGCTCGTCGTCGGTCAGGGCGATCTCGAGCAGCCCCTCGACGCCGTTGCGACCCACCACGGTCGGGACCGACAGGGCCACGCCTTTGATGCCGAACAGGCCCGTCTGCACCGACGACACGGGCAGCACCTGCCGCTTGTTCTGCAGGATGGCGTGCACGACCTCGGCGATCGAGACGCCGACCGCCTGACCCGCGCCGCCCTTGAGCCGGATCACCTCCGCGCCCGAATCGCGCGCCCGCGTGAAGATCGCCTGCATCGCCGCTTCGTCGTAGGTGGGGAACGACCGCAGCGGCACGCCGCCGATGGTGGCCGTGCTCCAGACGCACATCATTGAGTCGCCGTGCTCACCCAGGAGCAGCGCCTGGACGTCGGTCGGCATGACGTTGAAATGCGCGGCAAGCAGAGAGCGGAAGCGGCAGGTGTCCAAGACCGTCCCCAGGCCGATCACGCGGTCGTGCGTCAGGCCCAGCTCCTGGGCGGCGACGTAAGTCAGGAGGTCGACCGGGTTCGAAACGACCAGCACGACGGCGTCGGAAGCGAGCGAGCGCTGCTTGACCTCGCCCAGGATCGTGCGGAACAGCGCCAGGTTCCGGTTGACCAGGTCCAGGCGGCTTTCGTCGGGTTTGCGCCGCAGGCCGGAGCAGATGACGACCACGTTGGAGCCGTCCAGACGATCATAGCCGCCCGCGTCGACCTTGGGGCCGCCCGCGAACGCGTAGCCGTGCACGAGGTCGAGGGCCTCCCCCTTGACCGTGTCGAGCACGCTGCCTTCCACCACGTCGATCAGGTCGAGCTGCTGCGCGATGCCGCCCAGCTGCAGCACGAACGCGGCCGTGCTGCCGACGCGCCCGCCCGCGCCGATGATACTCACTTTGGCCATGACTCTGATTCTCCTCGCCCGCCGCTCCGCGGCGTTGCTTTCGGCAAAAAAGGGCCGCAGGCGCTTCGCCTGCGACCCTTATGATAGCGGAATTGGGGAGCAAAAGTCAATCCGGCCGGTCGCCCGTTGTGCTCAAGAAAGGCCCCCGACCAAGGCTTCTTCTACGGGGCCGCGCGCGCTGTCCGGATCAACCCGGTCCAGCACGACACGTTCCGCGCCGAGGAAACGCCCCACCGCCGCGAGCCGCGCGCCCAGCGCCGGGGCGATCTCGTGACCGTCCGCCCACGGCTCCAGCCACAGCGAGCGCAGGGTCAGCGTCTTCGTTTTGCGGTCCACTTTGGGGTCCACGCGCCCCGCCAGCCGGTCGCCCCACAGGAGGGGGAGGGCGTAGTAGCCCCAGCGCCGCCTGGCAGCCGGCGTATACACCTCCCAGGTGTAGTCGAAGCCGAACACGGCCCGCGTCCGCTCGCGGTCGTAGACCAGGGGGTCGAGCGGCGCGAGCAGGTTCACTCCCTCCGATACCGGGGCCGTCTCGGCCTCCGTCAAAGCCGCCACGTCCTCCGCCAGGACGTACCAGGGGCGCGCCGCCCCCTCCACCTGCACAGCCGCGAAGGCGTCGCGGCCAAGGACGGCCACGTCATCGACCTTGGGGCGAAACAGGCGCCGCGCCCGCAGCCGCTTGCGGCACTTGTACTCGCGCTCCTGCCCTTCGTCCGGCAGGTCCGCATCCTTCACGTGGAGCGCCGCCATCTCCGGCAGCACGCGCTCGGTCAGCGCGAACCAGCGCTCGAAGTTCTCGCGCCGGTGGACCGTCAGCCGCCCCTGGAGCCAGAGCTTCTCCAGCACGTGCGCCGCCAGGGAGATCCGGATCCCCCAGCCGGAGGTCGTATGCCCGTGCTCGCTCCCGCCCGCGCGCGTGCGCAGCGCCCCCTCGGCGGCGAGCCGCGCGAGCAGCTGCTCGGCCACCGCCACCTCCTCCGGCAGCAGCCCCTGCCAGCGTCCCGGCGCCGCGGCGCGCGCCTTCATGGCCCGCACGAAGTACGGGTAGTCCCGCAGGGGCAGGACACACAGGTTGGGGAAGTAGTACTCGAACGCCCCGCGCGGGTCGCCGTAGAGCAGCGCGTCGAGCATCGCCGGCCGGTAGTTCCGCACGCGCGCCCACAGGATCAGGTCGTGCATGCGCCCGCAGACGTTGATAGAGTCCATCTGCACGAACTCCAGCCGGTCGAGCGCAGCGGCCACATCGGGCAGCGCCTGCGGCGTGTCCAGGGCGAAGGCGTGGATCAGGAAGCGTCGCGCGGCTGCCGCGCTGACAGAAAGAACAGGCGCCACGCGTCCATTGTACCACGTCCTGCCGGCCGCCCCCTGTCTCCGAGGCAGGGGGCGGCGGGGGTAGGTCACCAGGCGTACGCTTCCGGCGCGGGGCCGCCCTTGCCCGCGGGCGGGAAGATCTCGTCCAGCTGGCTGCGGGTCTCGTCGGAGAGGGTGATCTCAAGGGCGCGCAGTGACCCGTCGAGCTGCTCCAGGGTGCGCGGCCCGATGATCGGGGCCGTCACCACCTTGTTCGACAGGAGCCAGGCCAGGGCGGCGTCGGCGGGCTTCTCGCCCAGATCACGGCACAGGGCCTCGTACCGCTCCAGCTTGGGCCGGTTCTGTTCGATGCTGCGCTGCACGTTCTCCTGCGCGCGGCGCCCCTCGCCCGCCTTCTGCAGCGCGCCGCCCAGGAGGCCGCCGGCGAGCGGGCTCCAGGGGATCAGGCCCAGCCCGTACGCCTCGCAGGCGGGGACGACCTCCAGCTCGACGGTGCGGGCGTTCAGGTTATACAGGCTCTGCTCCGAGACCAGACCGAGGAAATGGCGCCCTCTGGCGATCTCGTTCGCCTGCGCGATGTGCCAGCCCGCGAAGTTGGACGAGCCGACGTAGAGCACCTTGCCTTCGCGCACGAGCTGCTCCATCGCCTCCCAGCACTCTTCCCACGGGCAGTCCCGGTCGATGTGATGCATCTGGTACAGGTCGATGTGATCGGTCTGCAGGGCGCGCAGGCTGTCCTCGCACCCGCGCTTGATCCGCAGCTTCGACAGCCGCCTGCCGTTGGGCCACTTCTCGACCTCGTTGTAGACCTTGGTGGCGAGGACGACCTTCTCGCGCCGCCCGCCGCCCTGCGCGAAGTAGCGCCCGAGGATGCTCTCGGTGGCGCGCTCGCCCAGCTTCCAGCCGTAGACGTCGGCCGTATCCCAGAAGTTGATGCCGTGCTCCAGGGCCCGGTCCATGATACGGAAGCTGTCTTCCTCGCTCGTCTGCGGTCCGAAGTTCATGGTACCCAGACATAGGCGTGATACTTGAAGGCCGGTCCGGCCCAGCCGTGTGTATTGCATAGTTCCTCCGTCAAAGAGTGTCCGCGCTGGTTATCGCCGGTTGGTTGTACCCGTTCGTATCACTTGTGTCAAGCCAAAAAGGGGCGACACGGCCGCCGGTGCCAACGTTTTTGTCCAGCATTGTGAGGCCGCTTGGACGGGGTTGAAAGAGGGGGGAGCGCAGTGGCCCCGGCCGTTATCGAATAAACAGGATGGGACAATAGCCAAGCGGCACCAGCGGGTCAAACTCGCCGTGATCAGTAGTAATCACCGTGCCACCTATACGCCGGGCGAGCGCGAGGCAAAACGCATCCGGCAGGGACATGGCGTGGCTGCCCTTGAAGGTGGCCGCTTCTTTCCAGTAAGCGGCGTCATTGTCGTCACGGGTGATGATCCCAGCGTCTAACAAGGACTGAATGGCGTCCTCGGCCATCATCGCTCCACCCCGGCGAAAGTAAATATAATACACCTCGGTCAGGTTGAAGATGTGAGCATAGCAGATGCTTCCCGGCTCCGTGAGTGCGTCTTCAACAACATCCGCGCCTGGCTCGTTGTCGAGAAAGGCAATCATAGGGCCCGCATCCAGGGCGTAGTTCACGCCTTCTTCCTCTGGGTTTGCTGCTCCTCTTTCTCCTTATCTGCCTGCCGTTCACGCCGGAGCGCTTCGCTCGCTAACTCGCCTCCGGCTTGGGCGAATTTACCCCGGATGCGCCTGACGCGAGCCACAAGCTCCGGGTCGCGCCCTTGTTCGGGTAACGTCCCCTGCCCACCAGGTGCTTCGGGTCGCTGAAGCCCTCCGACTATCTGTTGCACCGCTTCCTGTGGCGGAGCCTGGGAGACGAGTACCTGCGGGCTGATGTTTACGCCGTGCACGGTGGCGTTGCGCCATTGCCTGAGCGGGTCATAGTCGATGTCACGGTTGCCCGGGACTGCCTGTTGCGTCACCACTGTTTGAAAAGCCGCAGTGGTCTTGCCTTCGTCATGAGCCGCCGCTAAGCATAGCCGAACAAGGTCCTCCAGGACGGAAGCGACATAGTTGGCATCCACGGAGCGCTGGGCAAGGAAGCCCTTTACTGCCTCCTGGAAAGGGTCGTCTTATTTTCCTCAAGCAGCGCCGTAGCCAAGTACAAAAAGGAGCGTCGCATGCTCGGTCGCCGATACGCCTTCCTTCTGGGCTTCCTCGGCCAGTCTCTCGTCTAAGGGACGGGGTAACTCTAATCTAAGCGACATGATGTTTCCCTCCGAACGTTAAATGATCAGTCGGGCGGACAGTCCATCGTCGCGGGCCGCCCTTGCCGAAAGTATAGCATAACCCGAGTCTTAGCTTTGATCACGCCAGCAGTATGCCCACATGACGCGGACCGTAGTGCAGCATCTTGGGCTTGATCATGTTCCACATGCCATAAAAGGAGTGGGACAGCACATGGCGAATGAAGCGGATCGAGACCTGAGCTTTTTGGGCTCCTCCCTGTCCCCGGCGATATGAAATAGTACTTTCGCCTCATGCGCTTTCGTGTGATTTTGACCTACACTCTTCCCATGTCGCAGGAGACGGATGCCTGTTTATCGAAGATGACCTGCGTATCGCTCGGCTGTTTGAGTGCTGTTGCCTTTTGTCCGATCAAAGGCCTGGTGAAAATCGTGAACGAGCTGTTGCAGGTTCAACTGCTGGGCGGTCTGAGCGCGCGGCGGGGGGACCGGATCGTCCACCGCTTCGGCACGCACAAGGCGGGCGCGCTGCTGGCCTATCTCGCCTTCTACCCGAACCGCCGGCACGTCCGCGAGGCGCTGGCCGAGATTCTCTGGCCGGAGACCGCGCGCCAGGCGGCTCCACAACCTGCGCCAGGCACTCTCCTCGCTCCGCCGCCAGCTTGAGCCGCCCGGCACCCCGCGCGGCACGGTCTTCGTTGCGGATCGTTTCGCTATCCACGTCAACCCGGCCGGGATCACGACCGACGTGGCCGCGTTCGAGTCCGCGCTCCAGAGCGCGTCACGGAGCCCGAGCGAACTCGAGCGGACACAGCAGCTTTCCGAGGCGGTCGACCTTTACAACGGCCCGCTGCTGCCGGGCCACTACGAAGACTGGGTACTCATCGAGCAGCAGCGGCTTGATGCCTTGTTCCTCGACGCGCTGCTTCGCCTGACCCGGCAGCTGGAGCAGACCGGCGATACCGACGCGGCGCTGGAGCACGCACGACGCGCGGTGTGTGTGAACCCACTGCGCGAGGAGACTCACCGGGAGGCGATACGCCTGCTTGTCGCGGCCGGCCAGACGGACGCCGCGCTTCGCCTCTATCACGAGATGGAGCGGATCCTTTCGCAGGATCTTGGCGAAGCGCCTTCTCCCGCCGCCCGCGGGCTCCTTTGCCGGATCGAAGAACGCATCGCGCGCGGTCAACCCCCGCCGCCTCTCCCTTCGCCGGCCCCACCGGCTGCGGTCCCGCAGGCGAGGCTCGCCCCGAGGAGACAGGGCGCTCGCACCGCGCTCCCCACCGGCACGGTCACGTTTCTGTTGACCGAGATAGAAGGTTCCATCGCCCTTAGCAAGCGCGCGGGAACCGCGTTCGACAGCGCCCGCCTGCGTCACCAGGCGCTGCTCCGCCGTGAATTCGCCCGGCACGGCGGCCATGTATTCCAGGAACCCACCGACCGGTTTCTGGTCGCCTTCGCCGGTGCGGGCGACGCGCTCGCCTGCGCCGTCGCCTGCCAGCGGACGCTCGCAAATCAGGCATGGCCGGAGGAGACCGGCGCTTTGGGCGTGCGCATCGCCCTGCACACCGGCGACATCGAGCAGGAGAAGGGCGGGTATCAAGGGCCGGTTCTGCACCACGCTTCGCGGGTGCTCGCGGCCGCCCACCCCGGCCAGATCCTGATTTCCGAGGCGACGGCGATTCTGCTGCGGCCTGGCGCTTTGGGCGCGCTCGAACCCGATGTCCGCCTCGCCGAGCCTGGGCGTGTTTCGTCTGCGTGACAGTACCGTTCCCGAACGTCTCTTCCAGGGTGAGTATCCCGGCATGAGCGGGCGTTCGTTCCCGCCGCCCCGCGCCGAAGCCGGTCTGGCTCCCCATCTCCCCCTCACGCTGACTCGCTTTTTCGGGCGCGCGGAGGAGATAGCACGTCTGGCGGACCTGCTCCAGGACACGCACACGCGCCTGGTGACCTTGACCGGGCCGGGCGGCACGGGCAAGACGCGCCTGGCCATTGAGATGGCGGGGCGCTTGGCGGGACCCCTTGCCGGCGCGGTCTGGTTCGTGTCCCTGGCCGACCTGTCCGATCCAGGGCTGATCGCCGGTGCGGTCCGGGACGCTCTTCGCCTGCCCCACTCACCCGGCGCGGAGCCGCTGGAACAGGCGGCGGAAATGCTGGCGAAGCAGCCCTCGCTGCTCGTGCTGGACAACTTCGAGCAGTTCCTGGGGACGCCAGCAGCGCCGCCGGTGTGGACGAGGGCACGCGCGTCATGCAGGCGCTGCTCGCGCGGGTGCCGACGCTCACCTGCCTCGTCACCTCGCGCCAGCGGCTGCTGCTGGGGTTAGAACGGGAGTTCGCCGTCCGGCCCCTGCCGGTGCCCGAAGGTGCGGACATCTCGGAGCGGCGAGCGCGCAGCCCAGCGTCCGACTATTCGTCGATCGCGCGCAGGCGGCCCTTCCCGACTTTCAGGTGACGCCGCGAAACGCGCCGGTTGTGGCCGAACTGGTGCGCCGCCTGGAGGGCATCCCGCTCGCTCTGGAGCTTGCCGCCTCGCGGGCGCAGGTGCTGACCCCGGCCCAGATGCTCGCCCAGATCGAGCGCCGCTTCGACCTGCTGACGAGCCGCCGCCGCGACCTGCCGGCGCGGCACCGCAGTCTGCGGGCCGTCCTCGACCTGAGCTACCAGATGCTGCCGCCCGACGTCGCCCGCTTCTTCGCCGGCTTGAGTGTTTTTCGCGGCGGCTGGACATCCGAGGCGGCCGAGGCAATCTGCCAAGAGCCGCGCGCCCTGGACTTTCTGGCCCTGCTTCGCGAGAACTCGCTGATCTTTGCCGAAGAGTCCGCGGCGGGAATGCGCTTCCGCATGCTGGAAACCCTCCGAGAGTACGCCCAGGAGCCCGTTGTCGCCTGAAGCGGCCGGAGCGTTGAGCGTGCGACACGGCGACTGGTTTCTCGCACTGGCGGAGCGGGTTCATGCAGAAATGAACACCGCGGCACAGGGTGATGGACTGGCGCGGTTGGAGGCCGAACACGACAACCTGCGGGCGGCGCTGGCGGGGTTTCAAACGGGTGCGGCCGGCGCGGAGATGAGCCTACGCCTGGCCGTCGCACTCTACTCCTTTTGGTCGGTGCGCGGCTATGCGCAGGAGGGGCGGGATCGTTTGAAGGCCGCGCTGACGCGCAGCGATACGAAGGCGGCAGCGTTGCGCGCGGCAGCGCTTTACGCGCTGGGGGTGCTTCTTTCGCACCTTGGAGATTTCGCGCAGGCGCGGACGGCGCTTGAGGAGAGTTTGGCAATCAGCCGGGCCTGTGGGAGCCAGAAGCAGACCGCCCTAATCCTGGAGCGCGTGGGGTGGCAGGACTGCCTGCAGGGCGACTACGTTTCCGCGCAAATCCGCCTCGAAGAAAGCCGGCGGCTTTTCGGACAGTTAGGAGATCGAGCCGGAACGGCCCACGCGCTGTCCTGCCTGGCCAACGTCCGGGTGGAGCAGGCGGACTATGCAGCGGCGCGTGGGCTTTTCGAGGAAAGCCTGGCGCTGCGGCGCACGCTCGGCGACAACGGGGAATCGCGCTGTGTTTGGACGGCCTGGCTTGGATCGCCCGTTTGCGGGGCGATTACGACGCGGCGATCCCCTATCTTGAGGAAAGCCAGCGCTTATGGGATGCGGCGGGCGATCGGGGCGGCGTCGCCCTGTCACTGGACAGTTTGGGACGTGTCGCGCGCCTGCGCGGCGACTACACCGCGGCCCGCGGGTTTCTCGAAGCCAGCCTGGCGATCCGACGCGAGATCGGCGACCGGGGCAGCATCGCGGAAACCACCAAGGCGCTTGCTTGGGTTGCCCGGGGTCAAAAGGACCACGCCGAGGCGCGTTCGCTCGCTCGGGAAGCGCTGACGATCTTTCGTCAGCAGGACGACAAACAGGAGATCGCCGAAAGCCTGGAACTGCTGGCCGCGTGCGCGGCGGCGCAAAACCAGCCCGATCGCGCCGCCCGGTTGTTTGGATCCGCCGAAGCGCTGCGCGAAACCATCGGCGCGCCCCTGCCGCCCGCGAGCCGCCCCGACTACGAACAGGGCGTCGCCGCCACACGCTCCGCCCTCGACGTACAAGCCTTCGCCGCGGCTTGGGCCGAGGGGCAGGCGATGACGCGGGAGCAGGCGGTCGCCTACGCCTTGACAGAAAATCAGCCGTAGGCGGTATCCTCGCCTGGCCTTCTCCAGCGCCCCACCTCGAACGCAAAGCGTCGTTTTTTTGCGCCTTCCCCTCTTTTGACGTTTCCTTGACGGTGGTGTAGTACAGTGGCGTTGTACAGTGCGCTGGGAAACGCGGGCAAGAACGTTTCCGCCGTGTCTCCCGAGTTTGGACCAGATAAAGATAGGACTCTGGGCGCCCTTCACTGCGCTTTTGTCCCATGCGCTCCGCACCGGCCGGGTGGCATACTTGCCGCGTATCCCCGTTAATCCCGTTAATAAGGAGAAACGAAATGCAAATCGTACACCCGTTCCTCTTTTATCTGCCCTGGGTGGCGGGGCTGCTCGCCCTGGCTCCCACCGTTTTCTCATTCGCGGCGCAGAACCGCTGGGGGCGCGCCGTTGGGGCGTTCTTCGCCGGTATCTTGGGGGGCTTGCTGGCGTTCTTAGCGGTGTTCGTGCTGTTCCTGCTCTTCATTCAGATAGACGGAACCCTGCGCCTGCGGATGCTGCAACAGGTGAATCCGGTTACAGTCTTGGTCTTGTACGCTGCCGCGGTGGGATTGGGGGCGTGGCACGGCTCGCGCCTGGTCGCCCGCGAGGATCCGGGCTATTGACGCGGAAGGCGCCTGAAGGCGGGGAGAGGCCTGGTAACTTTACGAGAGAAAGAGAAAAAGAGAAGAGGAGGAGATTCTTATGCAACACGCCGGGCAACCTTGCTCAGCCTTGATGTTCCATCGAACACGCGTGTCCCGATCGCCGCCCGCATTCACCCCAGGGAAACGCGGAACATTTCCTCCAGGTAAAGGCGGCGCCTTTACCTGGATCACATCAGATATTTTGCGGGAATGCTCACCCTTCCCGCCCGACGCAAAGGAGCCTTTCCCACGTGGTCTTTACACCCTGCGGCCCGCAGGCTGGCCCTGCGGGCCCTCACCGCTGCGGCCCTGACATCCCTGGCGGCCCTGGCCGCTCCGGCGACGCGGGCAGAGCCGCCCGCCGACCCGGTCCCGTACACCATCCTGGACGCGCCCGGAGCGGTATCCACCTTTGTTCACGCCATCAACAACCGGGGCCAGATCCTCGGGACCTACGTCGGCCAGAACGGGAACTCGTACGCGTTCGTGTACGAAGCCGGCGTCTACACTGTCCTCGCTCCCCCCGACGGCGCGAGGGGCGTCACCGGCTACGGCATCAACGATAAGGACCAGATCGTCGGGCAGGTCTTGGGCAGCGACTCCGCCCAGCATGGCTTCCTGTATCACCGGGGCGTCTACACCACCCTCGACATCTCGGGCGCGGTGGCGACCTATGCGCTTGGCATCAACGATAAGGGCCAGGTCGTTGGGTACTACATCGACAGCGCGAGCATACGGCATGGTTTTGTGCTGACCCTATTGGGGAGGAAGCGATGGTCCGCACAGGGTACAGTAGGGTGGGAAACGCCGCAGAAAGCCAGCGTCGCGCGGCCGGCCTTCAACGGCACCTCGGCCGAAGTGTATGTCAAGTATAGGGGCTGGCTCCAGGGCTGTCAACAGGGTCTTCTAACCGGTGATATTCTCGCCGGAGTATGGCACGAAGACGAAGACAAGGGCCGTACCCACAGGCCGCGCTTGTTGGCACGCGCTTCCGCCTCCAGTCTGGCGAGCTGCTCAATTCGGTTCCACGGCATTCTCACCGCGGCTCGGCTGTCTGGCCGTGTCCCCGCAGGAGGGCGCCGATGTCCCTGCGCTTGTTCGCTATCGCCAGGTCCCGCGCCGTCCTGCCCCGGTTATCCCTGATGGCGGGGTCGGCCCCGCGGGCTAGCAGCAGCGTCGCCACCTGGGCGAAGGCGCCGGGCGCCCTGTCCGGCACGAATGCGCCCGAGATGCTGTGGAGCGCCGTCGTCCCGTACTTGCTCACGGCGTTGACGTCCGCCCCCTTGTCCAGCAGAAACGCCACGGTCGCTGTGTCGCCGTCAAAGGCGGCGGCGTGCAGTGCCGTGCTGCCGAGGGTGGTCCGGGCGTGGGCTAGGCCGGGGTCGTTGCGCAGCAGTGCTTCGGCCCGGGCCCGATCGCCGCTGCGCAAGGCCAAGACGAGTGGGCGGAGCCGCTGCTGCATCGAGGAGGCCGTCTCTTTGCCTAGCTCCGGCGCGTGGGACGGGGCGGTCTGCGTGGGCGGGGTCCCGGCAGGCGCTCCGCGGCTTGTCGCCTCCTGGCAGCCATAGCCCCCCGCCGCGAGGAGCAGAGCGGCGCATCGGGCAAAGACGTTTCGAGGCGAAGGCGTTCGGGATTCGGCGAGGGCCTTGCCTATTAGCTCCTGAGCCGTTAGCTTCCCAGCCCCGGCCAGTTCCCGCTCGATGACGAACTTGGGCATGACAGTGCTCCTTGCCTGGGGGTGTTGTGTGTAGTTTGCCCTGCTGGTACTCGACACGCCACAAGCGCCGCCCGACGATAGCCACCCGCCAGGAATACCAGCGCCTCTTTTCTCGAAGAGGTCCGCAAAATCCTGCGACTCAAACACCTGAGCCTCCGAACCGAAGAGGCATACCTGTACGGGATCACGGGGTTCATCTTTTCCCATCACAGCCGACAAGGGTGCCGCCTCGGCGTCCCCGAGATACACGCCGACCTATCTCATCTGACCGACCAGCCTCTTCCGACAGCACTATGCGCCGGCGGTCTCGCTCCTCGAGGAGAGCTTGGCACTACACCGGGAAATGGGAGACCCGCAGGCCGTCGTCAGGATCCTCTTGTTCTTGAGTGACGCGGCTGCGGGCGCCGGCCAGGGCGATTCAGCCCTCGCGCGCAGCCTGGTTGACGAGAGCATGCCCGTGGCGCAGGAGACCGGAGATAAGTGGATTCTCTCGAACATGAAAGAGGGTCTGGCGAATCTTGCCCGCCGCGAGGGGGATTATGACACCGCCCGGTCCCTGCTTCAGCAGGGTTTGGCGATGCTGCGGGAAACAGGGCACCGTCACAGCATCATCGGAACGCTCAGGCTTTTAGGCGATGTGGCGCGGGACCGGGGCGACCCCGCCGCCGCGCGGCTACTTCGAAGAGGCGCTGCGGACCAACCGGGAACTGGGGTACCAAGGCTGGGACGCGGCGCTGCTCGTGCGCCTAGGGAACGCGGCTCGCGACCAGGGTGACTATGCCCCCACCCGGGCGTTCTACAGCGAAGCGAAAGACATCAACGACGAGGGGCGGCGTGTGCACCATAGGCTTCACGCCGTCGGCGTCAACGGTGCGCTTTGGCAAGCGAACATTCTCCACAACCTGGGGAAGTTGGACGACGAGGGCAACCCGGCTTCGGCGCATGCGCTCTGGAAGGAAAGCCTGGTGATACGGCGAGATCTACCGGACGAACGAGGGATCGCCTCCTGGAAGCGTTCGCCGGATCGGCCGCGGCGCAAAGGCGGCCGCAGCGAGCGGCGCGGCTGTTCGGTGCGGCCGAGGCGCTGCGGAAGACCATCGGCGCGCCCTTGCCACCCGCTGACCGTGCCGACCATACGCGTGGCGTTGCCGCCGCCGTTGCCGCGCTGGACGAGCAAGCCTTCGCCGCGGCTTGGGCCGAGGGGCAGGCGATGACGCTGGAGCAGGCAATCGCCCTCGCCCTCGAAGAAAACGAAACATAACCGGCGGGCATCCCTCGAATGTAGCCTGAAAAAAGTTTGTCGTTCCTCCCCATTTTTGACGATTCCTTGACGGTGGCTTTGTAGACTGGAAACAACACGCTGTCTGGCCCTGAGATCATCTTCTTCAGGGCCAGAGACGACAAACGTGTAGGAGGCAAGCTCATGTCGTTTTGGAGCACGCACCGCCGGAGTCGGGCGCTTCGTTGGAGCGCTTTCCTGGCCGCCCTCGTCGGCGTTACAGCCGCATCGGCGCCGGCATCGCAGGCATACAACCCGCCGGAGGTCCCAACAACCTTACCGCTGATCTGAACCAACCCAAGACGCACGGGACCATTATCCTTAAAGCGATAAAAGTGCTTGAGGGCGATGGTCATAAAGACCCCGCCGCGTTCTTCGAGCAGTACCGACAGCAAATTTGTTGGACGGTGCTCGGCAGGCGGACCGCTCCAACGGCGGATTTCACATCAAGGTGCAGGCGGTGGGCAAGGACGTATACACCTCGGAGGAGATCCCGAAAAATTCGTTCAGCCACTTCTATAACCCGGCGACCAGTAAAGGACTTGAAATGCGCTTCGGCGATACCGGGGACACCATCGCAAGCGTTGCCAAATCGCTGTCGCTGGGTCCTTGGGAAGTTGTACACCCTGCAAGGACCGCATCCGGCCGCTACCGACATGGCCGACTGGGCGTATGCCCAGGCAGTAGACGCCATGCGCGCCGGTAAGGTCAAGGAGGCGATGACGCACTTGGGCTGGGCATTGCACTATATCGCTGACCTGACCGTGCCCCAGCATGCCACGGACGAGCAGGCCGCCAAACCCGGATCGAACCACGTTGCGTTCGAGAACGAATGCGACATATTCATCGCTAAAGTCGGTTTTCCGCACGCCACAAGCGACGGTGTGTACAACGCGGAATGGCGGCCGGGGCAGTTCGGCATGTACGCCGCCGCCAGTCGGCAACCCGCGTTGGGGACGCAAAAAACCCGGCGACCTTCGAGAAGGCGGCGAAGGTGACTATACCCTGGCCGAAAAGTTGAGTGCCGGCCTGATGCGACGTTTTTCCTCCAGTGGAAGAACGAAGATTTCACAGTCATGGTCGTGACAATCAACCGCGTCAAGGCGCTGCCGGGTTACAGGCTCTGGCCCTGGCCTGTGGGCAATGACCGTGACCCCACGCGAGACGTGGACACGGGCGACGAGGCTGACTTCTATGCCCGCGTCGCGCTAGACGGGCGCGTTACCAGACCGGATCGGTCGACGGCGCGGACGACATGAACCCCAATGTGATCGCACCCTTCAACTGGGTGTTCCCGCGCTGGATCAGCGGCAAGCGCGACAGCGTTCCGGTCAACGTCGGTATCTGGGACGCCGACGGCGGCCTCCATGGCGACGACGATCACTACGACGTCTCGCCCGTCGATGGCAAGAGGAACTTAGACTTCGTTTATCACCTGAACGATAGCCGCGTGACGGGTGAGGTGAACGCGGGCGGTGATGCCGCCTCGCCCGCCATCGTTCACACGCGGGGAGATGACGCTCCGATTCGGACGATCGGGGCGAGGACGCCGAGATATGGCTGCGCGTGGAGCGGCTCCCCCGGTGGCGGTATCCCCGCACGGGAACCGTCCGTGGTCAGGTAACGGCGGGAGGAAAGCCAGCGGCGGGGGCCTACGTGTTTTATCGCGACGCGCTTCACGCAGACGCCCGCTGGAGCCGCGTTCCGGTAGACGAAGCGGGCAACTATACAATCCCGATTCTGCCCGTCGGGGCCTATAGTTTCCGTCCGGGTGGCTCCGCCTGGACCTTCACGGGCGGCATACCGCGCCCCCAAGAGATCGCCCCGGCAACAACGTGATCTCGTTCGAAGCGCAGGAAGCAGCAGACCCGTGACGCCTATCAGAGGTGGCAGCAACGCCAGCGGCGCATCAAACACGTCCCCGCTGGCGTAGACCTTTCGCCCGCCGCCGGTGTAAGCCTGCCGGCCGCCCGCCTCTACCAGACCCGTTGAACCGGGGCGAAATGTACAAACAAACAGTGGAAAGGGCGGAGACGTTGCGCTACATCGGCTCGCAGATGTTGAGTGTGCAGGTTCCGGGCGGTCAGTTTGGGGTCGCCAATAACGATCTGGGCTACCCGTCCGGAGGGCAGATCATCGTCCACGTAGCGAGCTGGGTAGACGCCGCGAACAATCCCATCAAAGCGTTCGATGACGTCTACGACGGCCCACCTCGCACGCTGGGCTATACCGAGCCGAACGGCAAGCAAATTTCCTGGCGCTATCACCCGGTCAAGGGCCGAACCGGGAACGGTGTTCCAGGCGCCCGTGTCCGCGCCCGCCTTCTGCTGGGCAACCCGGCCGTGGGCTACCACGAGGCCGACCGCGCGGAAGCGACCACAAGCGCGTCCGGCAACGCCGTATTCTCGTTTGAGGCAGGCGGCCGTGTGGAGGAAGCGGTGATTGCGATTAGCGTGTTGAAAAACCCGACCAACCCGTGGGCTACGGTCTCGCTACGTTCCGGAGGAGACGCTGCTTTTCCACCCGGCCCGAACGGGAGACGACACACAAAATTCGGCCCTGTACCGTCTTTCGGCGGAACACGCGTTGCCGGCCAACCTGAGGATTCTGGAAAAGGTCCGCGGTACAGCGGTCAACGTGGTGGAACCGTACCCGCCCATTGTCAAGTAGACGAACGCTCGCGCCTTTCCGTCCGGGCCATGTGGCAGGCCGCCGCTCCGAAACGGAGCCGTGATGGCTGTTTGGCTATGGACCGGATCGCGTTGTTGCCAAAGGAGGTTGGTTGCCAGCAGGCGTCGCGGCATCATTCGGAAGATCATGATACCCAGCAAGCAAGCGATCAGTCACAACAACGCGATCCGGTCCATAACCCCGGCCCTCGCCTTCTTCGCGGCCAACCTTGTCACTGGCTACGTCTTCGCTCGCTTCTGGATGAAGCAGGATGCGGAGGAGCGGACGGCGTTGCGCTACGGCCCGGGAACAGGCGGGTTCGTGGGCGCCGCGTTGGGGTGGACGGCCGGCTTCTACGGCCCCTTTCTTTATCGGGCCGCGCTCGGGATGCCGGGCGGCAATCTCACGGGACTCGCGGAGTTCTTTACCGGCGTGCCGATGGCGTTCGTCGGCGGTGCCGTGGGAGGTGCTGTCGCGGCGGCACGGGTGCGGACACCGCGTGGGAACGCCCACCGGACACCGGTCGTGGCGGTGAGCGCCCTCGCGATCCTCGTCGCTGGGTTCGCGGTGCTCCGTGCGAGCACGCCGCCTCCCCAGATCCCGTCCGATAAGTCAGACCATACCCGGTTACAAACCGCTGGACGGCGATTCGGCACTGGCCCGCACCCCGATCTCCTTCCGGCTTGTCGTACCCGAGGAGAAGGAAGGGCGGAAGTGGACGCGCAGCGGCTTCGGCTGGCGGGAGAAGCACCCGAGCGGAGAGACCCGGCGCTTCCTACTGATGGGCGAGGCGGAGGTCGCGGGCGACCGCGGGGTCGTATACGGCGAGCAAAGAGAACGCGACCCGGTCGTTTTCATGCTCGAACGAGGCAGCAAGCGCCCCTGGCTGCGCTACCGGAGAGACGGCGTCCGGTGGCGAGATCTGGGCAAGATGAAAGAGATCACGTGGCCGGGTGCGAACCCGCCAACCAGGTAAATCGAATGTTAACCGGATCACTATCACCCATCGGGAGGACAGAACATGATTCGTTGCACTCGCTTGGCCTTTGGCCTTGCCACGGCGCTGCTCGGCCTTTGCGTCGGCAGGGCCGCCGTCGCGCAGGAACTGTTCGTCAGCAGCTCCTTCACCAACCAGGTGAAGCGCTACGATGCCACGACGGGCAGTTTTGTCGACAATTTCGTGGCCGCAGGCAGCGGCGGGCTGAGCGGACCCGACGCCGCGGCGTTCGGCCCGGGGACGGCAACCTTTATCTCAGCAGCGCCGGCACCGACCAGGTGAAGCGCTACAACGGCACAACGGGCGCTTTCATCGGCAACTTCGCCTTCGGCGGCGGGTTGGATAACCCTACCGGTCTGACCTTCGGCCCCGACGGTGGATGAAGATCGTCAGCGGGAACCCTGCAACTTTCTTCATTGCCCTGGGTCGAAGCGTTAACGCGGAGCCTGACCTGGCGCCGATCGCCACTCCGATTAAGTCTTCGGGATCTTTCTGAACAGGACGGCGGACGCGCTGGAGAAAAACGGTGGCCCGGATCAAGACAAGAAACATGCGCAAATGGTTCGCCGGGGCGATGCTCTCGGTCTTCGTCCTTTCTCTCGTTGTCTGGTACGCTACCCGGGATACCCTCCCTCAAAAGATACACCTGGCGGTAGGACGGCGCGGCGGGCTGTACTACT
The DNA here is from genome assembly GCA_030446525.1 of Armatimonadaceae bacterium. The sequence continues at coordinate 24,411 of JAUJNC010000078.1, forward strand.
CGTTTTCGCAAGCGTATGCCATGCGGCTAGAAGAACGGACGGGCCGGCAGGTCATTTTGGTCGAAACTACGGGCGCGGCGGAAAACCAGAAGCGGCTGCGCGCGGGGAAAGCGGATTTGGCTCTGCTGCAGGCTGGCGCCGGTTCTCTGGACGGGCTGTCGGCTTTAGCGCCGATCTATGAGGAGTTTGTTCACGTCGTGGCGCGGAAACACAAGCGCTTTCGTTCCGTTAGTGATCTCCGCGGAAAAAACGTCATTATCGGGGCCATCGGTTCCGGCACGCGCGAGGATGCGCTGCGCATTCTTTCTCATTACCGGATCGAGCCGAAGAACTTGCAGCCCATGCCGGTCAACTTTTCCGATCTGGAATCGAACCGCGCTCTGGATGCGGCGATCGTGACCAGCGGCTTTCTGAATCCCGATCTTTGCAAACTGCTCGGCAGTGGCCAGTTCGACCTGCTGCCGATTCTGGATGCCGAGGCGCTGGCGGTACGCTATCCCTGTTACACACCGCGAAGCATCCCGCGTGGCCTTTACGCGGAAAATCCGACCGTTCCCGGCCAGGCGATCCCGACCGTCGCCGTGAAGGCATTCCTTGCCGTCGGGGAAAACGCCTCCAACGCCTTGGTGACGGAAGCGTTAGCGGTTCTCTACGAAGAGGATTTGCGTAATGAGGTCCCCAGCCTCGTTCCGTTGGAGCAGGCCAAGACCTGGTCCGAAGCTCCCCGGCATCCGGTGGCGAAGAACTATTTTGAGCCTTACGAGGGACTCGGACTACTGTCGACTTTCTTACAATCCGTTTCGGCGGCCAAGGAGTTGTTGTTTGCTCTGGGAGCGGGCCTGTACCTTCTCTGGGACCGCTGGCTTCGGCTTCGAGAAAAGGAACAAAGGGCCATCATTCAGGAACAAAAACAGCGCCTGGATCTCTTTCTGAGGGAAACCATGCGGGTCGAACGGGAGCAGATGGAATCCCAGGACCCCCAGGCGCTCAAGCAGTATCTGGACGAGGTCACCTGCATCAAGCTCAGAGCGCTGGAGGAACTGACCCACGAAAAGCTGCGTGATAATCAGATCTTCTTTATCTTCCTGACGCAGTGCTCCAGCCTGACCAGCAAAATCCAGGAGAAGATAATCCTCCATACCATGGGGACATCCTGGGCGGAGGAACGAACGCCCAAGCGATGAATCGCCTGCCTCGCCAAATCCACGCCGGGAAGGCCGGTCAAGCCCGTCCCGGTGAGAAAAGGGTCACTATGAACACGTCACAGTATCTCTCGCTCGCGCGGACCGGGCTGTCCAAAACGACCCGGCCGCAGAAGGTCCTCGTCGTCGGGGCGGGCATGGCCGGTCTGGTGGCCGCCTACGAGCTGCTCCGCGCGGGACACGACCCGCTTCTCCTGGAGGCGAAGTCGCATGTGGGCGGCCGTGTCGAGACGCTGCGCGAGCCGTTCGAGACGGGTCTTTATGCCGAGGCGGGCGCGATGCGCATCCCCGCCGCCCACACGCTCACCCTGCACTACGTCCACGAGTTCGGCCTGGGCACGTCGCCCTTCACGATGGGCAACCGCGAAGCCTACTATTACCTATGCAACCAGCGCTACCGGGGGCGCGACATCTACGCGAACCCCGACTGCCTGGGTTACGAAGTCGCCGACCAGGAACGGGGCAAAACGGCGGGTCAACTCTGGCAGGCCGCCCTCGGCCCCATCATCGCCAAATTGGACGCGCAGGGCGAGGACGCCTGGCCGGAGATAATCCGGGAGTACGACCACTTCTCCACGCGCGAGTTTCTGGAGGAGAGCGGCTGGTCTGAAGGCGCCATCGAGATGTTCGGCCTGCTGGAGAACCAGGAATCGCGCATGAACGCCTCGTTCGTCGAGCTGCTCCTGGCGGACGTGGGCGGGGTGTTCAAGGACATGGTGCAGATCGACGGCGGCATGGACAACCTGCCCCGCGCCTTCCTGCCCGCCCTCAGAAGGCTTCCGAACCGCACTGACCGCATCCGCTTCGGCGCGAACATGGTCGCCATTGATCAGACGGAGGAGAACGTGACGATCCATTACCAGACCCCGGCGGGGCGGACGCAGGTGACGGGCGACTACGCCATCATCACCATCCCGTTCTCGGTTCTGCGCCACGTCGAGGTGCTGAAGCCTTTCTCACGGGGCAAGCAGCGCGCCATCCGCCAGCTCCGCTACGACGCGTCGGCCAAGGTCTTCATGCAGTGCCGCCGCCGCTTCTGGGAGGAGGACGACGGCATCTCCGGCGGGGGAACGAGCACGGACCTGGCGATCCGCAGCCTGTACTATCCGGATCACGGGCGGGAGCGCGGGCGCGGGGGGCGGCGGGCGGGGGGGGGGGGCGGGGGGGGCGCCGGGCGCGGCGGGGGGGGGGCGCGGGGGGGGGGGGAGGGCCGG
>JAUJNC010000079.1 GCA_030446525.1 Armatimonadaceae bacterium
GGCCGGCGGCGCGCCCCCGGGGTGCTTAAAAAACGTGCGCCGCGCAAATATCGGCCCGGGCCCGTTAAATGGGGGGGCGGGGCCGGGGGGGGGGGGTCGTTGGGGGGGTCAACACCTGGCCCCCCCACCTCCGAATCTCGCCCACGCGCGCGGAGCCTTGGACTTAACTTCCCCCGAAAACGGGGGAAGTTCGTCGAGCCCCCCCGCGCGCAGGAACCCGGCTATGCCGCGTCGAAAAGCGGCCAGGGAACAGGGGGACACACGGCAGGTACGATGATTGGGAGAAGTTCCGGCGCACGATGCGCCCGGCCAAGGAGCCGATGGTCACGCTCCAGACGCGCGGCACGGCCCTGATGAACAAGGCGGCGTTCGAGATGCTGGGCAAGCCCGCCGGGGTGGAATTGTTTTGGAGCAAGGAACACCGGGTGATGGGGATGCGCCCCGCCCACCCGCAAGCCCCCGATGCTTACCCGGTCCGCAAGCCGACGAAGGCAGATGCGGCCCTGGTGTCGATCCAGAAGTTCCGCGTCGTGTACGGTCTCGACCGGAGCGTCTCGCGCCGCTACCGGCCCAAGCTGGTGGAGGGCACTATGTACATCGACATCGAGGAGCCCATCGAGGAGGCCGTCAGCCCGCGACGACGGGACGGGACGGCCGCGCGCTGAGTAGCGGCGACACCAGACCACGCCTTTTGAACGCGCCTTCGAAAGCGCAAAAAAGCCTTAAGAATGTCACGGCGTTACACGAAGGTCAGTAACTCCCAAAATGGCCAAAGTCCAGGTAGTCATGTTCAACAATTTCTTAATACAATTCGGAAGTCGGTCGGGCAGAATACAAGCAGCTGGAATGTAGAACATTTTTTCGTGCCAACGCTTGACAACCTGGAAGTAGTTCAACTATAATCGCGGCGGTGGCAATGAGGCTGCCGGTGACGGGTTGCTAAATCGCCTTTTCTGGCTGTCTTCCGCTCTGGAAGGAGTAACCGGCTATGCGCTCTGGACGGTGTCGTCCTGATCCGCGTGTGTCAGCACCCTTGCCCATATGGGCGGGCGGTTGCCGTTCTGTCTCTGGTCGCGTGTTCACCACTGTCTTTTCATCGAGCACCCTCTGCAAGCATCACGCTAATCCAGAAGCTTTCCCGTTCAAGGCTCAGATAAGTGCCACAACAACGCGCGTTGCAACGCGCGTTGGGGCTGTTACGCGTCGTGCATCTCGTCACGCCGGCTCTCGCGCCCCACCAGAAACAACAAATAACACAATGCCACCCTCCTCTTGTCTTTGGCGAAATAAGGAGGGCTGACTGTCTCGTCGATTTCTGGGAAAGAACTGACGCTCCTATGAAACCTTATCTCCTCATCTGATGGAGACATGGCTCTCACTCAAGGTCAAGTGCTTTGCAACTCACAAATCTTAGCAACGGGATCTAGACGAAAACGGTAACCAGTCACCGTAGGAGGAATGAAACTGATGATGGCTCACGTTGTGCGCTGGCTAAGCCAGACGTGTCTTCTCGCTCTTCTGCTTGCCCTGGTTCTGGCAGGCACCACTCGTCAGGTAAACGCACAATACGTGCAAATACCCCAAAATGCTTCTACCTCGTTTGCATCGAACCCTCAAAGCATGTCAAGTTTCCCAACGCGCAACCCGCAGTCACCAGGTGCATACAATGAGCCTGGGCCTTGGGGGCCAGTGGTTTGGGAAATCTATGATAGTGAAGGGCGCATAGCTGCCACTGAGACTTCTCCAAGAGGTTGGAGCGTGGAAACATCGTACTATTACGATCCCATTACGATGGATTGGTACAATGCCTTTACTGTTTACGCACCTTCCACATACGTACCTAACTATCCGCCTTACGGAGGCCCAACTGAATTCCCAACAGCAGGCGTTACCTTCCATCTATCATGGGGGTGGTGGGGCGATCATGGCGGCGGTTATGTTGGATGGGACCCGTATTTTAGCCAGAGCTTCACTGTCGTCGCAAATTAGCTGAGGCCGGGTCATAAATCATGCGGCCTTCAAGAACGGTTTGAGGCCGACATTGAAGTCAAGGCCATGCTGAGGCGGTACCAAAGCGCCAGCGTCTGGCTCCACGCTTGTCAACAGGGCCTTCTGGCAGGTGACGCTTTCGCCGGAGCAGGGCACAAAGACGAGGGCCGGGAGAGATCCCGGCCCTCGTCGCGCGTCGGTGCGGCAGCCGCGCCCCTGCCCCTGTTTTACTCGCTTTCCTGCGGGAACAGATAATGCGGCCCGGACCGGGTTTCCGCCGCGGGCAGGGCGCGCAGCACCTCGGCGGCACGCAGGTACGCGGCCAGGGCCGCGCCCGAGAGGCCATATACCCGCTCTGCGTCGCGGGCGACGCTGTAGCCGGGGTCGTCTTCCCGCGTGAAGGGTTCGCAGTCCATCATCTCGGCGATGTAGAGCGCGAGCAGGCGCGGCTCCTGCCGGGCGGCGGAGTCCGGGTTGTGAGTCCGTGCCGTGGCGTCGTTGACCACGAACTCGAAGGACCGGCTGCGCTCCACGTCGGAGAGGGTGCAGTAGGCGCGGGCGAGGCACAGGGCTTCCTCCGCGTGCCGGCGCATGTGGGCGGGCAGGTCGCCCAAGACGAGCTGCACGGCGGCTTCCAAGAGGTGGCGCTTGTGCCCGAGCGCCGGCCAGGGCATGAGCTCGGGCGGTTCGTTCGTCGTCTGCTCTGTGGCCGCAACCTCTTGCGGCCGGTCGGTGTCTGAAGATTGTCGCACAACGATTCTCCTTCGTCGGTTGATGGTTGTGTGGTCTCCGGGTCTGCCGCTCTGTCGGCGGCTTGGGGGATGGCCAGGGGGACTCTCACCTCCCCCCGGCCATTTCCTTTGTCAGTTGCCGAAGTCGGCCTCGCGGGCCGCGAGGAACGCCTCCTTCCCGGCGAATCCCCGCGCGGGGGCGGTCGCGAAGCACGCCGCGAGGCGCAGCGCCTTCTCGACTTCGGCGGCGAGCCGCGCGCCGTGCTTGCACACCTGCCAGCGGCCGTAGGCTTCGCAGTCACAGGACACGCCGGCGACCTTGGCGCCGCTCACGGCCACATCCAGCGTGTAGACCAGCGGGCGGCCCTTCGCCCTTCGCTCGGCGTGCTCGCGGGTCGGCGTCACGCAGTCGAAGCGGCCGGGGACGCGCCCCCACGGGTGGAAGCTGTACCCGTCTTCGAGCAGGCCGCCGGCCCGCTCGCCGATGCGCTTGATAACTTCTGCTCTTTCCACTCGTCTTGTCCTTTCCTTCGCGGGTTGTTATAATCAGGTGTCCACCTTCGCGGGTGGTTGGCCGGCCGCAGGAGAGTCCACCTCCTGCGGCCGGTTTTGTCACTCCTCGGCGTCCGGGTCGTCCCACAGGACCCAGCCCAGCGTCTCGATATAGGCCGCCGCACTCTGCAGGCTGGTGAACCCGCTGATGCTGCGCCCCGGCGCCTTCACGGTGAAACTCGTCTCTCCGAACTGCTTGATGGTTGCGAACATCGTCTGCACCCTCCGTGTTTGATACTTTATTGTATATCATTTCGAATACGCTGTCAAGGGTTTGGTGGCTTGACAGATATTTTATTTTGCAATACAATAACCGGGAGGTGATATCATGCCACCGCGGGTAGTGACTACGGTTCGATTGACGCCAGAAGGGAGACGAGCTTTGGACCTGCTGGCGGAGCGCATGGGGATGACACAGGCGGCGACAATTGAGCTTGCCGTCCGGAATCTTGCCAAGCGCGAACGCATAGACCTGAGCGATACTGATGCGAAGCAAGAAGAGGGGGCAAAAACGGCCAGCTACAAGATTGTAGTTCGGGAGGAACCCGACACTAAACCGGCCTACAAAGTCTACCGCCCGAAACACGAGGAATGACAAACATTCGCCGTGATAGCGCGGGAAGCCCGGAGGGTGCGGCGAGTGAACAATGCAGGCGCCCCCCAAGCCCCGCCGAGCCCAAGAGATCGAGAAGAGGCGTTTAAGTACACATGAAAAGGCCGCAGGGAGGGAAACCATGACCGTGACCATTGACCTGGCGCCCGAGACCGAACAGGCGATTCGGGCCGACGCCCAGGCGCGGGGCGTGGCCGAGGCGGAGCTGCTGCGCGCCTTGGTCGAGCGGGCGTACCCGCGGCAACGGCATCTGCCGCCACCCGGCTTCGCCGCACACCTGAGAGAGGCCCGCGAAAAGGGCGGCGACACCCGCGACGGGGGCCAGATCGTGCGCGACTTGCGTGCCGAGTGGCGGGGACGCGACGAGCGGCTAGGGATCGGCGCGGGCCGCGAAAAGTAGCCGCCGTGACACTGGGGAAGGCGCTCGCGGGCGTGTCCCGGCTCGCCATAGACAGCTCGGCCTTCATCGACTACGCCGAGGCTGCCCCGCGCGCCATCAAGCCGCTCGCGCGTATCTTCGAGCGCATTGGCTCTGGCACGCTGGAGGGCGTCACGGCCACGCTCTCGTTGACGGAAGTGCTGACGCACGCGGCGGGCGACGCGGCGGCGGGGGGGCAGTACGAGGCGCTATTGGCTTCGGTGCGGCTGGTGCCCGCCAGCGAAGACATCGCCCGCACAGCAGCCCTGCTCCGCACCCGCTACCGACTGGCGACACCCGACGCGATCCATCTCGCTACCGCCCTGGAAACGGGGTGCCAAGCCTTCCTGACGAGCGACGCGGGCGACTTCCTACGCGCATCGGGCGAGCTGCGAGTCATCGTGCCCGCCAAATTGACCGACACATGAACGAGAACGGTAACGCTGCCGGCGACACTGTTACCGCTAGTGAAGCGGCGGCCCGGCTCGGCATCCCTTTGCCGCGGCTGATGCGCCTGCTCAGGCGCCCTGAGTTCGCCCCTCATGTCGGCAAAGGCGAGAGGGAAACCAGGACGGGAACGCGAACGGTAACGGTCGTAAGCGTTAGCGTAATGCCGGCGCTGCGAACCGCGACAGAGGAACACAAACACGAACAGAACGGCCCGGAGCGTTACCGTCCCGATGACGCGGCGGCGCGCATGCAGTTGAGCGTCGTGTACGAGACCTTGCTGCGCGAAAAAGACGCCCGGATAGCAGACCTGGCGGCCGCCCTGGAGCACGAACGGGAGAGCCACCGGAGGACGCAGACGCTGCTCGCCCTGGCACCGCCGCAGGCACCGACAGAAACAGGGCCAGGCGCCCCGGAGAGCGGCGCGACGGTTGAAAGCGGGGGATGCACCGAGCCGGCCCAAAGCGAGGCGCAGGAGCGCGAAACGCGCCGGGCGTGGTGGCAGTTCTGGAGACGGGAGGAGGCTTAGACAGTGGCGTTGTTCAAAGGACAAGACGCGGACCTTCCGTTGCCGACGCAGCTATATCAGGTCGCCGCGCCCCCCATAGGATGGCAGGATAACCCGCAACTGCTGGAAGGCACGGAATTGGAGACCTGGCTCCGGCGGGCAGTAGGAGAGACAACGTGGGACAGTCCCGTGCAGTGGGTGGAAGGGCTTGACGTAAACAAGGGGCCTGCCTGGGAAACCCGGTTGGCAAAGGTGACGGCCAAACCGGCGCAGCTGCGCGACGATTGGCGCGCGAACTTGCATCTTCTGGCCCGCATCTACGAGCTTAATCGCCGGTTCCTCGATGAGAAAGCAGACAACGAGCGGCATCAGCAGGGTGACACCATCTTTACGCTTAGCGGACTACTCGAAGACAACGTCCCCGTGGGTATTGGCGTGAGGTACGTTCCGGGTGGTCATTTTAGGGGCTTGTTTCACGAGCGGGACCAATGGTTCCGGACATCAGAAATTGAAATCGAAGAAAAGATAAAGGGCGGCGTCATCTACCTGAATGCCTGGGTGCTGATGGCACTCCGAGATATAGCCAAGGCTGATACGCCCGTCTCCCGGTGCCCTGAGTGCAAGAGCGCGTTCGTTATCACGCGGGTGGGGCAAACCTTTTGCAGTCACCGCTGCGCTAATCGAGCAGGTATGCGGCGGCGCCGAACCGAACAGAAAAGAGTGTTATCGAAATCCGCTTGACACGATGACACAACACGGTTATAATATGTGCATAACCAAGGCATAAAAGGAAACGCGGTCCCCCCGAAAGAGGACCGCGCGGTTTGGTGAACGGGGCCTGGCAGCCCCATTCGAATGTCTTGGCGACATTCTATTATACACCAACTCGCGCTCAGATTCTTTCGTAAGGCCAGATTCCTTCCAGCCTGCAACAACGAGCGCCGGGGAAACAGTTTGCGCAATGTTCGGGGAGTCATGCCCCCGAGCCGTTGCAAAGGCCAGACAGCGCATCCCCGCGCCGCTGTCTGGCCTTTTGCTTTCAAGAAGGAGCGTGGGGAGTGACACCTACACAAACGCGGCCACAGGCGCCGCAACCGACGAAGAAACTGCCGACCTTCGAGGTCATTGAACTCAAGCCGGTCGAGCAGGGCAACCTGCTTGCCTTTGTGGCGGTGCGGATAGGACGCGATCCAACGGCGATCACCGTGCGGGAATTCCGCCTAGTGCAGCAGCCGGGACAGGCTGCCTGGGTCGCCTCGCCGCAACGATCATGGATCGATGAAGCCACCGGGCAACGGCGTTACACGAATCTGTTCGAATTCCCCCGCGAGTGGCGCCAGCCGCTCACAAACACCATCATCACTGCGTGGGAAGAGCACCAGCGGGAAGGGGGCGCCCGATGAACGCCCCCGAAATCCACCTGACCGCCTACGTCTTCGGGCTTAACGGGCCGCTCGTCGCCCAGGCCGACGTGACGATCCACCAGCCGCGCGGTCCGAAGCACTATTCGGTTTCGATGCGCCGCGACACGAACAGCGTGCGGCACTACCCCTTCTTCTGGCGCATGGGCGGCGTACCGCGCCGGTACCAGAACGCCGTCAGAAACGAAGTCGCCGATGTCGTGGATGCCGTTCTGAGCCGTGCGCGGCGGGAGGGCAGCCTGCCGTGAGCGAACCGTTACCCATCCTCTCTCCCCGGCTCGAAGCGATTCCCCCCGAACTGACGCGGCTCCCGCAGTGGGTCGTCTGGGAGGCGGTCAGGAAAGAAGACCCGGCCAAGGCGGGCGGCGCCAAAGTCACCAAAGTGCCCCACGACCCGAAGACGGGACGGAACGCCTCCTCCACCGACCCGGCGACCTGGAGCGACTTCGCCACGGCGGCGCGCGCCTATCAGGAGAGCCGGGGCCGCTTCGCCGGCGTCGGCTTCGTGCTGACACCCTCCGACCCGTTCGCCGGGGTGGACCTTGACGACGCCATCACGGACACGAAGGAGTTGACCCCCGAAGCGGCGCGCTTCGTGTCCCTGCTCGACTCCTACACCGAGGTGTCCCCGTCAGGCAAGGGCCTGCGCGTGTTCGTGCGAGCCGCCCTCCCTCCGGGCGGGCGCAAGCGCGGCACCACCGAGGTGTACGAGGAGGGGCGGTTCTTGACAATCACCGGCAGGAGCTGGCGCGGCACGCCGGCGGGTATCGAGGCGCGCCAGGCCGAAGTCGAAGAGATGCACCGCGAGGTGTGGCCCCCGCCGCCGCCGCGCCCGCCGCGCGAAAAAGGGCGCGGTGAAGGCGCGGATGTCCCGCAAGACGACAACGACCTGCTGGCCCTGGCCACGCGCGCAAACAACGGCGACAAAATCGCCGCCCTGTACCGTGGTGACTGGCAAGGGCAAGGGTTCACGTCCCAATCAGAGGCCGACGCTTCGCTCTGCTCGCTGCTCGCCTTCTGGACCGGCGACGATCCCGCCCGCCTGGACCGCCTGTTCCGGGGCTCCGCGCTGATGCGCCCCAAGTGGGATGCAGTGCGCTTCGGCAACGGCGACACCTACGGGGCGCGCACCGTGGCGTTCAGTCTGTCGGGCTGCACAGAGTTCTACAGCCCGCCCGGGTCGGCGGCGGCGCGCGAGCATGGCCGGCGAAAGCGCGCCGAGGCGTCCGAGGCGGCGACGTCGGCCGAGGGCTTGCCGGTTATCGAGACGAACGGGCGGCACCTGCGGGACGTGTCCGCCGACGCCCTCGACGCCCTGAAAAAGGCGAACGACCCGCCGCAGATATTCGTACGAGACCGGCGCCTCGTACGCATCGGCACGGACACGAAAGGGCGACCCGCCATCGAAACGCTCAGCGAGGCGGCCCTGTGCGGGCACCTGGCGCGGGCCGTGAACTTCGTCAGCACGTCGGATAAACGCGGAGCCGTGCCCGTCGCACCCAGCGAGAAGGTCGTCAAGGACATCCTGGCGATGCCCTCCTGGCCGGGCTTCCCGGCCCTAGACGCCATCGTGACCGCGCCTATCGTTGCGCCGGACGGCACGCTCGTCACGGAGCCCGGGTACCAGCCCGCGGCACGAGTCTATTACCACGACGCGGAAGGGCTCCGGCTGCCGGACTCCACGCCGACGCCGGCCAACGTGCAGAAAGCCAAGGCGCTGCTGCTGGACACGCTGCTGGGCGACTTCCCGTTCGTGCGCGACGGCAAGCCCGTCGGCGACGATCCGGACGATGAACGGCGGGACAGCGCATCGCGCGCGCACACCCTCGGCTTGGCGCTGGTGCCCTTCGTGCGGCAGGTGATCCGGGGGCCGGTCCCGCTCAATCTCATCGACGCGCCGACACCGGGGAGCGGGAAGACGCTCCTGGTGCAGGTGGTGACGGGAATCTTCAGCCCCGGCGGGGCGACCGTCGCGACGGCGCCGACGGAAGAGGAGGAGTGGCGCAAGCGCATCACGAGCGCCCTGTCGGACGGGCCGCCGTTCATCTTCTTTGACAATATCAAGCGCCGGCTCAGCTCGGCGAGCCTGGCCGCGGCCCTCACCGCGACGGAATGGGAAGACCGGCTGTTCGGGCGCAACGACACCCTGGTGCGCCTGCCCATCCGCTGCGTGTGGGTCGGGACAGCGAACAACGTCGAGATGGAAGACGAGCAGGTGCGGCGCACCGTCTCGATCCGGATTGACGCGAAACAGGAGCGGCCCGAAGACCGCCAGGATTTCAAAATCGCAGACATCCGCGAATGGACGCATCAGAATCGACCGCAGCTCATCGCCGCGGCTCTCACCCTGGTGCGGGCCTGGCTGGAGGCGGGGCGCCCGACATGGAAAGGCAAGCTGCTCGGCTCGTACGAGTCCTGGTGCCTGGTCGTGGGCGGCATACTCGATACCATCGGCGTGCCGGGCTTTCTGGAAAACCGCACAGAGCTCTATGAGCGCCTGGACCCCGAGCGGGAGAAGTGGGCCGGCTTTTTCGAGGCGTGGTACGAGAAGCACGGCGAAGCGAAAGTCAAGACCGCCGACGTGCTCGACCTGGCGATCGAGGCCGAGATAGTCGAGCACGGAGACAGCGCCGCTAAAGCTTTTGGCAAGATGCTGCGCGGGCGGGTAGACCGCATTTTCGGCGGACTCCGGCTCGAAAACGCGGGCACGGTGCAACGCGTGGCCCGCTACCGAATCCGAAAGTGTGTATCAGGTGTATGTTGTGTATCAACTCCCTCCGTAAGGGAGAATGTATTTCGAGGGCAAGAAGCGGCTGGCTCGAATACAAAAGACGGTAGGGCGGGGACTGATACACAACATACACCTGATACACACAGCACGCCGCCGGATGATGACGACCTGAGCGATCTTGCCGACCCGTTCGCTGATTCCGACAGCAACGATGGGCACGAAGGTGCTTGGGAGGAGGTAATTATCTAATGCCTCCAACGACAATGCCCCCTGCCGTCTTTCTTGAGGAGTTGCACCGGCGCCGGGTGACTGTGACCATTGACGGCGACAGGCTGCGTGCCTTCGGCCCTGCTTCGGCGCTCACCCCGGCCGTGGGGGACTACCTCCTCCGCCACAAGCCCGAACTACTCGGCCTGCTGCGCCGCGAGCACGAGGACGTCGGGCCGGGATCGCCCTCTGTGGCGCCCGAAGAGGCCCAACGGCCACAACACCCGCCCGCACCCGAAACCGCTCTCACAGGCGGTTCTGACGCGATTGCGAACCCGTTCGACGGCATGACGGAGCGCGAATACCTGGAGCCGTACCGGGACTTAATCTGCGCCGCGCTCGACGGCGAGCTGCCGGGCGGGCCGGTGCCCGTCGCAGGCGTCGGAGTCGTCACGGACCCGGCGGCGGCGACGCTGGCGGCGGGCAGGGAGCTGCTGCGCCTGGTGCGGGCCGGGCAGCCGACACGGACGCGCGGCCGCGGATTGCCTGCGGGCGCTATCAGGGCTGTCGGCGTGGTGGGACGGCGTACCTGCGCCCTGCGGCTCGTTGTTCGAGGAAGCCGCCGAACCGGGACAGCCGCGCAAGTGGTACGGGTGAAAGCCCCCGGCTTTGTCGCGCCGGCGCGACAAAGCCGACCGCCGAACCGGCGCGCTTTGAAAATCCGCTGTTTTGGCGCCGGATTCAGCCTGACCGGGGGCGTGCAGTTGCCTGGGTCGCTCCAAGACCTGTGATGCCTGGTTGTGTTACGTTATCGGGAGTGTCGTGCCCGCGGGCGCAGAGCAAACTGCGGGCCGCATCCGTGCCTAGTGCAAGCGGTATGTTAGGTTGATTGGCTACTACTAATCGCGGATTAAGCCATAGTCTCGCATGAGTCGCGCAAGTTCTTTGCCAAAGGACTCAGCGTGTTCTTCCTCGACAATTTGATGTTCAAGTTCCATTGTATTGAGGAGTTTGAGGGCATTACGGTAGGCCGACATATGATCTGGATCAGTAGGTTTCCCCAGAAGCAAGTACAACTTGCCAAGTGCCTGTTGGCGTCCCAACACTTGTGCTTCGCCCAATAGCTTGTCCACGCGGTCACGAATACTACGCTTCTCCGCGTAATCCATTGATACCGGTTGGAGAGCCTGCCTTCCGTTCCTGAATGCGTAGTCGAACGTATAATCGAAATCGTCCACCTGAAATGTCTTTTCTTCCAGGTGTTGACTTACGTTCTCGCTCCGAAGGACATTCTGATAAACCGCCCAAACATCTTTGTCATCTCTCTTCACGCGTTGTGTCTGGTCATACTGGGAGAGGATGAATCGCTCGAATAGCGTATCCAGTGTTTCATCCAAGTCTTTCGTCACACCGCAGAGCGTGGGACCAAATTGATAAGACAGCCCCTGATCCGGCCAGATGTCAGCTACGATCTGCACTAAGTCACGGGGGGCTTCGTCGAACTGGAGAATGTCGGCCCGAGCCGCTCTGCCCATCGATCGAAAGCTCGCTCGATCCGGTTGATGGTGCTGCGGTACTGGTCACCGTTGAAGCCAGCAAAAGCATCGGAAAGCCGCTTGAACCGTCCGTTCAATCGCGCCTTGAGGTAAACAGCCGCAGCGCAATAAAGAACGATGCCGATATTCAAGGCTTCGCCGGTGGAGGGATCATGCAAGTAGCGCGCTACACTGTACTGGTATGTTAGCTTGTGACTCATGGGAGCAGGCTCCTGTTCAACTCCCTCTCGAATTCCTTAGCGTGTGTGCGAACGGTGCCAAGTGCCGCACAATCTTGGTCGCGTGCGTCATCCATGGTACCGGAGTGAGGCAAACAACTGCTCTATTTTACCATCTGATAATGCTGCCAAATCCGTCATAAAGCCACTCCAGTCATGGACTTTTCCGCGTAGGCTAGGGTGAAAAAGGTGATCACGCGCCATCTGCGGGTCCACTTGCCACGGCTCGGTTGCCGCGAACAGAACCAAGACGAAACTGAAACACATTTCGAAATCGAAAGCGAGAAGGTTGCCGTTTCGCCATGCGCAGTTCGTTTTGCGCTCGCGCGTCCGGTCGGGGTTCTGGACGAGCATATCGAAAGCGTAAATCGGGGCAGCTTGGGCGAGTTCCCTGGGTAGTTGGAGGACGACATTCCGCTCCACGGCAGCAAGGCCTCGCAGATACTCCACCCCAACGCCAAAACCCGTCTGGAGGTTGATCCTGTTCCTCGTGACTTCGGGGTGTGACCTCATTGCCCCCACGAACTCCGGGCTAAGTTCGACTATGGCAGGCTGTGGTGTCCGGATCCCAAAATGCTGTGCGAGAATGTTGCCAACGAATTCACAACAAAGGGCAAGCGGTGTGACTTCCGGATGACCGACCGACTTTACCAAAAGTGACTTCTTTAGTCGCAGACCGTTCAGGGCCGCGATATGCGAACAATCGATTTGCATCGGGCAGGTCTTCCCGCTCGTGTTGACAGTGACAAAAGAATCAGCCTCCCAGACTTCTAGTTCGGGCAAAGCACTACTCCTTAGCGCTCATTACAATCCGCGATTTCCCCTCCGGGGCCGTCGCTTCCTCCCTCGATCCCGTGGCGGAGCAAACGCCGGGATGTCAGCGATTGGTAGCACGCAGAGGTTTCTAGCCCACGCGACAGAATTGCAGCAACAAATCGAATCTCCACGGAACAAATACTTGCTTATCCTCGTCTAAACAAATAGAATACGCATCGGATATACGTTTTAAGCGGCTGCATCCAGCGGACAGGAAGAAGAGGAAGCAGATATGAGCGACTCGCAGCAACATCCGGGCAGGCCGCCCGAAGAGCCCCGGGACCTGCGCCGCGTCTCGGTGCTCCTGCCCCCGCGGCTCGTCTCGGCGCTGGATTCGGCGGCCAGGGCGCAGGGCGGAGCGACGAACCGATCCGACGTGATTAGGACCGCCTGCGCGCTGCACCTGGGGCTGGAGACCGGCGGGCAAGGGGAGCACGCACCGCGCCGCTGAACGGGGCAGCCGGCGCCGAGCTAACAACCGCCCCGAGGATAGAAGGACACAACGAGATGCCAGAGACTTTTGACGCCGTGAGCGCGGCCGACGCGCCCGCCCCGGAGACCGTCTTCGACCAGATACGGCGGGAGGCCGCCGAGGAGCAGGAGCAGGCCGCCGACACGGCGGCCTCGCCCGGCGAAGACCCCGGCACGGACGCCCCCGTGGAGCCCGACTGGGACAGCCCCGCCGCAGCTGGCACGGGCGAACCCGCCCCGCAGGAGTACAACCGATGACAGGACCGACGAGAACCGCGCCCGAACTGGCTGCCATGATAGGCGGCAAGTTCGGCCTAACCACGGAGCAGCAACGCGAGCTTTGCGAGCTTCCTATCAATTCGCTGGAAACAATCGCGCGCGAACTGGCGCAGATGACGCGCGATGCCGCCGACGAAGCCAAGCCCGCCCCGGCGAACGTCTTTGACCAAATCCGGGCCGAAGCAAACGCCCGGCAGGAGCAGGAGCGGGAGCGGGTTACACGCTTCAACGAGCGCCTGGGGAGGTACTAGGGATGCAGCCAAGCAAGACGATAGCCGGCGAAATTGACCGCCTGGAGGCGCGGCGGGGCCAGATCGACGCCGACGCCGAGAAGGCCCGCGCGGAGCTGGACGCGCAGCGCGCCGCCCTCGTGGACGGCGCCGCCGACGCCGCCGCCGTCACCGCGGCGCAGGCGTCCTTTACCGCGCTCTCCGAGGCCCTGAACACGCTTGACGGCCGGCTCGCGGAGCGGCGCCAGGCGCTCGCCGAGGCCCAGCAGCAGGAAGAGAAGGCGCGCCGGCGCGAACGCGTCGCGGCCATCCAGCAGGAGCGCGCCGAGGCCGCTGCCACCTACAACGCCGCCCGGCGACAAGCGGCCGAGTCTCTGCGCGCCCCCGTGCGAGTGATGCTGGATTCCGCCGCGCGCTTCCATCAACTCGGCGGCGAGGCCATCGCCCTGCTCCAGGCCGACGGCCCGGTCGGGAACCCGGAACTGGTCTCGGTGACGACCTCCCGGCTGCCCGTCGCGGAGGTTGACGCGTCCCTGGCGCCCTACGTCGCGGGCGTCCACACCACGGCGGAGGCCGTGGCCGCCGAACTCGACCGGCAGCAGCGCAAGGAGCGTTCGCGCTTGATGTCCGAGCGGCAGCAGGCGCGCGAAGCGGCCGCGGCGCACGCGGCCGTGTCGGGCCGCTGAGCGATGCCGCGCCTGTGTCAAATCTGCTCGTCCCCGGAGCGCGGCCGAATCGAGGCGGCCATCGTGGCCGGCAAGAGCGCCCGCGAAATCTCCGCGTTATTCCGCGAAACGAGCGAGGATTCCGTGACCAGGCACCGCGCTTCGCACCTGCCGGCGGCGCTCGCAAAGGCACAGGCGGCCCAGGAGGTAACACAAGCTGATGACCTCCTGGGCCAGCTCGGCAGCCTGAAGGCGCGGGCGCTGGCGATACTGGACAAGGCGGAGGCGGCCGGCGACCTGCGGACGGCGCTGGCCGGGGTGCGGGAGGCGCGCGGCTGCCTGGAGCTGCTGGCCGAAGTCGAGGGCGAGCTCGACCGGCGGCCGGTCACGAACGTGGTGTTGACGCCCGAATGGGTGAACCTGCGGTTCGTGATCCTGTCGGCGCTGGCCCCGTTCCCCGAGGCGCGGCTCGCCATAGCGGAGGCGCTCGATGTTGATGAGTAGGCGTTTGTCGCGCCGGCCCGACAAATCAGGGTTACAATGTAACTCTGATTTGTCCTCCGACCTGTCCTGCGCACTCGACCCGGTGCGGCTGGCGCGGCGCGCGGGCATCGTCCCGGACCCGTGGCAGGAGAAGGCGCTGCGGTCTTCATCGCCACGAATGCTGCTCTGCTGTTCCCGGCAGTCGGGCAAATCGACGGTGACGGCAATCAAGGCGCTGCACACGGCCCTCTACAAACCGCGAAGCCTGACGCTGCTCGTTTCGCCGAGTTTGAGACAAAGCGGGGAACTGTTCAAGCGCGTGATTAGCGCATACGGCGACCTCGGCAGGCCCGTCTCGCCGGATTCCGAGACGGCGTTGACGTTGACGTTGGAGAACGGTTCCCGCGTGGTTTCCCTGCCGGGCAAGGAGAACACCGTCCGCGGCTTTTCCGGGGTGGACCTCCTGGCGGTTGACGAAGGCGCCTGGGTCCCGGACGCCCTGTACATGAGCGTGCGGCCGATGCTGGCGGTGAGCGCGGGCGCGCTCGTGGCTTTGTCAACGCCGTTCGGCACGCGCGGCTGGTTCTATGAAGCCTGGCGCAGCGCGGGCGATTGGGACCGCTACGAGGTGCCGGCGACGCACTGCCCGCGCATCAGCGCCGAGTTCCTGGCAGAGGAGCGGCAGAACATGGGGGAGTGGTGGTTCGAGCAGGAGTACATGTGCCGGTTCCTGGACGCGCAAAGCTCCGCGTTCCGGCGCGAAGACATCGACAACGCGTTTGCTGAGGAGGTGACGACGTGGGCGCTGTAACGATAGGCGTTGACATCGGGCAGAAGCACGACCCGACCGCAATCGCGGTGATTGAAAAGGAGTGGCGGGGCACGGAAGAGCACTTCGTCGCCCGTCATCTGGAGCGCTTGCCGCTTGGTACGAGTTATCCGAAGGTGGCGGAGCGGCTGGCGGAGGTGGCCAGGGGCGCGGCCGCGCGGGCGCAGCTCCAGGCGGAGCAGGAGGCATTCTGGCGCGACGATTGGCGGGCGCGCCAGCAGGCCAAGGCCGGCGTCGCCCTGACCATCTACCTGGACGCGACGGGCGTCGGGCAGCCCGTCGTGGACCTGATGAAGGCGGCCGGGGTGAGCGTGACGCCGGTCTACTTCACGCACGGGGACCGGCGCAGCGAGGAGTGGGAGAACGGGGGGCTCAAGGTGTCGTTGGGCAAGGCGCACCTGGTCAGCCGGCTTCAGGTGCTCTTGCAGACGCAGCGCATCCACCTGCCCGACACGGCGGAGGCCAGGACCCTGGCCCGCGAACTCCAGGACTACGAAATCCGGGTAGACGAGCAGGCGAACGACCGGTACGGCGCCTTCGCGGTGGGCACGCACGACGACCTGGTGACGGCGCTGGGCCTGGCCGTCCAGCAGGGCAAGCCGCGCGGCGTCACCCAGATAAACACGCGTTTCGACTAGACAAATACGACACACAGAAGGAACATGAACATGACCGAGATGACAACAGACCCCGTCGCGGGACTGAGCACCAAAACCGCCGCCGAGCTGGAGCGGGAGATGGCCGGCGACGAGGCTCGGCTTGACGCGGCCCTGCGCCGGTTCACCGCGGCGGAGGCGGACTTCGCCAAACGCACGGACGCCGCCCGGTTTATCACGAACGAGGCGCACCAGGCGAGTTTCAAGGAGCACGCCGGCGTCCTGGACGCCCCGGAGGCGGAGGCGCTTGGCGTGGCCGGCGAGGTGCACGCGAAGGCCCGCCGGATAGCGGCGCTCACGCAGGAGGACCGGGCGCAGCCGAGGCTGGGCGACGCCGAGATGGCGAGCGCGGCCGCCAAGCGCGAGTTCGTCAAGGAGGACTGCGAGGGCCTGCCGCTGGGCGATCTGCTGGACGCCGTCCGCCAGGCCGTGGCCGAAGGGGACCGGGCGGCGCAGTGGCTGTACCTGCGCTATTTGCCCAAAAGGTTCGAGGTTTTGCGGCCCGATGACGCGCGCCTTGAGGCGGAGCGCCAGGAGCTGGATTCGCTGCTGAAGCAGGCGGCAGGGGGCCTCACGGACGGCAAGGCGGGCGTGGTGCACGAGAAGGCCCGGGCGCTCCAGCAGCGGGCGATGGAGGCGACGGAGCGGGCGGGCCGGCGGCAGCGGGCGGCCGCTGCGGAGCGCATGAAGCAGACCGGCCGGTACTCGCTGTGAGGCGCCCCTCCCGAGATGCCGTTTTTGTCGATGTTGGTGAAGCCCGCGGATGCTCGTGTTTTCGGGCCAGTTTTATCGTCGTGATAATTCCCATTTTAACGACCATTCCGAACCGGCGAAGGCGACATTATCACGGCCGTCCGGACGAGCCGAATTATCAGCAAAAGTTGCGTACGATAATGCCTTTTGCTTGCTACGGGTAATGCCGCTTTGCGGCATCAACTTCGTGTCTGCCGGCACCAACTTTAGTGTCTGCCGGGCGCCAACGACGAAGGGCCGGGGTTGTTTCCCCGGCCCTTGTCACGTGTGACGGGCGCTCGCCCTTGTTACGCCGCCCGCCGTCGCCGTCGCCAGCCGCAGCCCAGCAGGGTGAGGGTGCCCGTGCCGAGCAGGGCGAGGGTGCCGGGTTCGGGAATGGCGAAGGTCGCCGTAAACGTCAGGTCCCGGGTCCCGCCGAAGGTATTCTCCCACGGGGTGAACGGGCCGGGGAGGTTGCTGCCGACGATGAACTTGCCGCCGGGGTAGGCGTCGGGAGGGCCACCGGTGCGGGGGCCATAGTAGCTGGTCGCGCCCGAAAGTAGGGCCGCGTACACCTGCCCCGTCGTCAGGCTCAGTTCACCCGTGGAGAAGCTGTACCCGTTCTGGCCCGCCACCAGGGTGGGGGATGTGGGCGCACTCGTGAAGAGCGGGCCGCCCACGGTCCTGTTGGTAATCTCGTTGTAAGCGAAGACGGACAGGGTGAGCGCCTCAGTGTTATAGAGTTGCAAGGCGAAACTGGTGAACACGTTGTCGGCGGGCGTGGTGAAGGTCTGCCCGATAACCACAGTACCGCCCGCACCGAAGTCGGCGTTGCCGGGGATAGTGGAGATAATCGTCTGCGCCCCCGCTGGCCGTACACTTCCCGCCAGCAGCGCCAGTGCCACCATGCCGAGGGCGGTAACCTGTGTCCCCCACTGTGCTTTCATCGATGATTCTCCTTCCCGGTTGCTCTGCCCCGGTCGCGGCATCAAATCGCTGGGGCAGAGCGCCGTCATCAAAGACGGCCTGGTGGATGGATGCCAGTATAGGGGCCGGCTCCACGCTTGTCAACCGGGTCTTCTAACCGGTGACGCTTTCGCCGGAGCAGGGCACAAGGGGGACGACAGGGCAGGGAGAGCGTTCCTCGGCTCCGGGGCGTTCTGACGCTGCGCCCCGAAAAAAGGCCCGCCGAGAGCAGAGGCCGGCGGGCCACCGATGTAGGAAGGATGAGAGATTCTATAAAGCTATATGTCACAGGGGGGGCGGATTTCACACCGAAGCATTGCCGGTCTTAAGCGGCCCGCTTGCGCCGGCAAAACCCGGGTACGGTCTCCGGTGGTTCTGCTGCACCCCGCCGCCCCCTCGCGCGCGTCGCGTAGGGTAAAGCAAAGGGTTCGCCGGCGAAAACTTTGTGTCGAATCGGTCAAGCCCTCGCCCACGGAGCCTTTGGCTGTCCCTGTTTTGTCCCCGTTTTGTTACCCCCACGCGCAGAGCCTTGGTCCCAGTTGGCGGATTCGGCCCCATGGTCCCCCTGGCGCCCCCCCCCTGCCGAGCACAAAATACGACCGGGACAAAAAGTCACGGCGCGAGGAACAATGGCGGCAAAACAAAGTGGCCCCGCGCCGAGGGGCCGGTCCCACACCATCGCCGCGAAGCGGGCGGGGTCGGGGGGCA